>JAEWAU010000024.1 GCA_023391535.1 Bacillota bacterium | reverse complement strand
CCCCCCCCCCCCCCCCCCCCCCCCCCCCCCCCCCCCCCCCCCCCCCCCCCCCCCCCCCCCCCCCCCCCCCCCCCCCCCCCCCCCCCCCGCCCGCGCGGCGGGATAAACGCTGCGGCGGGATTGCCGCCGCGGCGGTATGGAGCCAGAAAGGACGAACCGTTTATGAAATTCGGGTATTTCGACGACGAAGCCCGCGAGTATGTGATCACCACGCCTTACACGCCCTATCCGTGGATCAACTACCTGGGCACGCAGGACTTCTTCTCGCTCGTTTCCAACACGGCGGGAGGCTACTGCTTTTACCGCGACGCCCGGCTGCGCCGCATCCTGCGCTACCGTTACAACGACATTCCGGTGGATAGCAACGGCCGCTATTTTTACATAAACGACGGCGGCACCGTGTGGTCGCCGACGTTTAAGCCCGTGAAGACCCCGCTGGAATTTTACGAATGCCGCCACGGCCTCGGCTACACCCGCATCACGGGCCGCAAAAACGGGCTGGAAGCGTCGGTGCTGTTCTTCGTGCCGCAAAACGACCCGTGCGAGCTCCACTGCGTCACGCTGCGAAACCTCGGCGCCGCGCCCAAGGAGTTCACGCTCACGTCGTTTTTGGAATTCTGCCTGTGGGATGCGGCGGCGGACGCCTCGAATTTCCAGCGCAACTTCAGCACCGGCGAGGTGGATATCGACGGCCCGCTGCTCTGCCACACCACCGAATACCGCGAGCGCCGCAACCATTTCGCCTTTTACGCCGTGAACCGCCCTGTGGACGGCTTCGACACCGACCGTGACGCGTTCCTCGGCCCCATGAACGGGCTTGCGAGCCCCGCCGCCGTAATGGGCGGCAAGCCCGGGAATTCGCGCGCGGACGGCTGGCACCCCATCGCCTCGCATTTTCTGCGGCTGCGCCTCGAGCCGGGCGAATCGACGGAGCTCATCTTCGTGCTGGGCTACGCCGAAAACCCGCCTGAGCAGAAGTTCGACGCCGAGGGCCGCGTAAACCGTTCCCCCGCGCGCGCCCTGCTTGCGCGCTACGATACCAATGAGAAGTGTGACGCGGCGTTTTCGGCCCTGCGTGAAAACTGGGAGGAGCTGCTTTCGCGCTTCCGGCTGCACAGCGGCGACGAGCGGCTCGACCGCATGGCGGATATCTGGAATCCGTACCAGTGCATGGTCACGTTCAACCTTTCGCGTTCGGCCTCCTATTTCGAATCGGGCACCGGGCGAGGCATGGGCTTTCGGGATTCCAACCAGGATATCCTCGGTTTCGTGCACATGCTGCCCGCGCAGGCGCGCGCGCGCATCCGCGACCTCGCGGCCACCCAACTGCGCGACGGCGGCGCTTACCACCAGTACCAGCCGCTCACCAAGCGCGGCAACAACGAGATCGGCGGCAACTTCAATGACGACCCGCTCTGGCTCATCTGCGCCGTGGCGGCCTATGTGAAGGAGACGGGCGACGCCGCGTTTCTCGACGAGCCGGTGCCGTTCGAAAACGACGAGCGGGAGAAAGCGCCCCTGCTCGAGCACTGCCGCCGCTCATTCTGGCACGTGCTGCACAACCTCGGGCCGCACGGCCTGCCGCTTATCGGCCGGGCGGATTGGAACGACTGCCTCAACCTCAACTGTTTTTCCCAAAACCCCGACGAGCCGTTCCAGACGACGGGCAATTCCGACGGCCGCGTGGCGGAGTCGGTGCTCATCGCCGCCATGTTCGTGCTCATCGGGCAGGATTTCGCCGGGCTGTGCCGCCTGCACGGCCTTCCGGAGGAAGCCGCGGAGGCGCGGCGCCATGTGGAGATGATGCGGCGCGCCGTGCTTGAGTACGGGTGGGACGGCGAATGGTTCCTGCGCGCGTACGACAGCCTCGGCCACAAGGTGGGTAGCCACGAGAACGACGAGGGAAAAATTTACATCGAAACGCAGGGCTTCTGCGTCATGGCGGGCATCGGGCTCGAAACGGGGCAGGCCGCGCAGGCAATGGATAGCCTCCAGCGCCTGCTGGAAACGCCCTACGGCGTGCTGCTGTGCCAGCCGGCCTACACGAAGTACCATCCGGAGCTGGGCGAGATCTCGAGCTACCCGCCCGGCTACAAGGAGAACGCGGCGGTGTTCTGCCACAACAACGCCTGGGCCATCGCGGCGGAGGCCGTGCTCGGCCGCGGCGACCGCGCCTTCTCGCTCTACCGCAAAATCGCCCCGGCCTACCTCGAAAATATCAGCGAGATCCACCGCACCGAACCCTACGTTTATTCCCAGATGGTGGCCGGGCGCGACGCCTCCCGTTACGGCGAGGCCAAGAACTCGTGGCTCACGGGCACCGCGGCGTGGAACTTCTTCGTGCTCTCGCAGTACATTCTGGGCGTGCGCACGGAATTCGGCGGCCTGCGCGTAGACCCGTGCATCCCGGCCGGCTGGGAGGGCTACCGCGTGCGGCGCGTGTTCCGCGGCGCGGTTTACGAGATCGAGGTGAAAAACCCCGGGCACGTCTGCCGCGGGGTGGCTTCCTGCACCGTGGACGGCAAGCCATGCGCGGGCGCGCTGCTGCCGCTGTTTTCGGGCGGCACGCACCGCGTGGAGGTCGTGCTCGGAAAAGCGTGACGCCGCGCGTGTCCGCTTTCGAACATGTGTTCGGGGTTTGGATTGTTTCGGTTGTTCCGGCTGCTCCGGTTTGGATCGTTTTTGCAAAATACCGTGCGGGCTTCACGCCCGCGCGGTATTTTTTTCCGCGCGGGCGGTATTGACAGCGCAGAAAACCCGGAGTATAATAAAGTAAACTATTAGTTTAAACAAATGCACGTCAGTGAGGAAAACGGTATGGGCGAACAGGAACGCCGCAGGCGCGGCATCGAGCTGCGGCGCGAGGATATCGTGGACGCGGCGGAGCGGGTCTTTTTCGCGAAGGGGTTCGAGCACGCATCGATGGACGAGGTGGCGAAGGAGGCGGAATTCAGCAAGCGCACCCTTTACGTCTATTTCAGCAGCAAGGAGCAGATCTATTTCGAGATCATGATTCGGGGCTACCGGCTGCTGCTCGGGATGCTCGACGAACAGTTCCGGGAGCGCGCGCCGCAGAGCGCCGCGGAGGAGCTGCACGGCATCTTCTTCACCCTTTTCGATTTTTCGCAGCAGTATCCGGATTACTTTAAGGCCATTATGGAATACGAAACCACCGACCCGGACGTCCGCACCGGCGTGGAGGACGCCTCCAAAGCCGAATGCTACCGCCTGGGCGAACAGCTTTTCGGCCGCCTGGCCGGGGCGCTCGCGCGGGGCGAGGAAAACGGCGAGCTGCGAAAAGGGCTCGGCGGCGAAAACGCCGCGCTGATTCTGTGGGCCTGCGCCGTGGGCGTGTTCAACACCGGGGCGAAAAAGGGAGGGTACCTGCACGAATATCACAACACCGAGCCGCGGGATTTCGTGGCCGGCGCTTTCGAATGGCTGCTGCGCCTGATTACCCGGCGCGGGGGAGAAAAACGATGAAACACTTGCCGAAAGCCGCGAAAGCGGCGCTCCTTGTGCTGGGCGGCGCGGCCGCTTTATGCCTGCTCGCCGTTGCCGCG
This sequence comes from Bacillota bacterium, assembly GCA_023391535.1. GTDB lineage: Bacteria > Bacillota > Clostridia > Oscillospirales > Ethanoligenentaceae > JAEWAU01. Next base: position 10,883 of record JAEWAU010000024.1, on the reverse strand, counting down.
CTGTTTTGCCTGAGCGGAGGCTTTATGAAACCTGCTTATCTGGAACCGTGGTCCAAAAGCTACGCCGCGGGCTTTCCGGACCCGCGCGTGCGCGCGGCGGCGCGCGGCCTGCTCGCGGCGAGCAACCACAACATGCAGCCGTGGAAGATCAAACTCGACGGCTCCGATCCGCAAACCTTCTATCTTTATGCGGACAGCTCGCGTATGACCAGAGAGGTGGACCCCGACGCGCGCCAGATGATGATCTCGCAGGGGACGTTCCTCGAATACGCGGCGGTGGCCGCGCAGCAGGACGGCTACAGCGCATCCATCCGCCTGTTCCCGGCGGGCGTGTACGACGAAACGCGGCTTGCGCAGAGCATGGACGAAAAGCCCGTGGCGGAGATTACGCTTTCCAAAGCGGCAAAAGCCGGCAGCGCGCTCTACGGCGCGCTGTTCCTGCCCGATACCAACCGGGATGCCTACAAGGCGCAAAAACTTTCCGCCGGGCAGGTATCCGCGCTGGAATCGCTGCCCGCGCCGCAGGGCGTTTCGGTGCGAATCGTGCAGGACTTCGCCGGCGTGCGGGATATCGGCTCCTACGCGCTCAAAAGCGCCGAAGTGGAGGCGGGAGTAGCGCGCGTCATGGACGAATCGAACGCCATCTTCCGCCCCAACGAGTATGCGAAAAACCGCTACCGCTATGGATATTCGGTGGAAGGGCAGGGCGTTTCCGGGTTCCGGAAGGATATGCTGCAGGGCGTGCTCACCATCTTCCCCTCGCTCAACACCGGCAAGGCCGCTTCGCAGAATTTCATCGGCTACACGAAAACCTCCGTGGAAAGCGCCCCCGCCTACGCGCTGCTGGTATCCTCCGGGAACGGCCGCGTTCAGCAGGTGGAAAGCGGAATGCTCTACAGCCGTCTCGTGCTCACGGGGCACACGCTGGGCCTTGCGATGCAGCCGCTGAGTCAGGTTCTGGAGGAATACCCCGAGATGCACGCGCTCTATGCCGGTTTCCGCCAAAAATACGCGCCCGGGGGCGGCACGGTGCAGATGCTGTTCCGCGTGGGCGTTCCCACCCAAAGCGTGCCCGTGAGCATGCGGCGCGACATAAGCAGCCTGCTTGCGCACTGAGGCGTAGCTCCGTAAAACCGCAGTAAAAATCCGCGTCAAAACCCCGGAGAGACGGGTTTGACGCGGATTTTCTCCGCTTTATACCGGTTTTTGATGGGATAGGAATCGGGGGCCTTCCGCCGGAGCGCCGCGGCGCGCTCCACGGGCCTGCTCCGCGCGCCCGCACGCGCAAAAAAGCGCAATAAAGAAATTCTCTTTCCCGCCCGCCTTGCCAAGCGGTTTGGCATCGTCTATAATCAAGAAAGACTGCCATCCCCGCGTTCGGGAACGCAAAGCCAAAAAACATATTGTCCCCTGCGGCAACGCGCGCGGAGCAGCCGCAAATACATCCTTGGAAACGTAAGAGGCGATTATGACATTTTTTGTCGTGCTCAACCAGGTCGCCATCCTTTTCCTGCTCATGGGGCTCGGATATGTGCTCGCAAAGGGCGGAGTCCTCAGCGGCGAGGGCGTTTCGCAGATGTCGTGGCTGCTGTGCTATGTGGTGTGCCCCTGCATCATCTTTGTGGCGTTCGAAATGAAGTACACTTCCGCCATGCTCGGCGGCCTTCTCGCAACCGCTGCGGCCTCCTTTGCGGTGAACCTCGGCTCTATCGGCGCGGGGCGCCTGCTGTTCAATAAGCGGACAGTGCCGCAGGCAGAGGACCGCACGGTGCTGCAGTTTGCCGCCATTTTTACAAACAGCGGCTTTATGGGGTACCCGCTGCTGCAGGGCATTGCCGGCAGCCTCGGCCTGTTTTACGGCGCCGCCTTCAACGCCGTTACCAATCTGTTCATGTGGTCGTACGGGCTGATGCTCTACCGCGGCAGGGTGAACCCGCGCTCCTTCGCGCGGTCGCTGCTCAACCCGAATATCCTCGCCACGCTCGCGGGCGTCGTCTGCTTCCGCCTTTCGCTGCGCCCGCCGGGCCCCCTCAACGCCGCCCTTCAGGACGTTTCGTCCCTCAATACGCCTCTTTCGATGGTCCTCGTGGGCGCGAGCCTTTCGGAGGTGCCTTTCCGGCGCATGTTCTCGGGCGCTTCCAACTGGCTGATGCTGTTCGTGCGCAATCTGGCGCTGCCCGTAGCCGCGCTGTTCCTTCTGCACGCGGCGGGCCTGCACGGCACGCTGCTGCTGTGCTGCGTCATCATCACCGCCTGCCCCGTTGCGGGCGTCACGGTTATTCTCGCCCAGCTCACGGGGCGCAGCACCGAGCTTCCCTCAAGGCTCGTGGCGCTCACCACGCTGTTCAGCCTTGCCACGCTTCCCGCCGTTGCGGGCGTTCTGCAGGCCCTGCACTTTATCTGACCGAAACGGCCGGGCGGCGCGTTCGGCGCGGAACAAATGCTTGACTCCTTTTTTGTTTTATGATAAGATGATATGAAATTGTTTTTCCGCCCCATGCGGAAAGCAATCATCCTTGCCGCCGAAAAGCGGCCTTATGTCCAAAAGGAGGTGCAATTCCATGGCAGCAATCACATCCAAGTATGAATCCGTTATCATTCTGAAGCCTACCCTGAGCGAAGAGGATACCGCGGCGCAGGTCGAGAAGTTCAAGGCGCTCGTCGAGGCGAACGGCACACTGGAAAGTGTCGATCCGTGGGGCAAGCGCAGGCTCGCCTATCCCATCGACGACGAGAACGAGGGCTACTACGTGCAGTACAACTTCACGAGCGGCAGCGAGTTCCCCGCCGAGCTCGACCGTCAGCTCAAGATCAGCGACAGCGTGCTGCGCTCTCTGATCATCGCGCTCGACAAGAAGTAAGACCGGCTTCCCTGTTTGCCCTTTAACATGCCGGCAAACACGCGCCTTGGGCGCGGATTTGGAGGTAACTATGCTGAATATAGCAGCGCTGAACGGCAGGCTTACGGCAGATCCCGAACTGCGTCACACGAGCGGCGATATCCCCGTGACGAGCTTTACGCTTGCGGTGGACCGCAGCTATGTGAAGTCAGGCTCCGAGCGGCAGACCGATTTCATCGACATCGTCTGCTGGCGCGGCACGGCCGAGTTTGCGGCCAGGTACTTCCGCAAAGGGCAGCTCGTGGCGGTGGAAGGCGCGATTCAAACGCGCAGCTACACCGATAACCAGGGCGTCAAGCGCAAGGCATTTGAGATCGTGGCGAACAACGTTCATTTCGCCGAATCCAAGAGGGACGCAACCTCGGGCGGCGGAGCTTCCGCTCCCGCCGAGAGCCGCGCGCAGCAGGCGCCGGCCGTTTCCTCGGGCGACAACGGCGATTTTGTGGAGATCGACGGCGACGACGATCTGCCGTTCTGATTTTCGTATCCTACAAGCAAAAAGGAGGTTATCCGTATGGATCGCAACGAACGCGGCGACCGCAATGACCGCAATGACCGCGGCGACCGCAGGGGCCGCAAGGGCCGCAAGAAGGTTTGCAGCTTCTGTGTGGACAAGGTCGATACCATCGACTATAAGGATATCGCGAAGCTCCGCCGGTTCCTTTCCGAGCGCGCGAAGATTCTTCCGCGCCGTGTCACCGGCACCTGCGCGCATCATCAGCGCGAACTCACCATCGCCATCAAGCGTGCAAGGCACATCGCCCTGCTCCCTTATGTGAGCGATTGATTAAGGTTTCGGCCCGTACAAAAACCGCCCCGGCTTCGCGCCGGGGCGGTTTTTTCCGCAATGCGGAGCGCCGGGCGGCTCCCCCCGGATTCCCCGCCGCAAGGCGGCCCCGCGCGGCCGCCCCGGAGGCTTGTAAACCGCCCGCGGAGCGCGTATAATCAGAAAAGATTTGACCGACTATCGGGAAAGCGGTGAAAAATATGCGCAAGGACTGGGACCATTACTTTATGGATATCGCCCGCATGGTGAGCGAGCGAAGCACCTGCGAACGCCTCCACGTAGGGGCCGTTCTCGTGCGGGACAGACGCATCAAGGGCACGGGCTACAACGGGAGCCCCAAGGGCCTTCCGCACTGCGACGAGGCGGGCTGCCTGATGGTGAACAACCACTGCGTGCGCACCATCCACGCCGAGGTAAACTGCCTGCTCGAGGTGGCGCCGGAGGAACGAGAGGGCGCCACGATGTACGTGACGCACACGCCCTGCCCCGAGTGCCAGAAACTAATAATCACATGCGGTATTAAACGTGTCGTTTTCGCCAAGGAGTACACGCCCGCCATCAACTGGCTGGAGATGTGCCCCTCCATCGAGATCGTCAATCTGGGCGGGAGCGGGGACGAAAAATAGCGCGCGCCGCGGGGCTTGCCCGGCTGCCCCAAAAACAGCAAGAACCCGCACAGCGCCTGCATTCGCAGGTTCTATGCGGGTTCTTTGGTGGTCGGAGTGGTGAGACTCGAACTCACGGCCTCTTGGTCCCGAACCAAGCACTCATACCAAACTGAGCTACACCCCGAAAGGGACTATATTAGTATATACAAATCATCGGGGGCTGTCAAGTGTTTTGCGGCACTTCGCCGCAGGACTTTTGCGGCCTTTCCGCGCCGGCGTATGGCAAGAGATCCTTCCGGGCCGGCCGCGGCAAAAAAAGAGCTTGACAAACGGGGCGTAAACCGATAAAATAAATAAGCGGCCAAAATTTCAGCCTGCGGGCCGAAATTTTCCGCTTTCCGATAAAACCCTCGGCAGATTTCCCGATTTCCCCACGCATATGGGCTCATAGCTCAGCTGGGAGAGCGCCGCGTTCGCATCGCGGAGGTCAGGGGTTCGAGCCCCCTTGGGTCCACCATTTCAAAAAATCCGGCAGCCGATCGGCTGCCGGATTTTTCTGTTTGCCGGAAAGGCCGCATTTTCAAGGCCAATCGGATCAAAAAGGGCTGCTGCGAAACTTTAGTTTTGCAACAGCCCTTTTTGATCCGTAAGCGCGCTCCCGGCGGAATCCGTCACGCACGGAAAACGTACCGTCCGAGGCGGTCCATCGCCTCTTTGACCCGGCTTTGCGGAAGCGCCACGTTCATGCGGATGGAACAGGCGCCGTGGAACATACGGCCGTCCTGCCAGGCGACGCCCACGTCCCAGCCGCTCTTTTCCAGTTCGTCGAGGGTTTTGCCGTGCTTCCGGCACCACTCCGTGCAGTCCAGGAAGATCATGTAGGTGCCCTGCGGCTTTGAAAACGTCACGCCCTCGAAATGGCGCTTCGCGAAATCGCAGACGTACTCGACGTTTTCGCTCAGCACCTCGCGCAGCTCGTCCACCCACTCGTACCCCTTGGGCCGGTACGCGCCGATCAGCGCATACATGCTCAGCACGTTCATGCTGTTATAGTGGGATTTGCTGCCCTGGGCGCGCACGCGGTCGCGCAGATACTTGCTGTAAATAATGTGATAGGACCCGACCAGCCCGGCCAGATTGAAGGTCTTGCTGGGCGCGTACAGCGCCGCCGTCCGCCTGCGCGCGTCTTCGCTCACGGATTGTGTGGGGATGTGCTTATGGCCTTCCAGTATGAGATCGGACCAGATTTCATCGGAGATGACGACGCAGTCGTTGTTCCGGTAAACTTCCATGGCCTTTTCCAGCTCCCACTTTTCCCATACGCGGCCGCAGGGGTTGTGCGGGCTGCAAAAAATGACGACATGGATGTTGTGCTCTTTGATTTTGGCGTCCATATCTTCAAAATCCATACGCCATATGCCGTCCTGATCCGGCTTTAGCGGGCTGAGGATGATTTTGCGGCCGTTGTTTTCCACGCAGTGGGTAAAGCCGACATAGGTGGGCGAATGCAGCAGAACCGGGTCGCCGGGCGCGGAAAACGCATCCAGAACGGAGACGACGCCGCCCAGCACGCCGTTTTCATAGCCGATGCACTCCTTTGTGAGGCCGGAAACGCCGTTGCGGTCCTCCTGCCAGCGGATGATGGAGCGGTAATACTCGTCCGAAGGCTCGAAATAGCCGAACATCGGGTGCCGGGCGCGCTCGATGATGGCTTCGGAAATGGCCGGGAACGTGGGGAAGTTCATATCGGCAATCCACATGGGAATGACGTCGAAGCCTTCCCGCGGCGCATCGGGCGCGAACCCGGGCCGGGCGCCCACGCCGTCCAAAGCGACGGCGTCTTTGCCGCGGCGGTCGATGATGGAAGTAAAGTCGTATTTCATGGAGATCCTCTCTTTTACAAAATATCCGGTTTCTTTGCCCGGTTCGGGCGTTCAGAGCGCGAACGCGAACACCGCGAGCGGGTAGGAGCGCCCGTCCTGCGTGTCCCACGCCGCCTCCTTTACGCGTTCGCCGCCCATGTGCGCGTAAAACGCGCAGGAGGTGTTTTGCGCAAGGCAGCAGACGATCATCTTCCGGCAGCCCTCTTTGCGGAATTGTTCCTGCGCCGTGCGCAGCAGCGCCGATCCCCCGCCCGCGCGCTGGGCGGAACCCAGCATGTAGAGCGCGTGCAGCTCGCCGCAGCCGGGGAAATCCGCATCCCGGCACGGGCAGGTGACGGCCGCGCCCGGAATCTCCCCGCCGCGCTGCGCCACGAGGATGTTCCCCCGCGCGATATCCTGCGCGAAGCGCGAAAGCCGGAGCGGGCTGTTTTCGTCGATGCGGTCGAGGTAAGCCTGGTCGATGATGCCCTTATAGGCGGTTTTCCAGGTGGCCGCGAGGATATGCGAAACCGCCGCTTCCTCGCCGGGAACGGCTTTGCGGACGCTCCATACCATCCCGATCTCCCCTTTCGCCAAAACGGAAAACAGAAAGCAATCTGGGGAAAACAAAAAAGAGGCCGGCGCCGCCGAAGCGCCGGCTGTTCTGCAGCAGGAAAAGCGTTACATGCGCGCCAGCACCTGGTCGGAAAGCTTCAGCGCCACGCCCACGGCGGCGTCCATGTTGTAATAGCGGTACTGCGCGAGCCGCCCGCACAGGTAGAGGTTCGGGAAGCGCGCGGCGAGCGCCTGGTACCTTGCGTACAGCGCCGCGGATTCCGGCGAGGCGATGGGATAATACGGGATGTTGCCGCGCGCCGCGCCGGGCTGGTAGGGCAGCGGATACTCCTTCATGATGCTCGTGGCGTTCGCAATGGTCTGGCCCGTGAGGTATTTGAATTCCGTGATGCGCGTGAACTCCTCCTCGTTGGGGTAGTTCACCACGGCCGCGGGCTGGTAGTGCGTGACGTCGTAGCGCTCTACTGCCAGGCTCAGGGAGCGGTAGGGCAGCGCGCCGTACACATGGCGGAACAGCTCGTCGGCCGGGCCGGTCCAGATCACGGGAGCGTCGAGCGGCTTGCCGCCGAACAGCAGCGCCGGGGCGGAAGGGTCCGCCTGCAGGCGCGAAAGCGCGTTGAACCCGAGCGCCAGCGAAATGTTGCGGTGGGTGAGCATGGCGCGGAACAGCGTGGTGTAGCCCAAAGCGGGCATTTGCTGGATCGCGTCGGAAAAATAGCGGTCGTCGTCGCCCAGCACCACGGGCACGCGTCCGAGCACGGAACGGTCCACAAGCTCCGGGGCCATGCCCCACTGCTTCGCGGTGTAGTTGCGGAACACCTTTTCGAACACGAATTCGCCCAGGCGCTTCACGGCCGCGCTGCGGCTTTCGAGCAGCTCCGGCACCGTAACGCGCGCGCGCCCCGGGTAGGCGGCGGAAAGCTCGAGGAACACGGCCGCAGCCTGTTTCTCGCCGAACAGCAGCGCGGCGGAGCGGCGGTTGAACGGGATGGGCACGAGCCTGCCGTCGATGCTGCCGAGCACGCGGTGCTCGTAGGGGAAGAAATCCGAGAAGCGCGAGAGAAAGCGGAACACGTCCTCGTTGTTCGTATGGAAGATATGGGGGCCGTAGCGGTGCACCAGCACGCCGTTTTCGTCGGCGCTGTCGAACATGTTGCCGCCGATGTGCGGGCGCTTTTCGAGAATGAGCACCTTCTTGCCGGCTTCGGCGAGGCGCCGTGCAACCACGGCGCCGGAAAAGCCGCAGCCCACCACGAGAGCGTCGAACGAGCCTCCCTGCTGCTGGCAAACGGTTTCCACTGATTCGACCATCCTTTCCTACCGGGCCGCGCCCGGAGAGCGCCGGGCGGCGGCGGGAACGCGCCGCCCCGCAGGGCGGTACAAACGAACCTTCTTCTGAGGCCGTGAACAAAAATCCTCACAAAACCGTATGCCGCGGCTTTGCCCGGTTTTTTGGGCGGCCTTGATCGAAGAGTAGTATCAGGAATCCCGCTTTTGGCGGGAGATGTAGAGCAGGCCGTCGGTGAGCTGTTCCAGATGTTCGAGCGCGATGCCCGTTCCGCGCGCGACACAGGTGATGGGGTCCTCGGCCACCCGCACGGGGATGCCCGTATTCTGCGCGAGCAGCGGCGCGAGGCCCGAGAGGAGGCTGCCGCCTCCCGTGAGCAAAATGCCGCTGTCCAGAATGTCGCCCGTCAGCTCCGGGGGCGTTTTTTCCAGCACGGAATGCACGGCGTCGAGCACCGCCTGCGAAACCTCCGCGAGCGCCTCGCGCGTTTCCTCGGAGGTGACGGTGACGGTTTTGGGCAGGCCCGTGATCAGGCAGCGCCCTTTCACGTCCATGGCGAGCTTCTGCTCGCGCGGGAAGACGCAGCCGATGCGGATTTTGATTTCCTCGGCGGTGCGCTCGCCGATGAGCACGCTGTATTTGCGGCGGATGTACTGCGCGATGGCGTCGTTGAACTCATCCCCCGCCACGCGGATGGAAGTGGAGGCCACCGTTTCCTTGAGGGAGACCACGGCGATGTCGGTGGTGCCGCCGCCGATATCCACGATCATGTTGCCGTGCGGGCGCGCAATATCCAGCCCCGCGCCGATGGCGGCCGCAATCGGCTCCTCGATGAGATAGACGCGCCGCGCGCCCGCCTCCATGGCGGAATCGTACACCGCGCGCTCCTCCACCTCGGTGACGAGCGAGGGCACGCAGATCATGATGCGGGGGCGGAACGGGAAGCTGCCGCACACCTTGCGGATGAAATACTTGAGCATTTTGGCTGTGTACTCGAAGTTCGAGATCACGCCGTCGCGCAGGGGCCGCACGGCCACGATGTTATCCGGCGTGCGTCCGAGCATCCGGTGCGCGGCCTCGCCCACGGCCACCACTTCGTCGGTGTTTTTATCGTAGGCGATGACGGACGGTTCCCTGAGGACGATGCCCTTCCCCTTCACATTGATGAGGATGCTGGCCGTGCCGAGGTCGATGCCGATATCACTTCCGGGCAAGATGAGAGCACTCCATTCCGTTTGATGTTCGGCTCCGCGCCCGGCGTGCGCGCGCGGAGCCCCGATGCATTCATTATAGAAGTTTTGTCGAAAACTTTCAATTCTTTGGAGCGCGCTTGCTTTTTCGGCGCATAAAAAATCCGGCGCGCCGCCTCCGGGCGCCGGTTACGGGTAATACCGGCGCGCCAGCAGGAAAGAATGCAGAAAATAGGCCACCATCCGCAGAATGAACAGGCCGAACACGGCCATGGCGATCCCCGCCCCGAACACGGCCCCGCGCGCCGCTCCGGCGTACAGAAGCCCCGCCAGCAGCAGCAGCGAAAGCACGAACAGCGCCGAAAGGGAGGCGACGCCCCGCAGCGTGAGGCGCAGGGCGTTGCTCATGAACGCGCGCTGCGTGGAAAACGGCGCGGGCGGAGCGGCTTCCGCGCGCGGGCGGCAGAACAGCACGGTGCGCCCGAACCACTCGGGCTGCCCCGAGGTGGAGAAGGCCACATTCCAGCCCGCGGCCAGCGCGAGGGAGATATCCTCGCCCTCGCTGTTCACCACGCTGTAGCACATTGCGCGAGGGGAGGCCTTTACGAAGTAGAACAGCATCCCCGCAGAGCCTACCTTGTAGAGGTTGAACCCGGCCGCCTCGCGGCGCTCGAGCCATTTTTCCAGCCTGCGCGGCAGCAGAATCCAGAGCGGGCGGAAACGCAGCACGATATCGCCCTCGCGGATGAGCAGCTTTTCGAGCCAGCGTTCGAAGGTTTTGTTTTTCAGGTACTGGCGGTAGACGCGTACGGGTTTGCCGGCGGCACCCGGCTCTTCAAGGATGCGGTTGTTGCCCACGCTCAGGTGCATGAACAGCGAAAAATTCCCCAAAAGCAGCGCCGCAAACAGCCCGATAAGGGCCGTGGAGCCGCGGAAGAACAGGCGGTCGGAGGCGTCGCGCCGGGCGAACGACAGGAACACCAGAAACGACACGGCGAACGCCAGCAGCAAAAACAGCGAGCTGACAATGGCGTAAAGGTACAGCAGGGAGTTGTTGCGCAGGTACAGTCCGCGCCGATTGGGCATGTTTTCCGCCTTGCCCGCCGCGCGGAAGAGACGCCAGCGCCCGCTGTGGGAGACTTCCTCCCAGCCGTGCTCGCCCATGTGCGTCTTGCGGCTCTGGGGCGCGTCGAACTTGGCGAAGAAGAAGCAGTAGCGGCAGGGGCGCGGCTGCGCGCGCCGGAACATGAAGTGCCCGCGGAAATCGAGCGCGGCAAGCTCAAGCCCGGCCGCAGAAAGCGCGCCGAGCCATTTTTCCGTACTCAATATGAAGAAGCTCCACAGCGGCCTGTACCTGGCCAGCGGCTCCGACATCCCCGTTCCCCCGCATTCCGCGCGCACCCGCCTTTTCCCCTTACGGCATTTCCAGAAAGGATGGAACCGTTCCGGGGGTATTTCGCCAAGCCTTGGGAGGCGGACAGACGAAATACGGCTTCTCTCCATCTTTCGTGAAATTGCCATAGAACGCGCGGCGCACCGCTCGACGTATACAGTATACTATCAAATCCGCCGGCTGTCATTGGAGATAGTACCATCTTTCCCATAGATAGACGGCGGTTCTTCGTGCAGTTTTTTTGGGGCCTCCCGCGCCCCCGGCGGCGGCACCGCCGCC
>JAEWAU010000022.1 GCA_023391535.1 Bacillota bacterium | reverse complement strand
GGCCCGCTCTTTTTTGATTCTCCGCGCCCCGCCGCGGGGCTCCCGGCCGCTTACGAAACCGGCTTCCGCCGCGCGCGGTATTCCCGCGCCCGGTCGATGAACAGCACGCCGTCCAAATGGTCGATCTCGTGGCACAGGCAGTCCCCAAGCAGGCCGTCCGCCGTTTCGGTGAACTCTTTTCCGGTTTCGTCCATCGCCTTCACCGTCACCTTTTCGGGACGTTCCAGCTCGCTGCTCACGCCCGGAATGCTCAGGCAGCTTTCCGTCACCAAGCGGGTGCCCTCCGACGCGACGATCTCGGGGTTGATGTAATTGCGCACGCCGTCGCCCACGTCGATGACGACCACGCGCCGCAGCACGCCCACCTGAGGGGCCGCGAGGCCCACGCCGTCTCCGCTCGCGTGCAGCGTGTCAGCCATATCCGCAAGCAGGGTGCGGATGCGCGCGTCCACCTGCGTCACCGTCCTGCTCTTTTTACGCAGTGTTTCGTCCCCGATGGTCAGTATCTTCCGAACCGCCATCTTATCACCTCCCTACTGAATTTCCAGAAAAACAGATCTGTTCCGGCGCGCTTCGTCTCTCCGCCTCCGGCGGAAAGACGAAGCGCTGCTTTCACAAGCTTTGTTGGAATTGCCCGGAGCGGGCCGTTCCCGGCTCCGCCCAAATAAGCCCGGCGCTTTCCGCGCGCGGGCACATCCTCCTTATACTATACACGCTGCGCGCCCGTTTGACAATGCCTTCCGCCGCGCGGGAGCCCGGCCGGTCCGCTCTTCGGTAAAGCCGCTCCGCCCGTTTTTTCGGGTATTTTCAGGCCGCGGCTGCAAAACGGATTGTTTTTGCAGACAGATTATACTAAACTAATAGTTATTGTTGCGCTTTGCTACCTGCCGGTTCTCCACTTTCGATGCCGGCCGGCTGTTTTTCCGCGGGAATTTCCCGTTTCGAAGCGGAAACGCCTCACGCTCCGAGAGAATGCAAACGTCAATACGGAGGATTTTACGATGAAACGTTCTTTGCTGCCGGCGCTTTTTTGCGCCCTGCTGCTGATAAGCCCCCTTGCTCTGCGCGCGCAGGCCGCGCCTCTTTCCGTTTCGGGCAATCCGTTCGCCTCGCTCGACGCGCAGCGCGCCGCCGCGGCCCGCCTTTCCGCCGGAAGCTTCCAAGCCCCCGGCGGAGCGCGCGGCGATATTCCCGCGCGGGCCAAAAAGCATTACGTCGTGCAGTTTAAGAGCAGCGCGCCGCTTTCGAGCATTTACGGGTGCGTAAGGCCCTACGGATACGAGCTGCTGGGCGAAAGTTCCGACCGGCTGTTCCGCGTCGATACCGACAACCTCTCCGCGTTTGAGAAATCCTGCGGAACGCTGCTGCAATCGGTTGGTAGCGATTCGCTCATGAAACTGGATTCCGCCTCCGCGGCGGTGAACGACCCCGATTACAGCCTGCAGTGGGCGATTCCCGACATCAAGCTCCCGGACGCCTGGAGCGTTTCGCGCGGCAGCCGCTCGGTGAAGGTGGCGGTGATCGATTCCGGCTTTGCGCGCACGAACAGCGATTTCAGCGCCGGAACGGTGCTGGCCGGCTACGACGTCACCGCGGGCGCGGCGGGCGTCAGCTCCGACCCCGAAGGGCACGGCACGGCCGTGGCCAGCATCATCGGCGCGGCCGCGAACAACGGCAGAGGAATTGCGGGCGCGCTCTGGAATGTGACGATCGTCCCCTATAAGGTAGTGGACCAAAGCGGCACCATCTACGAATCCTCCGTGATCTCCGCCATCAAAATGGCGGCGGACGCGGGCTGCTCCGTCATCAACATGAGCTTCGGCACCTATTACAGCGACAGCCGGCTTCAGGCGGCCGTGAATTACGCCGTGAGCAGGGGCTGCATTCTCGTGGCCGCCGCGGGCAACGAGGGCGACCTCGGAAACGCGGAAAGCGGCCAGCTCAGCTACCCCGCCTCCTGCGGCGGCGTCGTGAGCGTCGCCGCCGTGGACAGCGTGAACCGCCGCGCGTACTTCTCGCAGCACAACGGCTCCGTTCTGGTGGCCGCGCCCGGCGAAAACATCCTGGTGGACGACCCTTCGGCCGGCTCCTCCCCCACAAAGGAAAGCGGAACCTCGTTCGCGTCGCCCTACGTTGCGGCCGCCGCGGCGCTCGCGCGCTCGGTGAACCCCAACATCCACGCCGCCGAATTTGCGCAGCTTCTGAAGGAAAGCAGCACCGACCTCGGCGCTCCGGGCCGCGACGACGAGTTCGGCTACGGGCTGCTCAACGCCGCAAAGCTTGTTTCGGAAGCCGCGCAGCCCGTGGTGTGCGGAGTGGATAACGGCGGCGTTTACGCCTCCCGCCGCACCATCACCTGCGGCGGCGCCGCGCTCACCCTCAACGGAAAAGCGTTTTCCAGCGGAAGCAGCGTTTCGGCCCGGGGCAATTATACCCTGACGGCGCAATCCGGCAGCCGCCGGCAGACGCTGCATTTTTCCATCATCCCCGCCGCGGCTTCCGTTTCGGGCGTTGCGGAGCAGGGGTACTACAACCACGATGTCGCCATCCGCTACAGCCCCGGCGCGGCTGCGCTCGACGGCGTCCCCTTCGCGAGCGGGGGGACGGTGAGCGCGGAGGGCAGCCATACGCTCACCGTGCGCGATTCCGCCGGCGCCGTGCTGCTGACGCGCCATTTCACCATAGACAAAACCGCGCCCGTGGTAACGGGCGCGCAGGACGGCGCGACGGTGGAGCACGGAACGCTTCTCGCATGGAACGAGGGCGCGGCGACTCTGGACGGCATCCCCGTGCGGGCGCCGAGCTGCTTTGTGGATACCGGCGGCAGCCACCTGCTCACGGTGACGGACGCTTCCGGCAACACCACGGCCGTGCATTTCACCATTGCGGACGCGCCCGCGGTGAAAACGCTGCAGCTGTTTTCCGGCGTTTCCAAATGGACAGAGGGCGACGGAAACCTATATGCCATCCTGCCCGGCAAAAACACCCTGCTGTGCATCCGGGAATCCGACTTTTCGGTTTCCAGCACCGTGAAGCTGCCCGGCGCGCCCACCGATATCGTATACCGGAACAGCCAGCTCTACATAGCGCTCGACGCGCAGCATGAAATCGTGGTCGCTCTGGCGCCCACGGGCAGCATCATCCGCACCATCGCCACCTCGTCCGACCCGTACCAGCTCGCCGTGGACGACAACGCCATCTATTACGCGGAGAAGGACAACCAGTGCCATATCTACCGCTGCAGCTACAGCGGAGGCGACACGGTGCTCCCCATCGGCACCTTCTTCGAACCGGCGCTGGCCGCCGATTCCGCGGCGCACCGGCTGTACATCGGGGAATCGGGCACGCAGGGCGCAAACCTATTTGCCTACGACGAAACCAGCGGGCGGGTCGTTTCCAAGAGCAACTACGCCGGCTTCGGCTACGACTCCCCCGCGCGGAGCATCGCCCTGTATAACGGCGACGTGTATTACGCCGGCAGCGCGTTCGACTCCTCCCTCAACGTTCTGGCCCAGTTCTGGGCGCCGGACGGCTCCGCGGCGGCGCAGCGTGTGCTGTACGCGCAAAGCGGACTGCTGTTCGCCTCCTCGGAAAGCACGATGGACGCATACGACGTCTCCACGCTCGTTAAAATCGGCAGCGAGAACACCGACGGCACCGTTCTTCCCGCGATCGAAGGCGGCAGCCTGTTCACCTGCAACGCGGAAAGCGGAGCGACCACGTCCATTCAGTCCTCGGGCGAGCCGGTATCCGCCGCGAACGTCGCTTCGCTGCTCCCGTTCTCCGCGGCGGGTGCAAGCCAGCCGCAGCCCGTGCAGGCCGGGAACGGCACGTCGCTCCGGTTTTCCTCCGCCGTCGGCGGCATGGTGCTCGACAGCGCGCACAACCTGCTGTATGTCACCCTGCCCGCGGAAAACCTCCTGCTCGCGCTCAATGCCTCCACCCTTGCGGTGGAAAAGGAGATCAACCTGTGCAACCGGCCCACCGATCTCCTTCTGGGCGACGACGGCCGGCTCTACGTGGCGCTCGACGGCGCCAACGAGATCGCCGTGTTCGACGGCACCGCGCAGGCGGCCACGCTGCAGCCAGGCCTCGACCCGTGGCATATCGCCAAGGACGGGGATTCCATCTATTTCGTCACGAACGAGAACGGCGGCTGGTCGCCCATTTACCGCTACAGCATTTCCTCCGGGCTCACTACGAAGGTAATCAACGGGTTTTACAACAACGCCGTGCTCGCCGTCAACCCCCAGAGCCACATCCTGTATATCGGCGAAACCGGACCCTCCTACTGCGCCCTCACGTATTTCAGCACCGTCCAAAACGCCGTTCTCTCCACCGAGGATCTCGAATACAGCTACGGAATTGAAAGCGCCGACGGCGGCATCGTTTACGACGGCAGCCAGGTCTACTTCGCGGGGCTCTCCTTCCGGCCCGACCGGGTGGCCGTTCTGGGCGGATACACGGGCACGGTTCTTGCCGCGAACGGCGGCCTCGTGGTGACGCCGTGGGATGTGTTCGTGCGCGACACCGACGATTACGCCACGGGGCTTGCGGGCGAAGCCGGGCTGGCACAGCTGGGCGGCGGTTCGCTCTACGCCTGCTCCGCATCCGGCACCGTGCTCACCAAATCGGGCGAATCGAGCCTGCCGCAGCTTTCCGGCATCACCGACGGCGGCGTTTACGCAAACCGCGTCACCATCAGCTATAACGGCGCGTACGCGTTTCTAGACGGCATCTATCTCCCAAGCGGTTCCGTTGTGAGCACGCCGGGGCATCACACCATCGTCGTGTTCGGCGGAAGCGCTTCGGTGCGCATCGCTTCCTTTACCATCGCGGCCGGCGCCAAGCTGACCCTCAGCAGCACGTCGCTCGTCATTCCGGAAGGCGGCTTCGGCACGCTTTCGGGCGGACTTCAGCCCTCCGGAGGCCCCTGCACCATCCAATGGAGCTCCAGCGATACGGGCGTCGCCACCGTGGACGCGAGCGGCAGGATTCACGGCCTTTCCGTCGGAACCGTCCGCATCACCGCCACCTGCGGCGACCTCACCGCCTCCTGCACGGTGAGCGTCGTGATTCCGGCGGCCTACGTTTCGCTCAACCCGTATTACGCGACGCTCACGCAGGGGCAGAACATCACGCTTTCCGCCACCGTCCTGCCAGATACCGCAACCGTTCAGCAGGTCGTTTGGGCGTCGTCGGATCCTTCCGTGGCCACGGTGGACAGTTCGGGCGTCGTTCATGCCGTGTCCCCTGGCGTGACGGCGATTACGGCAACCGCGGCCGACGGGCTCGGCGCGATGGGAATCTGCACCATCATCGTGCAGGCGGGCGGCACGGCCTGACCATGCGGGCAATAAACGGGCCGGACGCAAAGGAGGTCGATCTCCTTTGCGTCCGGCCCGTTTTTTTGCCGCGTTTTTTCCGCGTTATTCGATGCAGATGCGGATTTTAACGTTTTTCCCGTCTTTTTCCGTATCGATATTCACGATGTCGCCCAAATCGTTCTCCTGCAGCATGGTATCGATATCGCCCAGCAGCGCATCGACCCGCACGCCGTTTTTCTCCATCTGCTCTCTCGCCGCGGCGGGCATGTTCGTCAGCACCAGCGGGCCGACGGTGTGCACCAGCGAGAGCGGGATGCTCATATTCACGCGGGCGTCCTTGCCTTCGCCCGCGTCCACCAGGATGCGCAGTTTTCTCCCTTTGCGGCCCCGGCTGTCTTTCATCGGCACTCTTTCCGCAGGCGCTCCGCTCTCGGCCCGCCTGCCCAGCGCGTTGAGCAGCTGTTCCGCTTCCTCCACCGTGATCTTGCCGTTTTGCAGCATTTCAAGAATCCGTACGCGGTCCGATCCTTCCGCTTTACTCATTGAAATCTCCGCCTTTCCCTGTTCGGGTTCACTCTGTTTCCGCAACCAATCCAAACGCATATCGGTTTTTTCCTCCCTGCCGGCCGAACCGGATCGGCGCAATCAGCCCGCCGGCCGGTTTTCCGGGGCATCCGGCGTTTTGTTCCGCAGCAGCAGCTCTGCGGCCTCCGCCGCCGTAATCTCACCTTTTTCCAGCCGGTCGAGCACCTCGGTGGAGGAGAGCGCAGGTTCCGCGGGCGCCTCTTCCGGAAAAAGCGCGGCCAGCAGTTCATCCAGCAGCCCTTTCACCGTGGGGTAGGAGATGGAAAGGCTGCGCTCCACTTCCTTGATATTGCCCCGGCTTTTTAAAAAGGTTTCGAGAAAAAGCTTGAGCTTTTCGTTGAGCGCGCAGTACCGGCAGGCCGCAAAGCTGCCCGTAAGCTCTGCCGAGCACCGCGGGCACACCAGCCGCGAAACCACCAGCTCTTCCCCGCACACCGGGCATTTGGACGGCGGCGCATAGTTCATGTCGATCCCTCCTGCTGATATTATATGTACTGAAATTAATATTGTCAATAATAATATTGACGTTTTTGATTTTTAGATTAATATTATTGATAATCCGTATTTCTTTCCGCCCTTCGGGCAAAAATTCCGACGCCAGCGGGAGCTCCCGCTGGTATACCCGGCGGAAAAGGCCGGACGGGGCAGAAATTTCACGGATTCCATTCCATCCGCAGGGTTCCTGTGGTATGCTAGTAGCGGGACATGTTTCCAAAAGGACGGCCGCGCGGCGAAAACCCTCCGCGCGGTTTTGATGGGCCGGCGTGAAGCCGGCCTGCCTCTTGCCTCCCGCAGCGGAAAATTCTTTGCGGAAAACCCGCGGGCGGGCTGCATTTTTTCGATTTTTTTCTTTTTTTTAATTTTTTTTGAAAAGCGCCAATAAAAAGCGCATCCAGAAACGACTAAAGAACAAAGGCCTTTTGATACGCATTGTTCGCGAATCCGCGCGGGAACCGCAAACAGGAAACCGTTTCTTGTTTTTCCCTTTGCGGCAGCGGCGCGGGGTTCCGGGCGGCGTTCAGAAGGCAGGGGAACCAGAATGGATAATCTCTCGCTGGCCGCTTCCATTCGCCGTGTAGCCGACGGTGACATGGCGGCCCTCGAAGACATCTTTCTTACGATGAAAGACAGTATTTACGCCTCGGCGCTCGTGCTGCTCGGCAGCAAACAGGGCGCGGAGGACGCGGTTCAGGAAACGATGGTTGAGGTTGCGCGCTGCGCCGGGCAGTTTCGGGGGGACAACGCCAAAGCCTGGGTGCTGCGCATCGCCCACAACGAAGCGGTTTCCTTCCTGCGCAAGCGGGGGCGGGAAACCCCGCTGGACGAAAGCCTGGAGGATGTGCTCGGAGACAGCGGCATGGCCGCTGCGGACGGGCAGCTGGGCGCGGCCGAACTGCTCGATTCCCTGCCGCAAAACTGCCGTGAAATCGTGGTGCTGCATGTCGTAGCGGGGCTCCGCCACCGGGAAATCGCAAAGCTTTTGCACCTTCCCCTTGGAACCGTGTGCTGGCGTTACAGCGAGAGCATGAAGATTCTCAAACAGATTTCCCAATCCAAAGCAAAGGAGGTTTTTGAATGACCGGCAGCCAGATCCGCGCCGCTCTTCGGCAGGATGAACGGCTTCAGGCAGATCCCGCCTTATGGGACCGGATCAAAGTCCGGGCCCGCCAGGAAATGCCCGCGGCCTTCGCGGAGAAACATCGGAATCCGCGGCCTGTTCTGCAGCGCGCGATGCGGCGGGCGACGGTGCGTTATGCCGCTATGGCGGCCTGTGCGCTTACCGTTGCCGTTTCCGTTGCCGCGCTGCTGGCTACAGGGCAGAAGGCAGGCCCGTTCGCGCCCCTTTCGGGCGGCGCGGGTATCCGCCCCGGCTCGTCGGCCACCGCCGCGGGCAATTCTTCCGCCGGCGGGCGGCAGCAGACCGGTGGAGCATCGGTCGGCAGTTCTTCTTCCTCTTCTTTTTCTTCCTCTAAACCCTCACGGTCTTCTTCGGGCGGCGCGGCAGGCTCCTCTTCCGGCGCAGGGCCGGGCGTTTCGTCTGTTGCCGCCAACACCGCTTCCGGTTCCGGTGCGGGCGTATCCTCCTCGTCGGATCCAAAGGGGGAGCTCGCAACCGAATCCTCCGCGAACATCCACGGGAACGCGGCGAGCATTCCGGATAATCCGTTCTTTCTCAGCTATGGAAACCGCATATACAGCACCTCCGGCGTCTTTGGTTTTCAGGATAGTTCGCTCGTCACGCCGGGCCCGCTTCTGGGGCATTTCTCCACGTCCACAGGGGATGCGTTCTCGGGCCGCGCGGTTTATGCCGTCAACGGCCAGGACCCCGCAAGCCAGCTTTGCATTCCCGATGTGAGCGACAGCACGAAGTTCGGCAAATACAGCTACCTTTGCAACCGGACTTTTTCCCTGAACGGCGTCACCTACAGCCTTTCGGGCGAGCAGGTGACGGATGTGAACGCTACGCCCTCCATGCGAAGTGAAGTGAACGGCCCGGATACCACCGGCGTCATCACCGGTTCAAATGCCAAGGCCGGCTGCAGCGTCGCTTCGCCGCAGGCAAGCGCCGTGTCGCACTTCACAGCCTCGCCGGTTTCCGATTGCGTGCTTTCCCTTTTGCTCTATCCTTCTTCGGATATCGCAACCCATCTCCGCGCCATCGGCAGCATCCCTGTGGGGACTGCCTACTCCATCAGCGGGATCGACCCTGCTGCAGCGATCGTCATGTCGGGCAATGGCCGCTGGTTTTTAGCCGTTGCCACGAACAATAAAAATAAATCGTATGGCGACCTGCAGAATCTGATTGCGCAAAAAGGGCTGACGCTGAAGGTTTCCAAGTAGTTCCGAACACACACCGCATCATTCTCCCGAATTAAATAGAGAAGCATGGAAAAAGAGGGCGTTTAAAAAATAATTTTAAAATTAATTTTAAAAACCCGAATTAAA
>JAEWAU010000121.1 GCA_023391535.1 Bacillota bacterium | reverse complement strand
GCGTCATCCCATGAGCTTTACCAGTACGGCCTTCTGCGCGTGCAGGCGGTTCTCGGCCTCGTCGAAGACTTCATTCGCGTGCGCCTCGAGCACCTCCGCGGTGATCTCCTCGCCGCGGTGGGCGGGCAGGCAGTGCTGCACCATCGCGTCGGGCTTCGCGAGCGCCAGCAGCTCCGCGTTCACCTGGAACCCCGCGAAATCGCGGCGGCGGCGCTCGGCCTCCTTTTCCTGCCCCATGGAGGCCCACACGTCGGTAAACACGGCGTCGGCATCCGCCGCGGCCTGCGCGGGGCTGCGGAAAAGCGTGAACAGCTCTTTGCCCGCGGCCTTGTTCTGCGCATCCGCAAACTCCAGAACCTCTTTGGCGGGCCCGTAGCCCGCGGGGCAGGCGACCGAAACCGTCATGCCCGTCTTGAGGCCGCCCACGATGAGCGAGTTCATCATGTTGTTGCCGTCCCCGATAAAGCAGAGCTTCAGCCCCGCAAGGCGGCCCTTGTATTCCCGCACCGTCATGAGATCGGCCAGCACCTGGCAGGGGTGGGCGAAATCCGTGAGCCCGTTGATGATGGGAATGGTGGAATACTGGGCGAGCTCCTCCACCTCGGCCTGCGCGAAGGTGCGGATCTCGATGCCGTCGAGGTAGCGAGAGAGCACGCGCGCGGTATCCTCCACCGGCTCGCCGCGGCCGATCTGCAGGTCGCGCGAGGAAAGGAACAGCGGGTGCCCGCCGAGCTGGTACATGCCCACCTCGAACGACACGCGCGTGCGCGTGGAGGATTTTTCAAAGATCATCCCGAGCGATTTTCCATTAAGGCGCGGGTGCGGAATGTTGTGTTTCACTTCGTATTTGAGCTGGTCGCCCAGGTTCAGGATTTCGATGATCTCCTCGCCCGTGAGGTCCAGCAGCTTGAGAAGATGTTTCATGCCCGTTCTTCCTTTCCGTCTATTCCGTTTCTGTCTATCCCGTTTCCGTCCGGCGCGCTCACGCCCGCGCGGGAAGCTCCGCAAGCGTTTTTTCCAGAATCTCCATGCCGCGGGCGATCTCTTCCTCCGTGATGGTGAGCGGCGGCAGCAGCCGCAGCGAGCTTTTCGCCGTGAGCACCAGAAGCCCTTTTTCGGCGGCCAGCGCCGCGGCCTTTTTGGCGTCCGCGCCCGCAATATCGAAGCCCAGCATCAGCCCGAGGCCACGGATCTCCCCCACGCCCGGCAGCTTTTTCAGCGCCGCGCGGAACACTTCGCCCTTGCGCGTTACTTCCTGCAGAAAACCCGGCGCCGTAACGCGTTTTACCACCTCGAGCGCGCCCGCGCAGGCGATGGGGTTGCCGCCGAACGTGGTGGCGTGGGTGCCCGGGCCGAGCACGCGCGCAAGCCTTTCGCAGGCCAGCACCGCACCCATGGGCAGGCCGCCCGCCAGCGCCTTGGCGCAGGAAACGGCGTCGGCCTTCACGCCGAACTGCTCGTAGGCAAAGAAGCTTCCCGTGCGGCCGATGCCCGTTTGCACCTCGTCGAACAGCAGCAGGATATCCCGCGCGCGGCAGAATTCCGCCGTTTCGCGCACGAAGGCCGCGTCGAGCGGCAGCACGCCGCCCTCGCCCTGCACCGGCTCGAGCAGCACGGCGCACACGTCCGGCGTGCACGCGTCTTTGACGCTCTGAATGTCGTTTGCCGCGGCGAACTTGAAGCCGGGCGTGAAGGGGAAGAAATAATTGTGGAACACCTCCTGCCCCGTGGCCGAAAGCGTTGTAACCGTGCGGCCGTGGAAGGAGTTTTCGAGCGCCACCACCGTGGCGCGCCCCCGGCCGTATTTATCGAAACTGTACTTGCGCGCGAGCTTGATGAGTCCCTCGTTGGCTTCGGCGCCGGAATTCGCGAAGAACACGCGCGCGAAGCCCGAGGCGTTGCACAGAAGCTCCGCCAGCTCGCCCTGCACGGGCGCGTAATAGAGGTTCGAGCAGTGCGAAAGCGCGGCGGCCTGTTTGGCAACGGCCGCGGCCCACACGTCGTCGCAGTAGCCGAGGGCGTTTACCCCGATGCCGCTGCCGAAATCGACGTACTCCCGCCCCGCGCCGCGCGCCGTGGCTCCCTTGCCCGATTCCAGAACCACATCGAACCGGGAATAGGTATCCATGATGTACTGTCTGGTCTTTTCATCCACCGGCATCGAGAAAAACCCCTTTCCGAAAATAAAAATTAAAATTAAAACGGGAACGAAAGCGGCGCGGCTTGGCTGTGCGCGCCGCGCACTACTGGAACATGGTGCCGAGGCCTTCGTCGGAGAACATCTCGACGAGGATGGAATGGGGGGAGCGGCCGTCGATGATGCTGGCGCTGCCCACGCCGCGCCGCACGGCCTCCACGCAGCAATCCACCTTGGGAATCATGCCGCCCGAGATGATGCCCTGCCGCACAAGGTCCGGCACGTCGCTGACGTTCACGAAGGGGATGAGCGTGGATTCGTCCGCGCGGTCGCGCAGCAGGCCGCGCGTATCGGTGAGAAGCATAAGCTTTTCGGCCCTGAGCGCGGCCGCAATGCGCGCCGCCGCCGTATCGGCGTTGATGTTGTAAACCTCGCCGTTCCCGCCCGCCGCCATGGTGGCGATAACGGGAATGTACCCGCCCGCGAGGGCATCCGCGATGGGCGCGACGTCCACGGAAACGATGTCGCCCACCAGGCCGAGATCCAGGTCCGTTTCCACAAGCTTTTTCGCCCGGATCATGCCGCCATCCAGCCCGCAGAGCCCCAGCGCGCGCCCTCCGGACTGCTGCAGGTGCCGCACCAGATCCTTGTTCACCTTACCGGCCAGCACCATCTGCACGATCTCCATGGTTTCCGCGTCGGTGTAGCGCAGGCCGCCCACGAAGCGGCTCTCCTTGCCCACGCGGCGCAGCATGTCGCTGATCTCCGGCCCGCCGCCGTGCACCAGCACCACGCGCACCCCCACGAGCGAAAGCAGCACCATGTCGGTCATCACGGCGTCCTTGAGCTTTTCGCTGGTCATGGCGTTGCCGCCGTATTTCACCACCACGGTTTTGCTGCTGTATTTCTGGATGTACGGCAGCGCATGCACGAGCACCTGCGCCGTATCGAAATCCGAAATCTGGCCCATTTAAACAGCACGACCTTTGATAAAATTAAAAGGCGAAAGCAGGGCCGAAAAGCCCCGCCCGGGAACATTCCAGCTTGCGCGGAACGCAGACTTTCCGCCGCTCCCGGCACGGCCTTGCCGCGCGCACCGCGCGTTCAGGTGCGGTAATCGCCGTTTATTTTGACGTAATCGTAGGTGAGATCGCAGCCCCAGGCCGTGGCGGAGCAGGAACCCGCGTGAAGCTCCACCTTGACGCGGACTTCGTCGCGCACCAGCACGTTGCGCGCCTGTTCCTCGGAGAAGGCGAGGCCCGCGCCGTTTTTGCACACGAGGATTTCCCCGCCGGCCGATTCGAAGGCCACGTCCACGCGGGCGACGTCCACCTGTGCCGGCGCGTAGCCGATGGCGCAGAGCACGCGCCCCCAGTTTGCGTCCGAGCCGAACATGGCGGCCTTGAACAGCGTGGAGGAAATGACGGCTTTTGCCACGATGCGCGCCGTCTGCTCATCCGCCGCGCCCGAAACCGCGCACTCCACCAGCTTGGTGGCGCCCTCGCCGTCGCGCGCCACCTCGCGGGCCAGATGCGTCATCACGGCGAGCAGCGCCCCGCAGAAGGCGTCGTATTCCGCGCCCGGCGCCGTGATGCGTGCGTTGCCCGCTTTGCCCGAGGCCAGAATGGCCAGCGTGTCGTTGGTGGAGGTGTCGCCATCCACGCTCACCATGTTGAAGGTTGCATCCGCACAGGTTTTCAGCGCGGTTTGCAGAAGCTCGGACGCGATGGAAACATCCGTGGTGAGAAAGCTCAGCATCGTGGCCATGTTCGGGTTGATCATGCCGCTGCCCTTGGCGATGCCCCCGATGCGGCACTCTTTTCCGGCAAGCGTGAACGAAACCGCGATCTCTTTCTTGCGCGTGTCCGTAGTCATGATGGCCTCGGTGGCATCCGCCGCGCCGGCTTTGGAAAGCGCCGCCGCGAGCGACGGGATGGCGTTTACGATGGGCGAAAGCGGCAGCGGCTGGCCGATAACGCCCGTGGAGCCCACGAGCACATCCTCTTGCGCGATGCCCAGCGCCCGAGCAGCGGCGGCGCACATGGCGTTCGCGATCTCGAGGCCGTCCGCGTTGCAGGTGTTGGCGTTGCCGCTGTTGCAGATGATTGCCTGCGCACGGCCGTTTTGCAGATGCTCTTTGGTGACGAGCAGCGGCGCGCCCTTCACGCGGTTCTGCGTGTAGATGGCGGCCGCGTCGCAGAGCGTATCCGCCGCGATGAGCGCAAGGTCCTTTTTCTGACGGTTTTTGCGGATGCCGCAGTGGACGCCCGAGGCCGTGAAACCGGAAGGGGCCGTCACCGAGCCGCCGATGATCTGATAATCCATGGGGTACACATCCTTTTTGCCCGGCAGCGCCGGTATTTCGCCTTGTTCCCGGCGCTCCGGTGAAATCGTCATAGCAAAAGCGAAAAATTGCTCCCGGCCCGGAGTTTATTTGCGGACATTGCCCACCGCCATGAGGTCCATGCACTGAACCGCAGCGCCCGAGGCCCCCTTGCCGAGATTGTCGAGCCGCGCGACGACGAGCGCCTGCTCCCCTCCGCCGAACACGAACAGATCGAGCCGGTTCGTGCCGTTGCAGCCCGTAGCGTCCAGAAAGCCCTCGTCGAGCGCGTTTTCGCCCCCGAAGGGCATCACCCGCACATATTCTTCTCCGGAGTAATACTCCCCGTAATATTCCCATAACCCGCGCGCATCCAGCGGCTTTGCCAGAAGCGGCGCGCGCAGCGGCACGGAGACGAGCATCCCGCGGTAATACGGCCCCACCATGGGCGTGAACACGGGCGGGAACGCGAGGCCGTTCACGGCCTGCATCTCCGGCAGATGCTTGTGCGCAAGCCCCAGCGCATAGAAGCGCGGGCTTTGGAGCGCCGGGTCGCCATACCGGCGGGCTTCGTAGGTTTCGATGAGCTTTTTGCCGCCGCCGCTGTAGCCCGAAACGGAGGTGCAGCACAGCGGATAATCCCGCGGAAGGATGCCCCCGGCTACCAACGGATGCATAAGGGAGGTGAAGCCCGTGGCGTGGCAGCCCGGAACCGCCACGCGGGCGGCCGAGGCGATTTTTTCGCGCTGGCCGGGCGCAAGCTCCGGGAAGCCGTAAACCCAGCCCGGCGCCACGCGGTGGGCGGTGGAGGCATCGATAAGCCGCGCGCCCGTGCCCTCGGCCAGAGAGGCCGCCTCGCGCGCCGCGTCGTCCGGCAGGCACAGGAACACGAGATCCGCCTGCGCGTAAAGGCTCCGGCGCGCCTGCGGGTCGCGCCGCTTTTCGGGGGCGATGTGCAAAAGCGTGAGGCCGGGGCGCTTTTCGAGCCGCGCGCGCAGCTCGAGCCCCGTGGCGCCGGATTCGCCGTCCACGAAAACCTTATACGGCATCCGGCATCCCCTCCGCTTCGCGCGCCGTTTTCAGGAAGGCGCGCAGACCCCGCATCTGCTCTTCCACCGCCGCGGGCGCAGGACCGCCCTGCGAAAGCCGGTTTTCCACGCAGGTATCGAGCGCCACCGCCGTGTAAACATCCCCGCCGAACAGCGGGGAAAGCGCCCGGTATTCGGAAAGCTCCAGCGTTTCGAGCGTTTTGCCGTTTGCAAGGCAATAGGCCACGAGCGAGCCGGTGAGCTTGTAGGCGTCGCGGAACGGCAGGCCCTTGCGCACCAGATAATCCGCGCAGTCGGTGGCGTTGATGAAGCCGCCCGAGGCCGCGCGGCGCATGTTTTCGGGCAGGACCTTCATGGTGGCGATCATGGGCGCCATGGTGGAAAGGCAGAGCTTTACGGTATCCACGGCGTCGAAAACCGCCTCTTTGTCCTCCTGCATATCCTTGTTGTAGGCGAGCGGCAGCCCCTTCATCACCGTGAGCAGCGCCATGAGGTCGCCGCACACGCGCCCGGTTTTGCCGCGGATGAGCTCGGCCACATCCGGGTTTTTCTTCTGCGGCATGATGCTCGAGCCGGTGGCGAAGCCGTCGTCGAGCTCCACGAACCGGAATTCCCACGAGCACCACAGGATGATCTCCTCCGAAAGGCGCGAGAGGTGCGTCATGAGAATGGCGAGCGCCGAGGCGAGCTCCAGCGCGAAATCGCGGTCCGCCACGCCGTCGAGGCTGTTGGCCGAAGGGGCTGAAAAGCCGAGAAGCCCGGAAGTGCGCGCGCGGTTGATGGGGTAGGTGGTGCCGGCGAGCGCCCCGCTGCCGAGCGGGCATTCCGCTTCCATGCGCTGCGCGCAATCCGCAAGGCGGCCGTAATCGCGCCGGAGCATCTGCGCGTAGGCGAGCAGGTGGTGGGCGAACGTCACCGGCTGCGCGCGCTGGAGGTGGGTGTAGCCCGGCATCACGGTGCGGGTGTTCGCCGCGGCCTTTTCGAGCAGCGCCTGCAGCAGGGCGAGCGCGAGCCCTTTGAGCTCTTTGATCTCGCCGCGCAGCGTGAGGCGCAGGTCGAGCGCCACCTGGTCGTTGCGGCTGCGCGCCGTGTGCAGGCGCTTGCCCGCGTCGCCGATGCGGCGCGTCAGCTCCGCCTCCACGAAGGTGTGGATATCCTCGGCGGCGGGATCGATGCGCAATGCGCCGCTTTCAAGATCGGCGAGGATACCCTTAAGCCCGGCGACAATGGCTTCCGCCTCGCTCTGCGCGATGATGCCGCACTCGCCGAGCATCGCGGCGTGCGCCACGCTGCCCGTAATATCCTCGCGCGCCATGCGCGAATCGAAGCGGATGGACGAATTGAAATCGTTCACGCGCGCGTCGGTTTCCTTGGAAAAACGCCCGGCCCAAAGCTTCAAAACCACCACTCCTTACCCGAAAATCCGCGTTTCCCCGCGCGTTTCCCGGAAAAGTGACGTTTGCCTCCCCGCCGGGAGGGCGGGAAGGCAAACGCGCCGCGCGGGCCGCGATATGGGGAAATTTTGTTTGCATCCTACTGCATTTTGCCCTTTTCGAGCAGCGCCTTGACCTTGAGCGGAAGCCCGAACAGGTTGATGAAGCCCTCGGAATCCTTCTGGTTGTAGACCTCGTCGGCCCCGAAGGTGGCCACATCCTCGCTGTAGAGCGAATTCGGGGAAGTTGTGCCCGCATTGATGATGTTGCCCTTGTAGAGCTTGAGCTTCACCGTGCCGGTGACGGCCTCCTGCGTCTGATTCACGAACGCATCCAGCGCCTCGCGCAGCGGCGTGTACCACTGGCCGTTGTAAACCAGTTCGCCGTATTTCTGCGCCACCAGCGCCTTGTAGTGGGAGGTTTCCTTATCGAGCGTGAGGGTTTCGAGCACCCCGTGCGCGTGGTAGAGGATGGCGCCGCCCGGCGTTTCGTACACGCCGCGCGATTTCATGCCCACGAGCCGGTTTTCCACGATATCGAGTAAGCCGATGCCGTTCGCGCCGCCGAGCTTGTTGAGCTTTTCGATGAGCGCGACGCCGCCGAGCTTTTCGCCGTTAAGCGAAACGGGCACGCCCTTTTCGAAGCCCAGCGTGAGGAACGCGGGCGTATCGGGCGCCTGCTCGGGCGAAACGCCCATCTCGAGAATCTTGTCGTACTTCGGCTCGTTGGCAGGGTCCTCAAGGTCGAGGCCCTCGTGGCTCAGGTGCCAGAGGTTCTTATCCTTCGAATAGTTGGTTTCGCGCGTGATCTTGAGCGGAATATCGTGGGCCTCGGCGTAGTCGATCTCCTCGTCGCGGGACTTGATATCCCACACGCGCCACGGCGCGATGACGCCCATCTCCGGCGCCAGCGCCTTGATGGTGAGCTCGAAGCGCACCTGGTCGTTTCCCTTGCCCGTGCAGCCGTGGGCGATGGCGTCCGCGCCCTCTTTGCGGGCGATCTCCACCAGTTTTTTGGCGATGGGCGGGCGCGCGAACGAGGTGCCCAGCAGGTATTCCTCATACTTGGCCCCGGCCTTGAGCGTGGGCCAGATAAAATCCTCCACGAGCTCTTTTTTGAGATCCGCGATGTAGAGCTTGGAAGCGCCCGTTTTGAGCGCCTTGGCCTCCAGCCCGTCCAGCTCCGAGCCCTGGCCCACGTCCGCTGCCACCGCGATGACCTCGCAGCCGTAATTTTCTTTCAGCCACGGGATGATGATGGAGGTATCGAGCCCCCCCGAATAGGCGAGAACGACTTTTTTGACCTGCTTCATAAGGCGACGTCCCTTTCCGCTTCCGGCCGCGGCGCGGCCGTATGTTTATGCCTTCCTGCCGCGCGGGCCCGAAAGGCGTCTGGCTGTGGTTTCCGTGTGAACGCACCTTTAATTATACACGATATCTGCATAATTGCAAGGAATTCGTGAATAATTATGCGAAGCTTTTTCCGATTCGGCGCATGGAACGAAATCGGGCGGCGCCGGAGCGCATTTCCGGGCAATTCCGCCCGCAGGCGCCGCGGTTCAGTGCGCGGCCAGGGAATAGCTGCCCTCGGGGGACGAACGGTACTGCTCCATGATGCGCGCGAGCAGCTCGGCGCTGGAGGGCGGGGTCCAGGTGATGGCGTTGGCGCCGGCTTCCACCGTGGCCCGGATGCTCTCCTCCGTGGGCCCGCCGGTGGCGATGATGGGCACGGAGGGAAAGCCGCGCCGCAGGGACGCGACGATTCCTGCCGTGCGCGCGCCGCCCGAAACGTTGAGGATGGACGCTCCCGCCGCGAGGCGCGAGGCGATATCCTCGTTCGGGGAAACCACCGTTACCACCACGGGAATATCCACCGTTTCGCGCACGGCGGCGATGACGTCGTTCCCGGTGGGGGCGTTCACCACCACGCCCATGGCGCCCTGGAATTCCGCGTTGAGCGCGTTGTTCACCACGCGCTTGCCCTGCGTGATGCCGCCGCCGATGCCGCAGAAAACGGGCTTGTCGGCCGCGAGCAGCACCGCCTGCGTGATGACGGGCTGGGGCGTGAAGGGATACACCGCAATCACCGCGTCGGCATTGACGTTGCGGATGATGCAGACATCCGTGGTGAACACGAAGGATTTGATGCGCTTGCCGAACACCTTGATGCCCGACGCGCCGTAGATGCTCTCCGGCACCTTGAGCATGAATTTCCGCAGGTTCCCCTCGAATTCGGGGACGATCTCCGCCACAGCCCTCATCACCTTTCGCCGTCCGCGCAGCACGCACGTTTTTCGGCCGCGCGGAACATACAATATATGGAATACCGTTGATTTTCATTATAGCACATGCGCCTGTTTTCAACAAGAACGGACCGGTAAGAAAACGGAAAACCCCTTGCTCCGCGCCGCCCCCGCGCAGGCGGCGGAAAGCGGCGGCTTGCCGGTTCGTCCCCGCACGGGGGACGAAGCCTGCCGCCCGGCGCGAAAGCCGCGCCCGAACCCCCGGCCAAATCGCAGACCGGACCCGCATCGGGCGCGCACCGAGCCGCTTTCGAGCCGGATATTCGATTCAGGTCAAATTCGCGTAAAAATCCCCGCAGGCGCGGGGGAGCTCTTTTCAATCGGCGCGGGGAAGACTATAATGGAAAGCGGTGTGCGGGAAGCGGCCGGGCGCGCACGCGGGGAAGCCCGCCCGATAAGTCCGCGCTTTTGCGGCGCGCGGCTTCTCTGGGACGAATATCCGATTGAAAATCCGTGCGGGCGCGCACGGCGCCGGCACGCACAGAAAAATCCGCAGCAAAAGCCTTTCTCCATGGGTTTTGATACGGATTTTTATCCGCAATTTTATTGGATATCGGCATGACGCGGCCGAAGCCGCAATTCGGCCGGGCGCGAAAGGAAGGTTTTTATGGCGGTTTTTTCTGAAATAAAGCCCGAAAAAATTCGGGATAACCTGTTCGACCTCATCGGGCGGCAGTGGATGCTCGTTACGGCCGGCACGCCGGAAAAATTCAACACGATGACGGCGAGCTGGGGCGGCGCGGGGATTCTGTGGGGCAAGCCCGTGGCGTTCAGCTTCATCCGCCCGCAGCGCTACACGTTCGAGTTCATGGAAAAATGCGACCGCTACACGCTGAGCTTTTATGACGAGGGCTACCGCGACGCGCTGAACTTCTGCGGCTCCCATTCGGGACGGGATACCGACAAGGTGGCGGCCACGGGCCTTACCCCCGCGTTCGACGGCGGCGCCGTCTATTTCGACGAGGCGAAGCTCGTGCTGGTGTGCCGCAAGCTCTACCGGCAGGATCTCGACCCCGCCGCGTTTCTCGACCCTGCCTGCAGGGATTCGTACACTGGCGGCGACTTCCACCGCGTTTATGTGGGCGGCATCGAAAAGGTGCTCGCCAAGAACTGACGGAACGCGCCGGGCCGCTTTCGCGGGGTGCCGGGGACGGGCTTCCGTCCGCGGCGCCCCGTTTTACGGCTCCGCGCCAAACAGCCGGGCTTCCGCCCCGGCATGGGAGGAGCAAAACCTTGCAGCTGGGAAATCGGACGATTACGGGGCACGCCGCGCTGGCGCCCATGGCAGGCGTGGCGGATACCGCCTTCCGCACCGTCTGCCGCGAATTCGGCGCCTGCTATGTGGTGGGCGAAATGGCCAGTTCCCGCGGCCTGTGCATGAGCGACCGGCGCACGGCCGAGCTTTTGGGCGTTACGGAAAAAGAGCGGCCCATGGCGGTGCAGCTGTTCGGGGACGATCCTGATGTGATGGCCGAGGCCGCGCGGCGCGCGGCCGCCTTTGAACCGGACGCCATCGACATCAACATGGGCTGCCCCGCGCCCAAGGTTGCGGGAAACGGCGGAGGCAGCGCGCTGATGAAAGACCTGCCCCTCGCCGGGCGCATCATCGAGCGCGTGGCGCACGCGGTGGAGCTGCCCGTTACGGTGAAGATCCGCAAGGGGTGGGACGACGCGCACCCCGCGGCCGTGGAGCTTGCGCGCATCGCGCAGGAGAGCGGCGCCGCGGCGGTGACGGTGCACGGCCGCACGCGGGAGCAGAGGTACCGCCCGCCCGCCGACTGGGAGATCATCGCGGCGGTGAAAGCCGCCGTGCGCATCCCCGTTATCGGCAACGGGGACGTGTTCACCCCGCAGGACGCGGCGCGGCTGCTTGCGCGCACGGGCTGCGACCTCGTGATGGTGGGACGCGGGAGCCTCGGGTCGCCGTGGCTCTTTGCGCAGATCGAACGCTACCTCGAAACCGGGGAGCCGCTCCCCGCGCCGCCCGTGAGCGGGCGCATGGACGTGATGCTTCGCCATATCCGCCTGCTGTGCGAACAGAAAGGCGAGCGGCGCGGCATGCGGGAGGCGCGCAAGCACGCCGCCTGGTATATGAAGGGGATGCGCGGCGCGGCGGCCCTGCGCGCCGAGGCGGGCAGGCTCGAGGTATTCGCGGATATCGAGCGGCTGGCCCGGATGGCCTGCGAGGCGGCCTGCGGAGGAGAAGAACCGGAAAGCGGCGCGCCGGCCGGCGAATTTCCGGAATCGTGAGCTTTAACATCCGGGCAGTACAAAAGGGCTGCCGCAAAACAGCCCTTCTGTACTGGGC
>JAEWAU010000105.1 GCA_023391535.1 Bacillota bacterium | reverse complement strand
CCGGGCGCGGCCCACGGAAAATCGCAATCTGGGGGAAGAATCGATATGCAGCCCGGCATCCGCAGATTATTTGGCGTACTCGATGGCCCGGTTCTCGCGGATGACGTGCACCTTGATCTGCCCGGGGTACTCGAGTTCGCTTTCGATCTTCGTGACGATCTCGCGCGCCATAAGCACGAGCTGGTTGTCGTCCACCACCTCGGGCTTCACCATGATGCGGATTTCGCGGCCGGCCTGGATGGCGAAGGACTTTTCCACACCGTTGAACGAATTGGCGATCTCCTCAAGCTTTTCCAGACGGCGGATGTAGTTGTCGAGGTTTTCGCGCCGCGCGCCCGGCCGCGCCGCGGAAATGGCGTCGGCGGCCTGTACGAGGCAGGCGATGACGGTGTGAGGCTCCACGTCGCCGTGATGGGCTTCAATGGCGTGGATGACGTCGGCATGTTCCTTGTACTTTTTCGCGATCTCCACGCCGATCTCCACGTGCGAACCTTCCACCTCGTGGTCGATAGCCTTGCCGATATCGTGCAGCAGGCCGGCGCGGCGCGCCATGGAGGCGTCCACGCCCAGCTCCGAGGCCATCACGCCGCACAGGTGCGAAACCTCGAGCGAATGGTCGAGAATGTTCTGCCCGTAGCTGGTGCGGTAATGCAGGCGGCCGATGAGCTTGACGAGCTCGTGATGGATACCGTGCACGCCGGCTTCGATCACGGCGCGCTCGCCCTCCTGCCGGATGATGTTGTCCACTTCTTTTTTGGCCTTTTCCACCATTTCCTCAATGCGGGCGGGGTGGATGCGGCCGTCGGAGATCAGGCGCTCGAGCGAGATGCGGGCCACCTCGCGGCGCACCGGGTCGAACGACGAGAGCGTGATGGCCTCGGGGGTGTCGTCGATGATGAGATCCACGCCGGTGAGCGTTTCGAGCGCGCGGATATTGCGTCCCTCACGCCCGATGATGCGCCCTTTCATTTCGTCGTTCGGGAGAGGCACCACCGAAACGGTGGCCTCGGCCACGTGGTCGGCCGCGCATTTCTGGATGGCGAGCGAGATGATCTCGCGCGCTTTGGCGTCGGATTCCTCGCGGAGCTGCTGCTCGTATTCTTTGATTTTTACGGCCTTTTCATACGTGAGCTCGTTTTCAAGCTTCTGCAGGATAAAATCCTTGGCCTGCTCCACGGTGAAGCCGGAGATGCGCTCGAGCGTTTCAAACTGGGTCTTCTTAACGGCTTCCGCTTCGGCCAGCTTGTCGTCCGCGCTGTGCAGCTTGTTCGCAAGCGTTTCGTCCTTGGCTTCGAGCTGTTCCATCTTGTGGTCGAGGGTTTCTTCCTTCTGCTGGAGGCGGCGTTCCTGACGCTGAACCTCGCTGCGGCGGTCGCGGATCTCGCGCTCCGCCTCGTTACGCAGCTTGTGGGCTTCGTCCTTGGCTTCGAGAAGAATTTCTTTTTTCTTGCTTTCGGTGGATTTTACCGCTTCGCTCACCAGACGCTTGGCTTCTTCTTCCGCCGAGCCGACTTCGGCCTCGGCAACTTTCTTCCGGTAGGCAACGCCGCAGAGAAAGAAAACAATGCTGCAAGCGATAATCAGAACGACAGCGACGGCGATAATAATAAAATATTGCATGTCGGTTTCGGGCACCTCCTTGTTGTTTTGAATCACAGCAGGCGGTGAGACCATATATATTCCGCGTTTATCGAGTCTGTGGCCGGCGCCCGCCAGGGCGCGCGGCCAACCCTTGAATCCGAGATTGTCTTCCCGAAGATACGAGGCCGCCTGAAACGCGCAGGGCCGCCGCGTGCGCATTTTGCCGCGGAAACGCTCCGGGAGGCTTCCGCCTCAAATTCACGGACTGTTATTCGTTTCGTATATACATATATAATCAAGCCTGCATGTAAGAGCACGGTTACAGGCGCCGCTCGCATTTTGCAGCGGAAAAGACGAATGCCTGCATTGTATTATTTTAAATCCGGCGCGTTCCATTGTCAAGCAAAACACCGTATTCCGGAAGCGGCAAACCGCATTCCGTAAAGCTCCGGGTCGTGCTATGCTTTGCGGCGCGGAGGAAAACCCTCCGCGCCGCAAAAACGGGGATAAATTACGAGCGCAGCTCCGCGCCCAAGCTCCCGAGCTCCTTAAGCACGCGGGCCACTGTGGCGTCGGCCTCCGCATCCGTGAGCGTGCGGTCGGCCGCCCGCATCGAAAGGCGGAACGCCACGCTTTTCTTGCCGGCGGCGATCTGCTTGCCGCGGTAGACGTCGAACAGCTCGATGGTTTCGAGCAGGCTGCCCGCCGCCTTGCGCATGGCGTTTTCAAGCGTCATCACGGGGGTGTCCTCGCCGCAGGTTACGGCGAGGTCGCGCGCCGTGGCGGGGAATTTGGGCAGCGGCGTGTAACGGCGGTCGCCCGCCGCGTGGGTGCGCAGTGCGGTCTCGTCGAGCAGCGCGGCAAACACGCGTGCATCAATGCCGTAGTTTTCCTGCACATGCGGGTGAATCTCGCCTAGAACTCCGAGCAGCGCGCCGTCCGCAGAGAGCTTCGCGCAGCGGCCGGGGTGGAAGCTGGGGTACTCCGAGCAGGGTTCGAACGAAAGGCTCCGGGCCGGGATGCCCGCAGCCGCGCAGAGTTCCTCGATATCCCCCTTGAGCGCGTAGAAATCCTCGCCCTCGCCGTAGGCGCCCAGGGCGAGCTGCGCGCTCTCCCGCGGCAGCCCGCCGTTTTCGCCGGGCAGGTACACCGAGCCGAGCTCGTAGAGCCGGGCGCTTAAGTTGCGGTCGGCAAAGTTCAGGGCGAGCGTCTCGAGCATGGAGGGCAGCATGGTGGTGCGCATGATGCTCGTATCCTCGCCGAGCGGGCGGCGCAGCGTCACGGAACGCCGCAGCGGGGAATCGGCGGGGAGCAGAATTTTGTCGTAGTATTTGGGACTGATAAACGAGAAGGTGGAGATTTCGCTGAAGCCCAGCGCCAGCAGGGTGCCGGCGACGTTTTTGTCGAATTTCTGGGCCGGCGTCAGGCCGCCGCGCACCGCGCCGCCCGGCATGGTGCAGGGAATGCGGTCGTATCCGTAAATGCGCGCCACCTCTTCGGCGAGGTCCGCGGTGCCTTCCACGTCGCCGCGAAACGACGGCACGGAAACAGTGTCGCCCTCCACCTTGAATTCCAGGCGGCGCAGCGTATCCTCCATCTGCGCGCGGGGGATATTCACACCCAGCAGCGCACGGATGCGCGCGTCGTCGAGCGTGATTTTGCGCGGCTCCTTGGCGGAATGGTCGATATCCACCGCGTCCGCGCAGGGCTCGCCGGCGCCCAGCAGCTCCGCCAGGCGGCAGGCGCGTTCGAGCGCCGGCAGGGTATTTTGCGCGTCCAGCCCCTTTTCGTAGCGGGAGGAAGCCTCGGTGCGCAGCCCCAGCCGCTTGGAGGTGAGCCGCACGCAGGCAGGGTCGAACAGCGCCGATTCGAACACGATGGTGGAGGTATCCGCGCCGATGCCGCTGAACTCGCCGCCCATCACGCCCGCAATGGCCACGGGCTTTTCGGCGTCCGCAATGACGAGGTCGCGCGCGCAGAGCCGGCGCTCCGTGCCGTCGAGCGTGGTGATGGTTTCGCCCTCCCCGGCCGGGCGCACGTGGATCTCGCCGCCTTTCAGCGTGCGCAGGTCGAAGGCGTGCATGGGCTGGCCGTATTCGAGCATCACAAAGTTCGTGATATCCACAATGTTGCTGATGGGCCGCACCCCGGCGGCGCGCAGGCGCTCGCGCAGCCAGCGCGGGGAAGGCCCGATCTTCACGTTTTTTACCGCGCGCGCCATATAGCGCGGGCACAGCGCGGGGGCCTGCACGTCCACGCGCACGAAATCGGACGTTTTGCCCGCGCCGCCTTTCACGGCGGTATCCGGCAGGCGCATCGTCCTGCCGAACGTGACGGCCACCTCGCGCGCGAGGCCCAGCACCGAAAGGCAGTCCGGCCGGTTCGGCGTGATTTCAAATTCCACCACGGTGTCGTCCAGCCCCAGCACCTCGCGGATATCCTGCCCCAAAGCGGCTTTTTCTTCCATAATGAAGATGCCGTTTTCAGCGGCGTAGGGAAAATCGCCTTTGGCAAGCCCCAGCTCGCCCAGCGAGCAGAGCATGCCGTCGGAGAGGATGCCCCGCAGCTTGCCGCGCGTGATCTTTTTGCCGCCGGGCAGCGTGGAATTGTGCAGCGCCACGGGCACCAGCGCGCCTGCAAAGACGTTGTCGGCGCCCGTCACGATGGTGAGCGGCTCCTCTTTTCCCACATCCACGGAGCATACTACGAGCTTATCCGCGTTCGGGTGCTTTTCCACGCTCCGGATTCTGCCCGCCACCACGTTCGCAATGCCGTCGCCGGTGTTCCGGTAGCTTTCCACCTTGGAGCCGGACATCGTCATCGCCTCGCAGAAACGGCGGGGTTCCATATCGAGCTCCACGTAATCCCGGAGCCAGTTCATTGAAAGATTCATCTGAAAACCGTCCCTTCTCACAGCATTTTCAGAAAATATTGATCTGTTCCAGAGTGTTCCGCTTAAACCAGGAAAGGCGGGCAGAAGATGCGCAGCCTTTCTCAATATTTAATGAAATTGCCAGACTATCGTATCTGTTCGGGCCGGAAAACGCCGGCCCGCGCGCCCAATGTCAGAACTGGCTGAGGAAGCGCAGGTCGTTTTCGTAGAACAGGCGCAGGTCGTCGATGCCGTAACGGCGCATCACGAGGCGCTCGAGGCCCATGCCGAACGCGAAGCCGCTGTAAACGTCCGGGTCGATGCCGCAGTTGCGCAGAACGTTCGGGTGTACCATGCCGCAGCCCAGCAGCTCGATCCAGCCCTCGTTCTTGCACAGGCGGCAGCCCTCGCCGTGGCAGACGAAGCAGCGGGTGTCCATCTCGCACGAAGGCTCGGTGAACGGGAAGTGGTGCGGGCGGAAGCGCAGCACCGAATCGGGGCCGTAAAGCGCTTTCGCGAAGGTGTCCAGCGTGCCCTTGAGGTCGGCCATGGTGATGCCGCGGTCCACCACCAGCCCTTCGATCTGATGAAAGAGAGGGGAATGGGTGCCGTCGATGGCGTCGGGTCGGTAGACGCGCCCGGGCGCGATGATGCGGATGGGCGGCTTCTGGGATTTCATCACGCGCACCTGCACCGGGGAGGTCTGCGTGCGCAGCACCGTATTGTCGGTGATATAGAACGTGTCCTGCTCGTCGCGCGAGGGATGGTTCTGGGGGGTGTTGAGGGCGTCGAAGTTGTTCGCCACCAGCTCCACCTCCGGCCCCTGCGCAATGGAGAAGCCCATGCCGATGAAGATATCCGTGATCTCGTCGAGCACGGCCGTGAGCGGGTGATGGTGCCCGAGCGCCCTGCGGCGCCCCGGCATGGTGACGTCGAGCTTTTCCTGCGCCAGACGCTCGCGCGTTTCGGCGTCGCGCAGCTGCGTGCCGCGCGACGCGATGTGCTCCTCGATAAAGGAGCGTACCTCGTTGGCAAGGCCGCCCACCGCCGGGCGCTCTTCGGGCGAGAGGCCGCCCATCTGCTTAAGGATGGAGGTAAGCTCGCCTTTTTTGCCGAGGTATTTAACGCGCAAAGCCTCCAGCGTCGCGGGGAGCCTTGCGTCGGCAAGCTCTTTTTCCGCGGCGCTGCGGATGGATTCGAGTTGCTCTTTCAGCATGATTACCGTTCCTTTCTTCTGTTCCGGTCTCCTGTTCCGGTGCCGTATTGCGGCCGGGCGGCGGCCGGACGCAAAAAGCGCCTCCGCCCCCCGTGACGAGGGGCGGAGGCGCATGTCCTCCGCGGTACCACCCTGATTTTTTGCTTCGGGGACGCACCCGCGCGCATACAGCGCCGCCTGGGCGATATCCCTTCCGGCCGTTAACGGGGCCGTCCCGTCGCCGCCTACTCAATGCGCGGGGGCATTGCCCCGCGCGCCCCGTTCAGCAGCGCCGCTCCAAAGCGAAACCCGCCGGCGCGCACCCGCGGGCGGGCTTTCAGCCCCGGCCTCGCCCTCTCTGGGCGGGCATCCCGCGCCGTCGGAAACTTTTTCCTCGCGTTTTCCCCGCGGCCTGCGCCGCGAAAAATAGTATTTTCAGTATACCACGCGCCGCGCCGAAAATCAATTTCCCGCGCGGCTTTTTTTCGCGCGCTTTTTCGGCGGCCCTCCCGCGTGTGCGCGCATTGTAAAGGGCGGCGCGCTATGCTATAATAGCGGTGGGATATCCGTTTGAAATTTTTACCGGAATCCGGTGCCGGCCGGCTCGTCGGTCCGGTTTTTCGGGAAAGGATGAACGTCAAGGTGGATGTGTTTCTGGAATATCTGGTCAAGCGCAGGGGCAGCGGGAAAACGGCCCTGTATCGGCTCCTCATCGTGCTGGGCGTGATCGTCACCGCCGTTCTCATGCTGATGCTCAGCGGGCTGTTCCGCACTTTCTCCATGATCTTTATGCTCATTTTCGCCGCGGCCTGCTACGGCGCGTGGTATTTGTTCACCTCGCTGAACGTGGAGTTCGAATACATCGTCACCAACGGTGAGATGGATGTGGATCGGATTGTGGCGCAGCGCAAGCGCAAACGCCTTGTCACCGTCAGCTTCCGCTCGATGGAGATGATGGCGCCGCTTTCGGGCGACCACCGGCGCGAGCTGGAAAGCCAGGGCAGGGGCTGCAAGCTCCTGGACGCTTCCGTTTCCCCGGAGGAAAAGGGAACCTACTGTATCATTGCCCACACCGAAAAGCAGGGGCAGGTCAAGCTGCTCTTTTCGCCGGATGACCGGATTCTGAAAAGCGCGCAGGCCGCCGCCCCGCGCAAGGTGTTTACCGTATAAATCCGGCTTTGCCGGTGCATCCCGCAGCCCCGCGGCTTTCGCCCCGGGGCTTTTTAGGATTCGTTTTTTCCGAGGAGGGATTTTTGTGCGTATCGTTACCTGCGCGCAGATGCGCGAGCTGGAGAAACTTGCCGTTGCGGAAGGCATATCGTCGCTGCGGCTGATGGAAAACGCCGGGAGCGCCGCGGCGCGCTGCATCCGCGAAAATACGCCCGTGGCGGGCAAACGCTGCACCGTGCTGTGCGGGCGGGGGAACAACGGGGGCGACGGCTTCGTGGTGGCCCGGCGTCTGCACGACAACGGCGCGCAGGTGGCGGTGATTCTGGCGTGCGGCGCTCCGACCACGCCGGAAGCTACGGAGATGTACGAGCGCCTGGGCGCGCTGCGGCAATCGGTGCTGCCGATTGAGGAGGAAAGGGCCTGCGCGGACGCGGTGCGGGAATGCGACGTGCTTGTGGACGCCGTGTTCGGAACGGGCTTCCACGGAGCGCCGCGCGGGCCGCTGCTGGCCTCGCTGTTCGGGCAGGTAAACCGCAGCGGCGCGGCCGTGTACGCGCTGGATATGCCCAGCGGAGCCGACGCCGATTCCGGCGCCGTGGAGGGCGAGTGCATCGCGGCGGGCGTCACCATATCCTTCGGCGCGCCCAAAACGGGGCAGTTCCTCTCCCCGGCCGCGGGATACTGCGGCCGCGTGGTCACGGTGGCCATCGGCCTGCCCGAAGGTTCCGCAAGCGGGCTTTCCGGGCCCTCGGTGGAACTGCTCGAGGAGGCCGGCGTTGCCGCGCTCATCCCCCGCCGCCGGCGCGACGCCAATAAGGGCAGCTTCGGCCGCGTATTCTGCCTGTGCGGCAGCCTCGGCATGGCGGGCGCGGCGCTGCTCGCGGCAAAGGGGGCGCTGCGGGCGGGCGCGGGGCTCGTGACATTGGGCGTACCCGAACCGGTCTATCTGCCTGTGGCCTCGAACCTCACGGAGGCCCTCGTCTACCCGCTGCCGGCCACGCCCGCGGGCGCGGCGGCGTTCTCGGCCTGGGAGCGCGTGGCGGAGCTTTCGGCCGCCGCGAATGTCCTGCTCGTGGGCTGCGGCCTTTCGCGCGACGAAGGCACGCGCGCGCTGGTGCACCGCCTGGTGCGGGAGGCTCCGGAGGGAAAAACGGTTATTTTGGATGCCGACGGCATAAACGCGTTCGAGGGACATATAGATGTACTGCGGACATCCAAGGCAAGTCTGATTCTGACGCCGCATCCCGGCGAGATGGCGCGGCTGTGCGGGAAGAGCATTCCCGAAATCCAGCGCACGCGGCTTTCCACGGCGCGCGGCTTCGCGCAGAGCATGGGCCTTACATTGGTGCTCAAAGGCGCCGGCACGGTGGTGGCGGCGCGCGATGGCACCGCGTATGTCAACCCCACCGGGAACCCGGGCATGGCGCGCGGCGGCAGCGGCGACCTGCTCGCGGGCATGGTGGCGGCGCTGGCGGCGCAGGGCCTTGCGGATGCAGACGCGGCGTGCGCCGCCGTGTATATCCACGGCGCGGCCGGCGACCGGTGCGCGGAAAGACTTTCGCAAACCGGCATGCTGCCGTCCGATATGCTTTTGGAGGTTCCGCAAATCTTCCGCGCGCTGTCGCGGTAGGAGTTGAGTCTCCATGCCTTTGAAAAGTACGGCTGTTTCCCGGCGCAGAGACCGTCTGTTCCTCGTTTCGGTGGTCGTTCTTTCGGTGGCGGTCGTGGCGGTGCTTGCGGTGGGGTTCGCGCGCATGGCCGCGCGCCGCGTGGTGGGAAAAG
This sequence comes from Bacillota bacterium, assembly GCA_023391535.1. Taxonomy (GTDB): domain Bacteria; phylum Bacillota; class Clostridia; order Oscillospirales; family Ethanoligenentaceae; genus JAEWAU01. The sequence goes on along the minus strand of JAEWAU010000105.1, from coordinate 13,258 downwards.
CGGCGGGGCAGGCGGCCGCGGCGCTGCAAAACGGCTTCAGCTGCACGGCCGACGTCGCCTTAAACGGCGCGCAGTACGAGGTGCAGGTTTCCAGAACCGCGCAGGGCGCGAACACCATGAAGTTCCTCAAGCCGGAGGGGCTGAGCTCGTTTACCTTCACGCAGGACAGCGGCGGCCTCAAGATGAAATACGACTCCATCGAGGTGAACGTGGACCCGTCGTCCATCCCGCAGAGCTCGCTGTTTAACGCCGTGAGCGGAGCGTTCGACGCCTGCCTTGCAAAAGGCGCCGCAATCAAAACGGGCAAATCCGGCGTCGAGATCTCCGGAAGTTCCGCAGCCGGAAAGTTCACCGTCCTGTTCGATAAAAATATGGTGCCGCTGAGCCTTTCGATGCCCTCGCTCAAGCTCAGCGCCACGTTCAAGGATTTCAAGCTTGCTGGCTGAACCGCCGGAGGGCGCGGGATTTTCGGATGATTTTCTCTCAACAAGTAAAAACCGCCGCGGAATGCGTCCGAACGCATTTCGCGGCGGTTTTCTTTTTCACTGCAACCGCACGCTTTGCGTGTGGGATTTCTGGTTTGGGAATATTTCCGTACGCTTTGCGAAAGCTAACGCCGTACGGTGCGATTCTCCGGTGCCTGTGCGGAAAATCCGCTGTTCATCGGAGCATTGCCGGGCTTTTTCCGCGGCGCTTCCGGCACAAGGCGGAAAAGGCCGCGGAAGCAAAAAGGGGGCGAGCGCGTGGATCGCAACAAAAACCGGATGCGGGACCGCAAAAAGAGCAATCCCGAACTGCGCAGGATGGACCCGAAGGGCAACGCGGATGCCGGCATCCAGGAAGGGCGCAAAACCGGCGTGCATGAATCCGGGCATGAGAAATAGGAGCGGAAAGGGCTGAAGCGATGAAGACAATGCTGTGCAGCGTTTTGGGCATACAGAACAAGGAATGCAAAACCCAGATCAAGAACGCTCTGGATAAGGTAAAGGGAGTCCAGAATATCGGCGTCAACCTCGTCACCGGGTCCGTCAAGGTGGAGTACAACGAGCCGGCGACGGAGCTTCAGATCAAAAACTGCATCGAGAATACCGGTTTCAAAATCGAATACGAATAAAAATCCGGAAAAAATTCCGGGCGGAAGCCGTACCGCTTCCGCCCGGAATTTTTATGCCTTGCGCGACGGGCGGACGCTTATCGCCGCGTTGCCGCACCTGTTAATGCGGCCCTTTTTATGGTATAATAAATAGAAAGCCCGCAGGGGCGGACGGTTTCGAACGGAAGAACGGGTTTTGCGGACGGCGCGCGCCGCCCGCTTTTTCCCGCGCCTGCGCGCGGGAAACCCCGATGTGTAAAAAGCGTGAGGTGCGCATGTTTGTAGATAAGGCGAGAATTTACGTGCGGGCGGGGGACGGCGGCAACGGCTGCGTGTCCTTTCACCGCGAGAAATACGTGGCGGCCGGCGGGCCGGACGGCGGCGACGGCGGGCGGGGCGGCGACGTGATCTTTCAGGTGGACAACAACCTCTCCACGCTGGCCGATTTCCGCTACCGGCGCAAGTACGAGGCGGAGCAGGGCGAGAACGGCAAGCCCAAGTGCAGCTTCGGCAAGAGCGGCAAGCCGCTCGTCATCCGCGTGCCGCGCGGCACCCTGGTGCGCGACGCCGAAAGCGGACGTCTGCTGGCCGATCTTTCGTCGGGCGAACCCTATGTGGCGGCGCGCGGCGGCAAGGGCGGCTGGGGCAACATGCACTTCGCCACGCCCACGCGGCAGGTTCCGGCCTTCGCGAAGTGCGGGCGGCCAGGGGAATCGTTCGATGCGGATCTGGAGCTGAAGCTGCTGGCGGACGTGGGGCTTATCGGCTTCCCCAACGTGGGCAAATCCACGCTGCTGGCCGCCGTGAGCGAGGCGACGCCCAAGATCGGCAATTATCATTTCACCACGCTTTCGCCGGTGCTGGGCGTGGTGCGCCATAAGGAAACCTCGTTTGTCATGGCGGATATTCCGGGCCTCATCGAGGGGGCCAGCCGCGGCGCGGGGCTCGGGCTGGAATTTCTGCGCCATGTGGACCGCTGCCGTCTGCTTGTGCACGTGGTGGATGTTTCGGGCAGCGAGGGGCGCGACCCTGTTGCGGATTTCGAGCAGATCGACGCGGAGCTTGCCGCCTACAGCGCGGAGCTTGCGTCGCGTCCGCAGATCGTGGCGGGCAATAAGGCGGATATCGCCGAGCCCGAGGCGCTGGAACGGTTTTCGGCCTACGCCGCGCAGAAGGAAATTGCATTTTTCCCGATTTCCGCCGCGGCACGCCAGGGCGTGGAGCCTCTGCTCGACGCCATAATCGGCGCTCTTGCCACGCTTCCGCCCGTCACCGTTTATAAACCTGAACCCGCGCCGATACCCCGGCCCGAGGAGGGCACGGAAACCACCGTGGAAATCCTCGACGGCGTCTACGTGGTGGAGGGAGATTGGCTGGAGCGCGTGGTGGCTTCGGTGAACTTCGACGACACCGATTCCCTGCGCTATTTTGAACGGACGCTGAAAAACGCGGGCGTGTACGCCAAGCTGGAGGAAGCGGGCATCCAGGAGGGGGATACCGTGCGCGTGTGCGATATGGAGTTTGAATATGTGCGCTGACCAGTCGCCCGTGCCGGCGCGGGAAGAAAACAAAGAATCGGCCGCCGAGCGGGCGCGGAGGCTCAGCCCGATTGCGCTCGCCTTTCTGGGGGACGCCGTGTTCGAGCTGCGGGTGCGCCGCTATCTGGTGGAAACGCGCCATGTGCCGTCCGCGCGGCTGCACGCCGCCTGCGTGTCGTTCGTGAACGCCGCCGCCCAGGCCGAAGCGGTGCGCGCGCTGCTGCCGGATCTCACGGGGGAGGAAGCGGTGATCTTCCGGCGAGGGCGCAACGCCAATACCACGCATGTGCCCAAAAACGCGTCCCCCGCGGAGTACCGCTACGCCACGGGGCTGGAGGCGCTGTTCGGCTACCTGGCGCTGTGCGGGCGCGAGGAGCGTGCCGACGAGCTGTTCGGCGCGGTGGTGCGGCTGCACGCGCGCGAAAAGGCCGCTTTTGCAGAAGCGGATTCCGCCGGAGAATGACGCACGTCTGTATTACGGGAAAAAAGGGAAGGGAGGAGGCCTGCCTGTGTCCAAAGCAAAAATCGTGCTTTCGGTTCTAAGCCGCAGAAGAGAGGAGTTCGCCCTCGATTTTGTGTTCTGCACGGCGGGAAGCCTGATTCTGGCCGCGTCCATCGCGGTTTTCACGGCGCCGAACAAGATGGCGCCGGGCGGCCTGACGGGTATCGCCACGTTGCTTTACTATACATGCGGTTTTCCCATCGGCGTAACGACGCTCGTGCTGAACCTGCCGCTGTTCGCGCTGGGGTTTCGGCATATCGGCAAGGAATTTTTGATTAAAAGCGTGTACTGCACGATCGTTTCCTCCCTGGGGGTGGACCTGTTCGAATTCCTGCCGAAATACCGCGGCGAAGGGGGCGACATGCTGCTGGCCGCGCTGTACGGCGGGGTGATCATGGGCGTGGGGCTGGGGCTTGTGTTCCTGCGCAACAGCACCACGGGCGGCACGGATATTGCAAGCCGCCTGCTCAAGCTCAAATGGCCCTATGTCTCCATGGGGCGCATGATGCTGGTGATCGACGGCATCATCATCGGCGTTTCCATCCTCGTGTTCAAGAGCGTCAACAGCGGTCTGTATTCCATCATCGCGCTGTTCGTGTCCGCGCGCGTGGTGGACGCTATCCTCTACGGCGCCGATACCGGCAAGATGGCACTCATCATCACCGACCACGACGAGGAGGTGGCGCGGGATATCTCGCAGGAGCTTGAGCGCGGCATCACCATCCTGAGCGGGCGCGGTTATTACACCGGGCGCGAGCGCAACGTGATCATGTGCGCGGTGCGCCGCCAGCAAACCGCCGAGCTGCGGCATATCGTGCGCCGCATCGACCCTTCCGCGTTCATCATTCTGTGCGAGGCGGGGGACGTTATCGGCGAGGGGTTCAAGCCCATCACCAAGGAAACGTAATCCGCGTTTTTTCGGAGAACCGTAGGAACGCGCCCAAACGCGCGCATCTGAATTTTACGGGCGCCGCGGCATGCCGCGGCGCCCCAATCGACCTATTTCGCGCCGCGGTACGGCGGGAAAAAACGGAGGGATTGCGATGCTGCCGGCCGGATTTGCGGAAAAAATCGAGCAACTGCCGGATTTTGACGCGCGGGGCTTTCTGCGCAGCCTCGAGGGGCCCGCTCTGCGCGGCCTGCGCGTGAACACGCTCAAATGCGCGCCGGAGGAGTTTGCGCGCAGGGTGGAGGGCGAAGGCTTCGGGCTTTCGCCCGTGCCGTTCGCACCGGAAGGGTTTTACCTGCGCGGCGCGTGCTCCGGGCGGCACCCGTGGCACCATGCAGGCCTGTTCTATCTGCAGGAGCCCTCGGCCATGTCGGCCGTGACGGCGCTGGACGTGCGCCCCGGCCATCGCGTGCTGGATCTGTGCGCCGCGCCGGGCGGAAAATCCACGCAGGCGGCGGCGAAGCTCGCGGGGAAAGGGCTGCTTTTCAGCAACGAGGTGGTGCGCGCGCGCACGGCGGCGCTGCTCTCGAACCTCGAGCGCTTCGGCGTGCGCAACGCCGTGGTGCTGAGCGAAACCCCCGAGCGCCTTTGCGCGCGCCTGCCGGAATATTTTAACCGGGTGCTGGTGGATGCGCCCTGTTCCGGCGAGGGCATGTTCCGGCGCGACGAAACCGCCGTGCGGGAATGGACCCCCGCCGGCAGCCTGGCCTGCGCGCGGCGGCAGAGCGGCATCCTCGAGGCTGCGGCCGGGGCCGTGGCGCCCGGCGGCATCCTTGTGTATTCCACCTGTACCTTCAGCCCCGAGGAAAACGAGGGTGTGGCGGCGGCGTTTCTGCGCGCGCACCCGGAGTTCCACGCGGAGTCCATTCCCGCCTCGTTCGGCCGCCCCGCTCGGCCGGATTTTGCGGACGCGCCCGAGGAACTGGCCCTTGCCCGGCGCGTGTTCCCGGAGGACGGCGGCGAGGGGCATTTTGTGGTGCGCCTGCGCCGCGCTGGGGAGGAGCCGGCTTCCGCCCCGGAGCAGGTGAAGGCTCCGGCGGGGGGTGTGCCGCAGTTTCGCGCGTTTTGGGAGGAAAATTTTTCAGGGGAAATTCCCGGCGCCTCGGAAGAACGCGGCGGGCGCGTTTTCCTGCTGCCCGAGGGGCTTCCGGATTTGCGCGGGCTCGCCGTGCTGCGCACCGGGGTGCCGGCAGGCGAGTTAAGAGGCGGCCGCTTCGTGCCCGACCATGCGCTGTTCCTCGCGGCGGGCAATGCCGCGCGCAGCCGGCTGGACCTGCCGCTTTCGGACGCCCGCCTTGCCGCGTTTTTGCACGGCGAGCAGATAGAGGCGCCCGGCTGTGTAAAGGGCTGGGCCTGCGTCTGCGCGGAGGGATTCCCCGTGGGGTTCGGCAAGGTTTCGGAGGGCGTGCTCAAAAATCATTATCCCAAAGGCCTGCGCAATCTATGACAGAATCTTCCTTGCCGGTACGCTCGGACGTGCTATAATAGGTCCGGACGGTTTTTCGCGCGTATTTTATGCGGAAAGCCGGAAATCTCGGAAAGGTGGCTGGTTCCATGGCGGTGCTCGGCGCGTTCCTCGTCCCCCATCCGCCCATCATCCTGCCCGAAATCGGGCGCGGGGAAGAGAAAAAGATTCAGAAAACCATCGGCGCGTACCGGGAAGCGGCCCGCCGGGCCGCGGAACTGCGCCCGGAAACCGTGGTGCTCACGTCGCCGCACGCCACGGCGTATTCCGATTATTTTCACATCTCGCCGGGCGAAACGGCGCGCGGCGATTTTGCCCGGTTCGGCGCGCCTGAAGTGGCGCTTTCGGCGAGGTACGACGCGGCGCTTGCGGAAAAAATATCCGAAATCGCGGCGGAACGGGGCTTGCCGGCCGGCACGCAGGGCGAACGCGACGCGGCGCTCGACCACGGCACGCTCATCCCGCTGCGGTTCCTGCAGGAGGCGTTTTCCGGTTTTCGCATCGTGCGCATCGGGCTTTCGGGCCTTTCGCCGGTGGAGCATTACCGCTTGGGCAAATGCATCGCGCAGGCGGCGGGGGCTTTGGGCCGGCGCGTGGTTTTTGTGGCGAGCGGGGATCTTTCCCATCGCCTTAAGGAGGACGGCCCTTACGGGTTTGCGCCGCAGGGCCCGGAATTCGACAGCCGGGTGACGAAAGCAATGGCGGAAGGGGATTTTCTGGAGCTGCTGACGTTTGCGCCCGCGCTGTGCGAGCGGGCGGGCGAGTGCGGCCTGCGCTCCTTTCAGATCATGGCGGGCGCGCTCGACGGCCTTGCCGTGCGCCCGGAGCTGCTTTCCTACGAGGGGCCGTTCGGAGTGGGCTACGGCGTGGCCGCTTTCGCCGTGGAGGGCGCGGACGACGCGCGCCGGTTCGACCTGCTGCTGGAGGCCGGGGAGCGCGCCCGGCTCGAAGCCGCGCGGGCCGGGGAGGACGCCTGCGTGCGGCTGGCGCGCCTTTCGCTCGAAACCTACGTCAAAACCGGGCGGTACGCGAAATTGCCGCCGGATCTGCCGCAGGAACTGCTCGGGCGCCGCGCGGGCGCGTTCGTATCACTCAAAAAATTCGGGCGGCTGCGCGGCTGCATCGGCACCGTGGACGCGCAGACGCCCAGCCTTGCCGAAGAGATTCTGGAAAACGCCGTGAGCGCCGGCACGCGCGATCCACGCTTTCCGCGCGTGACGCGCGAGGAGCTGCCCGAGCTTTCCTACAGCGTGGACGTGCTGGGCGAGCCGGAAAAAATCAATTCCGCCGCCGAACTGGACGTGAAGCGCTACGGCGTCATCGTGCGCAGCGGCAGTCGGCGCGGCCTGCTGCTCCCCGATCTCGAAGGCGTGGATACGCCCGAGGAGCAGCTTGCCATCGCCATGCGCAAGGGCCGCATCCGGCAGGGCGAGCCCGTAACGTTGGAGCGCTTCGAGGTGGTACGCCACAAATGAACGACGAACGAACGGCCTGCTGCACGCTGTGCCCGCACCATTGCACGCTCCGCGAGGAAGAAACGGGCTTCTGCCGCGCGCGCGTCAACCGCGGCGGCGCCGTTACGGCGGAAAACTACGGGGTTCTCACCGCCCTGGCGCTCGACCCAATCGAAAAAAAGCCGCTGCGCCGGTTCTTCCCCGGTTCGCTCATCCTATCGGCGGGCAGCTACGGCTGCAACCTGCGCTGCCCGTTTTGCCAGAACAGCGATATCTCGCAGGCGGGCGGAGGAAACGCCGCGGCGCGGCGCGTTACGCCCGAATGGCTGGTGGGGCAGGCGGAGGCGCTCAAAGGCCGCGGCAATATCGGCCTTGCCTACACCTATAACGAGCCGCTGGTGGGCTACGAGTTCGTACGCGACTGCGCTGTTCTCGCACGCGGCCGCGGGCTCAAAAACGTGGCGGTCACGAACGGCTGCTTCGGCGAGGCGCCGCTGCGCGCGCTCCTGCCCTGGCTCGACGCCGTGAACATCGACCTCAAGGCGTTCACCCCGCGCTTTTACCGGTGGGCGGGCGGCGACCTGGAAACGGTGAAATCCGCCGTCGTTCTTGCGGCGGAACGCTGCCATGTAGAGGTGACCACCCTGATTATTCCGGGGGAAAACGACGGGGAAGTCGAAATGGAAGCGCTTTCATCGTGGCTTGCCTCCGTGAATCCGGAAATCCCTCTGCATGTGTCGCGCTTTTTTCCGTGCTATCTGCTGCAGGACCGCCCAGCCACGCCGGTGGAAACGGTGTACCGGCTGGCGGAGTGTGCGCGCCGCAGGCTACACTATGTGTACGAGGGCAACTGCTAGGGCAATCCGCAGAGAGAATCAAGCAGAACAATGCCCGGCGGCCGTATGCTTCGGCCGCCGGGCGGTTTTTTTTACGGGAACAGCACGCAACTTGTGAACGCCGCGCCGCCGGGGGAGTAGTCGTAGCGGAGGGCGTTTTTTTCGCACACGTCGCTCACCCACAGCCCGGCCGCCTCCATGGAAGGCACCGCGCGCTCGGGGAACCGGCAGGGCGCGCCGGGGTACGTGCATGTTTTGCACAGCGTGCAGGCGCCCGCGCCCAGCGCAAAAAACGGGATGTCCTGTTCCCGCAGGCGCGCGAGCAGCGCGGAAAACGCCCGCTTATGGAGCGCTTCGGCCGCCTGCATGCCGTTCCAGTCGAACGAGTCCGCAAGCGAGCCAACGGTTTGCACCAACATGCCCTGCCGGCAGGCCGCGGCGCGCGCGGCGAAAGCCTCCACCGGGCCGCAGGCGGGCGGGCAGGTCCAGTTGCGGCCATAGCTGCGGCAGCGGTCGGCCCGGCACATCTCGCGCACCTGCGGCAGAAAGCGCAGCGTGGCGGGTTCGAGCGGCACGGCGGCGGTGTGGCCGCACGCGCGGGCCAGCCGCAGCAGGGGTTCCAGTTTCGGCAATAAACGGCGCTCCTTTCGGTTTTCGGGTTTTCCGCGGGCAAAGCCGCGCGGCAGGGAATTTTAGGAAAACGTCATGGCGTCCACGAACCGCTTCTGAAAATCCGGGTCCGTGGAAAGCTCCACATACTGCGCGCGGCGCGCCAGCTCTTCCGCCCTCCGGCGGGAATCGGGCGAAAGCAGGCAGAGCCGCGCGCCCTCGCCGGACGTGTTGCCCGCCGCTTCGGCGCGGGACGCCCACTCGCTCGGAATCAGCCCGGCCTGCGCGGCGCTTTCGGGCAGCAGGCGGCTGCCGAAGCCGCCCGCGAGGTACACGCGCTCCACGTCGCCCGCGCTCCGCCCGGTTTTTTGCAGCAGCGTTTGAATACCGGCGGCGACGGCGGCTTTGGCAAGCTGGAACTCGCGGATGTCTTTTTGCGTAAGCTGCACGGTCTGCACGCCGGACGTGCCCGGCACGAGCAGGAAGCTGCGGTCCTCCGCGTCGCGCAGCCGCGCGCGCAGCGCGGGTTCGGCAATATCCCCGGGCGCCTGCAGGCGGCCTGTTTCGTCCAGCACGGCGGTTCGCCGCAGCAGGGCCACGGCGTCGAGCACGCCCGAGCCGCAGATGCCGCTGATAGGCGCTCCGCCCACGGTGGAAACGTGCAATCCGCCGTTTTGGAACGACACATGGTCCACGGCGCCCCGCACGCTCGCGCAGCCGCAGCTCAGGTTCCCGCCCTCGAAGGCCGGGCCGGCGGCCACGGCGCAGGCGGTGACTTCGCCGCCGCCGAAAAGGGCCATCTCGCCGTTGGTGCCGAGGTCGAGCAGCAGCGAGCACGAGGAGGACGCGTCCGCCGCTCCGCAGGCGAGCAGGCCCGCCGTGATATCCGCGCCCACATAGGAGGCAATACCCGGCAGCACGTAAACGGCGCCGCGTGTGCACAGCCCCAGCGCCTCGGCCGGGAATTCCTGCGCGGCCAGCGTGACGGGCGTGAAGGGCGCCGCGGCGATATGGTCCGCGGGCAGGCCCAGCAGGAAATGCAGCATCACGGTGTTTCCGGCAATGCTCACCTGCCACACGTCGCGCGGGGAAAGCGATACGCGCGCGCACAGGCGGGCCATCATGGTGTTGAGCTGCCCCACGATGCGCGCATGCAGGGTTTCAAGCCCGCGCGCATGGTCCTGCGTATAGGCGATGCGGGAGATCACGTCCATGCCGCAGGGGGCCTGCGCATTCAGGTCGGCTTCCACCTCTGCCACATGCCCGTCCGTAAGCTCCACCAGGTAGCAGGCCACAGTGGTGGTGCCGATATCCACACAGATGCCGTATTGCTGCCCGGCGGTGTCGCCTTTTTCCAGCGCCAGCAGCGTTTTGCCGTGCGCCACAGCCGTGAAGCCGTGCATCTGCGTGCGCAGCACGCCCGGCAGCGCGCGCAGCAGCGGCAGCCCGGCCGTCAGCTCCGGCTCGTCCAGCGCGCCGGCGAGAGACGCAAGGTCCGAGCCGCTCTTGGGAAGGTTGTCCGGGGCAAAATAGGTTTTGGTCACCATGGGGCGGGGCGCGGCGCCCGAACCGGGCGTACCCGAACCGGATGCTTCCGGCGCGTGTGTGCCCGTTACGGCGGCGGGCGCGTCCACATCGGTGACGATCTCGAGCGCGGCGTCCCCGCCGGGAAGCTCCACCTGCATCGTGCCGCGCACCGTGATGCGGCAGGCGAGCCGCCACCCCTGCGCCAGCTCCCGCGGAGTGAGCGCGCGCCGGTCTTCGGCCGTGGGCAGGGGCAAGCCCTGCGCCACGCGCACCCGGCACTTGCCGCAGGTGCCTTTGCCCCCGCAGGGGAATGGAGGAAGCGCGTTTTGCCCCAGCAGTACGTCCAGAAGGCAGCTTCCGTCCGCAGCGCGAAAGCTGCTCCGCTTTCCGCCGCTCGTTACGTTCACGGTCCAAACGGCGTCTTTCACGATTCGGGCTCCTTTCGGCATCTCGGCTCGCCGGCCGCCGGAAACGGCCGGTTTTCTATAGGATTCTGCATGTATTATAACACAAATTAGCAAGTTCCGAAAACTTCCGCATCGGGCTCATACCTTGGGAAAAGCAATAAAAAACCGGCCGGCGCTTCCTGCGGGAACACGCAGAAAACGCCGGGCCGGTTGAACGCGGTTTTCACAGCAGGCCGCGCAGGGAATCCTCCACGCTTTGCTCAAAGCTTCCGCCCGCGCCCCAGTCGAACGAAAACAGGGTATCCTTGCCGCCGCCGGAAGCCGCGGCGTGCACACGCGTGCCGTTTTGCAGGTTATCCACCGTAACGGTGAGGCTGGCGCGGTTGGAGGTGCGCATGAAGTATTTTTCAAACACCAGAATTTCCGCCTGGCGCCCTTCCGGCGTGCGGATGCGGTAGCGGTCGATCAGCTTTGCGGAAAGGCCGCTGTTTGCAATGCCTTCCGCCAGACGCTGCGCCGTCTCCTCAAAGGATGCCGGCACCGTGAAATCCACCATGGGGAAAACCTCCCTTGTTCTTCGTTCGTTACGAGTCCGCGCCGCCGTCCTGCGCGGAAAGATGCGAAAGGGTTTTATACAACAGGTCGTAGAGCGTGCGCATATCTTTCGTGTCGAGGGACATGCATCTGCCCATCTGCAGGGGAACGGAGGCTGCGGCCTCCTGCAGCTCCGTGCCCCTGGGCGTCAGCCGGATGACGACGCTGCGCTCGTCCTCGGCACAGCGCTCGCGCGTCACGAGGCCCTGCGCCTCCATTTTCTTGAGCAGCGGGGTGAGCGTGCCGGAATCGAGGTAGAGCTGCCGACCAAGCTCCTTGACGGTGGCGTCCCCGTGCTCCCACAGAACCATCATGGCGATATACTGCGTGTAGGTGAGCCCGAGCGGGTCCAGAAACGGCTTATATCGCTTCACAACTTCCTTGGAACAGGCGTAAAGCGGGAAACAGAGCTGGTTTTTCAGCTTGAGCAGATCGTTCACTTGGTACTCCTTTATACGTATCTTATAGCCGCTCCATAAAAGATAGGGAGGGGATGCGTGTTTTCTATTCGCCTCCGGCGGAAAGTCGAAACACTTCGGAAAGCGCCCTTCTTTTCTGGAAATGCCGTAGATAGAAACCGTCCACAAAATCGCACAAAGCCGCGCGAACCGGCTTTGCGAAGTTTTTTAGTTCACGGTCTCCGAAAAAGATTCGTATCGATGCCGCCGGGCGGCGCGAATAAACAGAACCGTCAATTTAATTGTACGCAATTTTCCGATTCTGTCAACCACCCGCCCGGCGCAGGGAAAAACGCGATCTTACTCCGCCTTGCCCGCGCCGGGGCGGGAACGGTTCAGGAACAGATAAACGGGAAGCCCCGTGAGCGTGATCAGGATGCCGATGAGCGAGGGCACCGGCTTCTGGATGACGGTGGAAACCAGGATATAAGCCCCGCCCACAATGCCGACGAGCGGCGTAACGGGGAAAAACGGCACATGGTAGCGCCCCGGCTCCGGGCGCGTTTTGCGGCGCAGCAGGAAAATGCCGAACACGCCCATGGTGAAGAAGATCCACAGCACGAACATGGTGATATCGGTGAGCGAATCGAAAGTGCCCGAGAAGATGTAAACGACGGCCAGCGCGGCCTCCGCGATCAGGGCGTTTGCAGGGGTGCGCAGGCGCGGCTGCACGGCGCCGAGCATGCGCGAGAAGGGCAGCTCACCGTTTTCGCCCATGGTCTGCGGCACGCGCGCCGAGGTCATCAGGTAGCCGTTGAGCGCGCCGAACACCGAAAGCATGATGCCCGCCGTGATGAACGTGCCGCCGAACCCGCCGAACAGCGCTTTCGCGGCCTCGGCTCCCGGCGTGTTCGAAGCGACGATCACCGAGGACGGCAGCACGCGGTAGGTGGCGAGGTTGAACAGCACGTAAACGGCGATGACGAACAGCACGCCGGAGGCAATGACGCGGGGCAGGGATTTGGCCGGATTTTTCAGTTCGCCGGCCATGTTGGTGACGGAGATCCAGCCGTCGTAGGCCCAAAGCGTGCCCAGCACCGCCACGCCGAAGCCGGCGGCGGAGGGAACGGCCTGCGGCACAGCGGCCGCCGCCGCGGTGGAAGCGGAGTGGGAGGCGAGGCCGAACACGATGATGCCGACCACCGGAATCAGCTTTCCGATGGTGGCCGCCGTTTGGATGACGCCGCCGCACTTGGTGGCGAGCACGTTCATGAGCAGCACGAAAGTGAGCGCCCCCACGGCCAGAAACTTCTGCTGGAGCGCGCCCATCGGGACAAAATAGGCGGCGTAGGTGGAAAACGCGATGGCCAGCGCGGCCACGGACGCAGGATAGGCGACGATAGTCTGTACCCAACCGAGCAAAAAACCGACCGGCCGGCCGTAAAGATCCCCCAGATAGGTGTAAAGGCCGCCCGAACGCGGGATAGCCGACGTGATCTCCGAAACGGTGAGCGCGGCGGCCAGCGTCACCACGCCGCCCGCCGCCCACGCAAGCAGCCCGAGCGTTTGGGAGCCTGCGTTATGTAAGACGATGCCGGGCTTTAGAAAGATGCCGGAACCGATGATCATGCCGATTACGATGGCCATGGCTTCGAGGACGGTGACGGACTTTTTCAGGCGCGCGTTCTCCATGGACGACCCTCCCGCACTTTTAGCGACCCGCTTTTCAGGCAGCATACAAACATTAGTATAACAAAATGCGGATTGTATTTGCAATCGCTTTTGTGCGAAAATTCAGAAAAGCCGCCGCTGAAATTTGCCAAAACGCGCCGCGAAAGAACCCGGGTTCTTTAGCGGCGCGTTTTGTGCCCCGGTTTGCGGGAAAA
>JAEWAU010000094.1 GCA_023391535.1 Bacillota bacterium | reverse complement strand
GGGCAAAGCGCGCGGCGCGCGCTTTGCCCTTCCCCGCTTTCTGCGCCCCGTGGGTCCCGATCCGCCGGAGGAAACCGGTTTGCGCGGCGCTTGTGCCCTGCGAGGCGCCCGGCTATAATAGAAGGCGGGATGAGCTTTCAGAAAAATTGCGGGAGGTCTTTTTGTGGAACAGCGCGGCGCGCAGGCGGAATTTTCGGAGAGCGGGCGTTTTGTTTCAGCCGTTGTGGTGGCGGCGGGGCGCGGCACGCGCATGGGCGCGCAGGGCGGCAAGCTGTTTTTGCCGCTTTTGGGGCAGCCGGTGCTGGCGCACACGCTGGCCGCGTTCGAGCGCAGCCGCACGGTGCGGGAGGTCGTGGTGGTGGGAGCCGAAAGCGACTGCGGGCGTATCGGAGAGCTGGCGGCGCGGTACGGGTTTGAGAAAGTGGCGCGCGTGGTGCCGGGCGGGAAAACGCGGCAGCAGTCGTGCGCGGCGGGGTTCGCGGCGGCGGATAGCCGGGCGGAGTTTGTGCTGTTCCACGACGGCGCGCGCCCGCTCGTAACGCCCGAAATTATCGACGGCGTGGCGCGGCAGGCTTTTGCGGCGGGCGCGGCCGCGGCGGCGGTGCGCGTGAAGGACACCGTGAAGATCGCGGACGAGAAAAATTTTGTGCGCGAAACGCCCGACCGGTCGTCGCTCTGGGCGGTGCAGACGCCGCAGGCGTTTTCCGTGCCGCTGTACCGGCGCGCGCTCGCGTATGCCGCCGCCAAAGGCCTGCGCGGAATCACCGACGACTGCCAGCTCGTGGAGGCGCTGGGCGAGCGTGTTTTGCTGGTGGAAAGCGATTACGCGAACCTCAAGCTCACCACGCCGGAGGATATCCCGGCGGCCGAAGCCGTGCTGCGCGGCAAAACGGCGCCCGGGGCGCCGCGCGCGGAGCCGGCGTTTCCTCCGGCCGGAACGCTGCGCGTGGGGCACGGGTACGACGCGCACCGGTTCGAGCCGGGGCGCCGGCTGGTGCTCGGCGGCGTGGAGATTCCCTGGAAGCTCGGGCTTGCGGGCCATTCGGACGCGGACGCGCCGGCCCACGCCGTGATCGACGCGCTGCTCGGCGCGGCGGGCCTCGGGGATATCGGCGGCATGTTCCCGGATACCGACCCCGCCTTTGAAGGGGCCGACAGCATCAGCCTTTTGCGGCAGGCGGCCGCGCGGGTGCACGCGCGCGGCCTATGGGTGGGCAATCTCGACGTTACGGTGGTGGCGCAGGCCCCCCGGCTCGCCCCGTATATCGGGCGGATGCGCCGGAACTTCGCCGATGCGTGCGGGGTTTTAGAGGACGCCGTGAACGTCAAGGCCACCACGGAGGAGCATATGGGCTTCACCGGCCGGCTCGAGGGCATCGCCGCCCACGCGGTGGCGTTATTGGAGGCAAAAGGGTAGAGGCGAAAACAGCGAAACGGACGGCGAAACAGGCTTCCGGGGCGGGAAAAAACCGCTTCGGAAGCTTTTTTTGTCTGGGCGGGGCCGGGCGAAATCCCGGATTTTCGCAAACGGGAGCCGAAGCGGCAAAAAAGGAAAGCGTCAAACGCGGGCATACGGGCATAGAATGAGGGTAGCGAGTGTCCTTTGCCGATCCCGTCCCGGAAAGCGGTTCCGTCGGCACGGGAAAGGCGCACAATCGGAACCGCAGGCCGAAGCGCCCGCGCGGCGGACGCTTCGGGCGGTTTTTCAAGAGAGGGTGGGATCGGTATGGGTGGGGAGTATATCGTCGTCAGTTCCATCACATATGCATATAAAGGAAAAAGCGTGCTGGACCGCAAGGGCATCCGCGCCGTCATCGAAAAGGCGCCCAAAGAGCTTTCCAACTGCGGCTGCTATTACGCGCTGCTCATCAAAAACGCCGGCGCGGCAGAGGCGGCGGAGCTTTTGAAGGCGGCGCATGTCAAATTCCTTTCGGTCGGAGGCGCTGCGGATGATTTATCTTGACAACGCCGCCACCACGTACCCCAAGCCCGCTTCCGTTGCGCGGGCCATGGACGAATTCATGCAGCGCAGGGCGGCGAACCCCGGCCGCAGCGGGCACCAGCTCTCCATGGCCGCGGCGCGGGAGGTGTACCTGTGCCGCGCGGATCTGGCCGCCTTTTTTAACGCGCCCGGCCCCGAATGCGTGGCGTTTACGCTCAACGCCACGCAGGCCGTCAACATGGCCATGAAGGGGGAGCTGATGTCCCGCCGCGGCGCGCATGTGCTGACTTCGGATCTTGAGCACAACGCCGTGATGCGCCCGCTTCAGCGCCTGCTCGCCGCGGGCGTGGAATACAGCGCGGCGCAGGTGGATCTGCTCGACGACGACGCCACGGTGCGCGCGTTCGAGGAGGGCATCCGCCCGAATACGGTGATGATCGCCTGCACGCATGCTTCCAACCTCTGCGGCCGCGCGCTGCCCATCGGGCGCATCGGCGCGCTGTGCCGGGCGCGGGGCCTCAAGTTCCTGGTGGACGCCGCGCAGACGGCGGGCGTTCTGCCCATCGATATGCAGGCGTGCGGGATCGATTACTTATGCCTGGCCGGGCACAAGAGCCTTTACGGCCCCATGGGCACCGGGGCGCTGATCGCGCCCGAGGGCGAAAAGCTCGAGACGCTGCTGGAGGGCGGCACGGGCAGCAATTCGGTGAGCCTGGAGCAGCCCGATTTTATGCCCGACCGCCTGGAAAGCGGAACCGTGAACGCGCCGGGCATCGCGGGCCTGCGCGCCGGGCTTGCGTTTGTGAAGCGGCAGGGCGTGGACGCGCTGCGCCGCCGCGAGATGGCCGCGGCCGCGCGGCTGTACGACCAACTCGCCGAGATTGCGGGCGTGGAGCTGTATACGCCGCGCCCGGGGGAGGGCTACGTGCCTGTGGTTTCCTTCAATATCCGGGGGCTGGCAAGCTCCGAGGCGGCCACGCTGCTGGACCGCCGCGGCTTCGCGCTGCGGGGCGGGATGCACTGCGCGCCCGTTGCGCACCGCAAATTCGGCACTCTGGATACCGGTATGGTGCGCGCGAGCTTCGGCGCGTTCAACACGAAGGCGGACGCGCGCCGTTTGGCCGAAGCGGTGGCTTCCCTGGCGGGAGGCGCGGGAAAAAGCGCGGGCGGCGTCTCCCGGTGAGGACGCAACGCGCGCCGGCGCCGCACACGGCGGCGATTCCACAAAAGTTTACCGTAAATAAAATATGCAGCCGGTCCGTTGGCCGGAGCGCCGCGAAGAACCGTTCTTTGCGGCGCTCCGCTTTTTCTGCCCGTGCGGCGCTCCGCGTCCGCCCGCAGGAGGCGGATGGTAAAATCAGGAAACCGAATGGGAAAGAATGCTTCCGGCTGTTCATTCCGCTTTTTTTATGGTACAATAAGAAAAGAATTTCGGTTCTGTGTGGGGGAAGCCGCGCTTTTTCATCCCAGGCGTTGGGGTTCGGCGCTGTGCCTTTATCGGAACCGGAAATGCCGCAGGAAACGAACGCGGGCCGCTCCCGCACGTCGGGCTTTCCCAAAGGGTGCGCACGGATGAGTGTATTTCAGTCGCTGTTCCAGAATATCCTCAGCGTCATCATGACGATCTCGCCGTTCGACGTGGTCGATATTCTGATTGTGGCTTTTTTGATCTATAAGACCATCCAGCTCGTGCGCGAAACGCGTGCAGAACAGCTCATCAAAGGGATTCTGCTGTTCGCCGTGGTGTACTACCTCTCGTCGATCCTCAACCTCAAGGCCATGTCGTTCATTCTGAGCAACGTCTTCCAGTTCGGCGTGCTGGCGCTCATCGTGGTGTTCCAGCCGGAGCTGCGCAGCGCGCTGGAACATCTGGGGCGCAGCAGCGCGGGCGGGTTCCGCTTCTTTAACCTGAGGCTGATGAGCTCCGAGGACGTGCAGGCGGAGGACAGCCGCGTTCGCGGTTCCATCTACGCCGTGTGCGAGGCGGCGCAGACCTTCCAGCGCGACCGCACGGGCGCGCTGATCCTGTTCGAGCGCGCCACGCGCCTCGGGGAAATCGTCAAAACGGGCACCGTGGTGAACGCGGACGCCACGTCGGACCTGATCTGCAACATCTTTTACCCCAAAGCGCCTCTGCACGACGGCGCCATGATCATCCGCGGCGGCAAGGTGTATGCCGCGGGCTGCTTTCTGCCGCTTTCCCAGAACCAGGATATCAGCCGCGAGCTCGGCACGCGGCACCGCGCGGCCATGGGCATCAGCGAGAGCTGCGACGTGCTGGTGGTGGTGGTTTCGGAGGAAACGGGCGTGATCTCGCTGGTGCAGCACGGCGTGATGAAACGCAACATGACCGTCGATACGCTGCGCGTGGCGCTTGAAAAGGGGCTGCTCCCCGAAAAAGAGAAACACGGCAAAGAGGGGAACGGGAAAGAAGAGAGCGGAAAGGAAGAGCGTCAGGGTGTGTGAAGCATGAGCGGGGATAAGAAGAACGGGCGCGGCCTTTTTTACAACAAGCTTTTTTTGCAGATTCTATCGCTTGCCATCGCCGTGCTGCTGTGGCTGGTGGTGGTCATCAACATCAACCCCAGCTCGCAGCATCGCGTGTCGGGCGTGGCCATCACGTTCAGCGAAAACGAACCGTATCTCACCTCGCTGGGGCTGCACATCGTGGGCAATTCCAGCAAAACGGTTTCCATCACTCTTTCGGGCCCGCGCTATCTGATCGGGCGCTATAAGGCAAGCGATTTCAACGTCGTGCCCAACTATTCGGGCATCGGCAAAACCGGCACGTACACCGTTCCGCTCGTGGCCACCATGAATACGCCGGATAACCGCGTGCACATCGTGCAGGTGAACCCCGCCTCCATCAATGTGCGGTTCGATACGCTGCTTACCAAGACGCTGGCCGTGCAGCCCGTGATACCCGGCAACTACAAGGTCCCCAAGGGCTACTTGCTCCAGACGCTTCAGGCGGTTCCCGCCACCGTTACGGTGAGCGGGCCGACGAGCGAGCTGGAACAGGTAACCGGCGCTCAGGCCAACGTTTCCATCAAGGAAGGCGTTACGCAGACGACGCAGGTGACTTCGGAGGTTTCGCTGGTGGACGGCTCCGGCAAAGAGGTGGACCAGAGCCACATGCAGCTCAGCAGCGACACGGTGCAGGTGACGGTGCCCATCCTTAAAACGGCCGAGGCCGCGTTCACGGTGAACTTCTCGAACCTGCCCGACGGCTTCGACGCCGCGAATCTCACCTATACGGTGACGCCCGCCAAGCTCTCGGTGGCCGGGGATAAAGATAAGGTGGACGGGCTCCAGTCCATCTCCCTCGGCACCATCGATTTCAGCACTCTGGGGCTCGATACGAGCGAAACCCTTGTGGTACCGGATCTGGACGGCCTGATGAACCGGGATAACGTCACCTCCGCCGTGGTGGCGGTTCATCTGCGCAATATCGCGCAGAAAACCGTTTCCACCAAAACGTTTGCGTTTGTCAACGTTCCCCAGAACCGGAGCGCGCGGGTGCTGACCTCCGTGCTGACGGGCATCCGCCTGTTCGGCCCCTCCGCGGGCATCGGCTCCGTGAACGCCGTAACGGGCGTGATCGACGTTTCCAAGGCCGATAACGCCACGGGCCAGTTCGAACTGCCCGTGACCTTCACCGTGCCGGGGCAATCCGGCTTCTGGGTGCAGGGCAGCTATCAGGTTGTGGTGGAAGTGAGCAAGAAATAAGAGAAAGGGCTTTCAGCGCTGCGGCGCGCGGACCTGCGCGGCAAAGGGGCGTTGCAAAACGCAGTACGATGCGTTTTGCAACAGCCCCTTTTTGGCGCACGGAGCCGGTGTTCGCCCGGAGCGGAAAACTTGGAATAGTTAAGGAGGCGGCCGGAATGCCGGTGATCGTAAACGAGGTGCGCGTGCCGTTGGGCGCGGGCGAGGACGAAGCCGTGGAACTGGCGCTGCGGCGCCTGGGGCTGGGGCGCGGCGAGCTTGCGGGCGCCGGCATAGCCAAATGCTCGGTGGATGCGCGGCACCAAAACCGCCTGAGCCTGGTGTACGCCGTGGAACTGGACCTGCGCTGCGACGAGGCCGCTGCCGTGGCGCGCGCGGGCAGCCCGCAGGTGCGCCTGCGCGTGCCTGCCCCGTATGCCCCGCCCATGGGGGAGGAAGCGCTTTCCTCCCGGCCCGTGATCGCGGGGTTCGGCCCCGCCGGCATGTTCGCGGGGCTGCTGCTGGCGCGGCGCGGCTACCGCCCGCTGATTCTGGAGCGCGGTGCGCCGGTGGAGGAGCGCGTGCGCGCGGTGGAGAACTTTTTCGCCTCCGGCGCGCTCGACCCGGATTCCAACGTGCAGTTCGGGGAGGGCGGGGCCGGCACCTTTTCGGATGGCAAGCTCACCACGCGCATCGGGGACGCGCGCTGCGAAACCGTGCTGCGGGAATTCGCCGCCGCGGGCGCGCCCGCGGCCATCCTGCGCGCGGCAAAGCCCCACATCGGCACCGACCATCTGCGCGCGGTGGTGCGCGCGTTCCGCCGCTCCATCGAGGAACTGGGCGGCGAGGTGCGCTTTCATACGCGGCTCGAGGCGCTGCGCGTGAAGGAAGGCCGGCTGCTCGCGGTGCGGGCGGGCGGGGAGGAGATTCCCGCCCGGGCGCTGGTCCTCGCGGTGGGCCACAGCGCGCGCGACACGTTCGAGATGCTGCTCCGCAGCGGGGTGGCGCTCGAGCCAAAGCCGTTTTCGGCGGGGGTGCGCATCGAACACCCGCAGCGCGACATCGACCGCGCGCTCTACGGCGCGCTGGCGGGGCACCCGGCTCTGCCGCCGGGCGAATACCAGCTCTCGCTGCGCCGGGGGGAGCGCGCCGTGTACACCTTCTGCATGTGCCCCGGCGGCAGCGTGGTGGCCGCCGCTTCGGAGGAGGGCGGCGTGGTCACCAACGGCATGAGCCTTTATAAGCGCGACGGCGAAAACGCCAACGCCGCGCTCGTGGTTTCCGTTTCGCCCGCGGATTTCGGCCCGGGGGCGCTTGCGGGCGTCACGTTCCAGCGGCGGCTCGAGCAGGCGGCCTGCCGCGCAGGAGGCGGCGGTTTCCGCGCGCCCGCACAGAGCGTGGGGGCCTTTCTGGGCCGGCCCGAAAGCGGCCCGCGCGTTGCCCCCACCTACCCGCGCGGCGTGAAGGAAGCGGATCTTGCCGCGCTGTTCCCCGGGGCTCTTTCGGAATTGCTGCGCGACGGCCTGCGCGCCTTCGGCCGCCGCCTGAGCGGGTTCGACGCCCCGGGCGCGCTGCTCACGGGCGTGGAAACGCGCACCTCCTCGCCCGTGCGCATCCCGCGCGGGGAAACCGGCGAGGCGCAGGGTATTACGGGCCTGTACCCGGCCGGGGAGGGGGCGGGCTATGCGGGCGGTATCATGAGCGCGGCGGTGGACGGTCTGCGCGCCGCGGAGGCCGTGATGGCCCGCTACCGCCCCGCCGTTCCGGGCGCATAACGTTTTTGCGGGGAATGCGCCGATCCGTCCCTCTTTGCAGGGCGAACGCCCGTATAAAGCCGCCTTCGGGCGGAAACACTTCTTGCAAACGGCAATTCCTGGATAAGGGGGTGCTGCAAAACACAGTACGATGCGTTTTGCAGCGCCCTGCCAAAACGACGTTTGGGGTGTTCCGCCCTATTTTGCTGCGCAAAACCGCGTCCTTTTGGCGCTCGCAGTTCAGGAGGGCCGTTGCAAAATGAATTTGCAACGGCCCCTGTGTGGATTGCCGCTAAAAAACTGCGGGAGGCATTCGATGCGCGACGAGCTTTTCGCGCCCGGGCGTTTCTTGGGCGAAGGCCGCCGGCCGCCGTATTTTGAAGGCTGGTATTACCGCGTGACGGTACCGGACGGCCGCGCGTTCTGTTTCATTCCCGGCGTCTGCCGCACGGAAAGCGGCGGCTTCTGCTTTTTGCAGGTGTTGGGGCCTGCGGGCGCGCGCTGTTTGCGCTATCCGCTTTCGGCTTTTTCCTACGCCCGGGGCAGGGCGTTTTTCCGGGTGGGGAACAGCGCTTTCGACGAACACGGCTTCCGGATCGACGCCGAGGGCGCGCGCGGGGAAGCGGAATTCCGCGAGCCGGTGCCCTACCCGGCAAGCCTGCTGTCCCCCGGCATCATGGGCCCGTTCTCCTATCTGCCCGTGATGGAATGCAGGCACGCCGTGCTCTGCGTGCGCAGCGGCCTTGCGGGCCGGCTGGAGATTTCGGGTGAGCGCGTGCAGCTTTCCGGCGGCGTGGGCTATGTGGAAAAGGATTGGGGCGGCGCGTTCCCAAACCCGTATCTTTGGGCGCAGTGCGGGAACTTTGCCGGGGAGCGGGACGCCGTGTTCTTTCTTTCGGCCGCGCGCGTGCCCGTGCTGGGCCGCCCGATGCGCGGCCTCATCGCGTTTCTGTACCGAGGCGGGCGGTTCTGGCGGTTCACCACCTATTTGGGCGCGCGCGTGGAATCCATTGCGCAGGCGGGACCGGAGGGCGAGGTGCGGGTGGAGCTGCGTTCGCCGCATTTTTCGCTTATGGCGCGGCTCACGCCGGGCCGGGGCTTCGAGCTGGCCGCGCCGGGGCCGGGCGGCATGGAACGCCGGGTGACGGAGAGCGCGGCCGGCGTGTATGTGGAACTGCGCCGGAACGGGCCGGGAGGCGGGCCTCTGTTCGAGGGGCGCGGCGAAGGGGCCATGGAGTTAACCGGCGAAATCGGCGCGCTGCGGGCGGGGCGGTGAACGGCGCGCGCGGCGTGAGCGCGGCGCGGATAGTTACGGGTTGGCAAAAATATTCCGGCTGCCCGGCAAAAAAAGCTTGACAAAACCTTGTGCATCCTGTATAGTATGTACAGTGCCCGGGGGTATGCGTTCGGGCAGAATCTTTAGATCAAAGAGGTATTTCACTTGGCTCACGAGGACAAAACGCTGGTATGTAAGGAATGCGGTCAGGAATTCGTTTTCACCGCAGGCGAACAGGATTTCTACGAGGAAAAAGGCTTTACGAACGAGCCCCAGCGGTGCAAAGCGTGCCGTTCGGCGCGTAAGAACAATGGCCGCGCCCCGCGCGAAATGTTCGACGCCGTTTGCGCTTCCTGTGGGAAACCCTGCAAGGTTCCCTTCCAGCCCCATGACGACCGTCCTGTATATTGCAGCGATTGCTTTGCTAATCAGCGGTAAGAGCGGCAATTTGACCGGTACGTCCCGTGCGCTCCCCTCGAGGG
>JAEWAU010000066.1 GCA_023391535.1 Bacillota bacterium | reverse complement strand
GGATTTGCTGCGGCTCGGCGATCGGTCAAAGCAAAACATCACGGGTGAACGCGGGGTACTGCTACGGGTCAACCGCTCCATTCAAGTGGAGGGAGCTTTCGGCGTACTGAAAAGCGACCGCAAATTCAAGCGCTTTCTTACGCGGGGCCGGACGAACATTTCCACAGAGCTATACCTTCTGTGCCTGGGATACAATCTGAACAAGCTATGGGCGAAATGCAACGCGGGACGGCTGCAAACACATTTGTTTTGCATCCAAAAAGAATAGTTTTCGGCAAACAGAAAAGCAAAAGCTGAGAAACGGCATCGGGGAGTGTGGTCTCAGCCTTGCCATGTCCAAAAATTATTGCACGTCGCAAGTTTTCAACAAAACTGTCTTTTCAGGCCACTTTTCAACAGGAGAATGGGGCTGCCACAAAACTTTCGTTTTGCAACAGCCCCTTTCGCTTTGACTGTGCGGTGCGAATTTTCGGACGTTTACACGCTGAGGACGGCTCGCATTTTAAGCACGGGTATTCCAAAGGGAAGCAAATTCCGCTTGCTCCCCCGTTTTTCGAATGCTATACTGGTTGAGACAAGGCGGTAAATGGGCAAGACGATGATTGAAGATGCCGGACAATTGTATTTTAAGATGGGTAGGCATGCGAATATTTTGAAAAAAATCGTGATGGCAATGCTCCTTGCGGTTTCCATGCTGTTTTTCTGCTCATGTTCCAATATTCGTGGCTTGCAACTTACAGGTTTAACAACTGCCGAAGGGCAAAAAGTCAAGACGATGTCTCAAGAAATCATACAATGCTTAACCGAAAAAGACAAGAACAAATTATCTTCCTTATTTTGTAAGCAAGTGCGTGATAGCGGCCATTTTCATACGCAAGTAGATGAATTATTTTCTTTTTTCAAATGCGATACATATGTAAAATCCGAAATTGATACAACTGCCAGCGGCGGAGAAGATATAGAAAAAGGAAAACGGGTAAAATGGAACGTCGTTCCGGAAATCACCTATATCGAGGTTGTTGTTGTGCCAAACGGAGATTATGATAGAATATGTGATCGTTTTTATGGGGTGCATTATGATTGGCAAATTACAGATGCCGAAGATCCTTCACTCGAGGGGTTGCATAACCTGACTGTAGAACTGTTAAACACCGATAAAAGCGTAACTGTGGGCCGGGAAGAAAACGGCTGACATGCCAAAAGGGCACATGAAAAGAGCCGGCTGATCACTCAAAATCAGCCGGCTCTTTTCATGTGAATAACGGTATCAATGTTGCCAAAACGTTGCCACGTATGCTTGGTGGAACCCGGAAAACCACATCATTACTGGTATTGTTGGCTTTCTCAAATCATTCCCACTCAATCGTCGCCGGGGGCTTGCTCGTGATGTCGTAAACCACGCGGTTGACGTGCGGCACCTCGTTGACGATGCGGTCGGAGGCTTTGGCCAGCACCTCGTAGGGAATGCGGGCCCAATCGGCAGTCATGAAATCGGTGGTGGAAACGCCGCGCAGCGCAACGGTGAAATCGTAGGTGCGGCCGTCGCCCATCACGCCCACCGAACGCAGGTTGGTGAGCACGGCAAAATACTGGTTGACGCTGGCGGAAAGCCCTGCGGCGATCACTTCCTCGCGGAAGATGGCGTCGGCCTCGCGCAGAATGGCGAGCTTATCGGGCGTGATCTCCCCCAGCACGCGGATGGCAAGGCCCGGCCCCGGAAACGGCTGACGCCAGACCAAGGTATCGGGCAAGCCGAGCTCTGTGCCGAGCTTCCGGACCTCGTCCTTGAACAGCAGCCGCAGCGGCTCCACGATTTTTTTGAAACGCACCTTATCCGGAAGCCCGCCCACGTTATGGTGGCTTTTTATGGTGGCGGCGTCCCCCGCGCCCGATTCGATCACGTCGGGGTAAATCGTCCCCTGCGCCAGGAAATCCACCTCGCCGATCTTGGCGGATTCCTCCTCGAACACGCGGATGAACTCTTCTCCGATGATTTTGCGTTTGCGTTCGGGTTCCGAGACGCCGCGCAGCTTGGAAAGGAAGCGTTCGCCGGCGTCCACGCGCACAAAATGCATTCCGCGCCCCTTGAAAGCGCTTTCCACTTCATCGCCCTCGTTTTTGCGCATCAGGCCGTGATCCACGAAGATGCAGGTCAGCCGATCGCCCACCGCGCGGGAAAGCAGCGCCGCCGTCACCGAGGAATCCACGCCGCCCGAAAGCGCGAGCAACACCCGGCCGTCCCCGATCGTTGCGCGCAGCGATTCCACGGCGGTTTTCGCATAGCTTTCCATGGACCAGTCGCCCGTGCAGCCGCAGATATCGAACAGGAAATGCCGCAAAATCTCCTGGCCGTTCTGGGTGTGGTTCACTTCCGGATGGAACTGCACACCGTACAAGCGTTTTTCCGGGTTCTGCATGGCCGCCACCGGGCAGTGTGCGGAATGCGCGGCAACGGAAAAGCCCTCGGGAAGACGCACGATGGAATCGGTGTGGCTCATCCAGGTAACGGCGCTTTCGGGCAGGCCGCAAAACAGCGGCGAGGTGGTGTCGAATTTCGTTTCGGTGCGCCCGTATTCGCGCGCCGGAGCGGGCTGCACTTCGCCGCCCAGAAGCTTTGCCATGAGCTGGTTGCCGTAGCAGATGCCGAGAACCGGCACGCCGAGCGCAAACAGCTCCGCGCTGCATTTGGGGGAACCGGCGTCGTACACGCTGTTCGGCCCGCCCGTAAAGATAATGCCGCGCGGGTGCAGCGCCTTGATCTGTCCAATCGGCAGCGAGTAGGGCTTTACCTCGCAATAGACGCCGCATTCACGCACCCTGCGCGCGATGAGCTGATTATATTGCCCCCCGAAATCCAGAATCAGTACAAATTGGTGTTCCATCGTGCAAATCCGTCCCTTTCTTGTTTCCTGCGGAGTTCACGCGCGGCTCCCCGCGCCGGCTTCTATCCGTCCTGGTCCGCGAACATCAATTCCTTGCGGTGCATATGAACCGAAAGCACAAGCCCCAGCGCCAGAAACGCGGAAACCGTGGAGGTTCCGCCCTGGCTGAAAAACGGGAGCGTGATGCCGATAACGGGCAGAAGCTGCAGCACGACGCCGATATTGATACCCACCTGAACGGCGAACGAGCAGAATACGCCCACGCAGATCATGGAGCCGAAACCGTCCTTTGCGTGCGCCGCCACAATCAGGAAGCGTGCGAGCAGGACGACGAAGATCAGAAAAACCGCCAGGCAGCCGATCAGCCCCAGTTCCTCTCCCGTTACGGCGAAGATCATGTCGTTGCGCTTTTCCGGCAGCGCGTAGTAGGACTGCGTTTTCGGCCCTTTGAAAAGTCCGTAGCCCCAGATCTCGCCCGAGCCGATGGCCGAGACGGCCTGTTTTTGCTGGTAAGTATCCTTGGAATACAGCGGATTGGTGGGGTCGAGCAGCGCCATGATGCGGTTGCGCTGCGTGCCGCCCGCCTTGAAAAGCTTTTCCCAGATCAGCGGCGTGGCGAGCAGAAGCGCGATGCCGCCGCCCGCGAAATACCGCAGCTTGACGCCCGAGGCGAACAGCATCCCCAAAAACAGCAGCGTATAGACGAGCACCATGCCCATATCCTGCGTAATCAGAATCAGCCCGATGGGCACCGCGGCATGCAGGCATAAAAGCGCTACGTTGAGCGGGGAAAGATTGTCCTTCACCATGTCGTACTGTTTCGCAAAGGTGAGGATAAACATCACCTTGACGATTTCCGCCGGCTGCAGGCTCATACTTCCGAATGTAATCCACGACTGATCGAGCGAACCGGTATTCGTGCTTTTGCCGAGCACCAGTGTGGCTGTAAGCAGCAGCACACCGGCTGCAGCAACGAACTTCCAAACGTTTCCCATGGTATGATAATCGATTTTGGAAAGAACGATCATGGCGACAAGGCCGATCAGAACCGCCGCGCCCTGCACCAGCACGGTGCGCATCAAAAAGCTGCCGCTTTTCGCCGAAAGCGTGGCGCTGTAAACGAGCACCATGCCGTAAGCCGACGCAAGCAACGAAAAAAGGAGCAGTGTCCGATCCGTCTGGCGCAGATAGCGGGACACCGCACCTATTACTTTGTTCACAGAATCCTCCGTTCCCGGGAAGCGGCCATAGCAGCGCGCCGCAGCCGGCTGCATATCACGGCAAGCCGCGCCGGCGGAAAGCCCACTGCGGCGCGCGGCCCGATGCAAAAGACATTGCTTTTATTATACGGTAGAAGGCCCGCGATTGCAAGCCTTCCGCCGGCTCCCCTAACCGTGCTCAACGCACGGGCGGCTTGCCCGGTCGGCCAATTCGGGCGACCGAGGCGGGTTCGGGCTTAACACCGCTCGCCATTTGCACTTCGGTTCCCCTTCGATACCGGATTTTTACGGGATTTTCAGAAAAAATCGATGGATTTGGAAACGCTTCTCCTTATTTCGTTCTTCCCGCTCCGTTTTGTGCCATATCCACGATTTCGCCCTTGAACATCCTTTTTGCGTGAAACGGGATGTTGAACTTTTTCGCATAGAGCCGTATTAATGCTTGCTCCCTTGGCGTAATAATGGAAACCGAGTGACCCTGCGTGCCGTTCCGGCCAGTTCGGCCGGCGCGGTGCAGATAATCGAAGGGGTCTTCGGGCATCGTGACGTGAAACACGCATGTAATTCCGTCTATTTGAAGCCCTCGCGCAGCGATATCGGACGCGATCAGAAATTGATAACGGCCTGACCGGAAAGCCTCCATAGCGGCTTTTCTCTCCAGTTTTCGGTTTTCGCCGTAAATGCTGCCAACGGAAAGCCCATGAAATTTCAGTTTTTCCAGCGCCACATCGACGTCGTACTCCTTGTTGATGAAAATCATCGCCTTTTGGGGCCGAATGATTTTGGCAAGCTTAGCAAGCTCTTCGATTTTATCCCGCTCTTCCGCAAAAAAGTAGGTATGCTCGATCGAAGCGGGAATGGAGCTTTGGCCCCCGAGCCGAATCAGCTCCGGCTGCTTCATCAGAAGCTTTGCGGCTTCCATCGTGCCCTGCGGAATGGAAGCGGAGAAAAGCAGCATCTGCCTGTCGCGCAAAGTCGTGCCGATCACTGCGCGGACGCTTTCGATATTGCTTTTATCGATCAGTTTGTCGGCTTCGTCCACCACGACGGTTTTCACCGTATGCGCGGAAATTTTCTTTTTACGGATCAGCTCCAGAATGCGCCCGGGCGAGCCGACGATGATCTGCGGCTTTGTTTTGAGCTGCTCGATCTGCCGGAGGATATTGACGTTCCCGATGATCGGCAGCGAATGGAGGGCGCTGCCCGCGTTGGCC
The DNA here is from genome assembly GCA_023391535.1 of Bacillota bacterium. Taxonomy (GTDB): domain Bacteria; phylum Bacillota; class Clostridia; order Oscillospirales; family Ethanoligenentaceae; genus JAEWAU01. Next base: position 48,419 of record JAEWAU010000066.1, on the reverse strand, counting down.
GCGAGCCGTTCGATCTGGCGCTGAATCTGGATGGCCAGTTCGTGGGTGGGGGTAAGAATGATCGCCTGCGTCTCGCCGCGCGCCGGATCGAGCCTTTCAAACAGAGGAAGCAGGTAGGCCAGCGTCTTCCCCGTGCCGGTCTGCGATTGTACGATTAGGTCTTTATTTGCGAGCACGAGCGGTATGACGGCCGCCTGCACCTCGGTTGGAACCGTAATCTGTTCTTTTTGCAGCGCATTGCAAAGAGATGGACTTAAAAAAGTGAAATCGTTCATACTTCCTCCGGCACATCGGTTCACAGGGCAGAAACCACCTCTCCGAACCGGCTTGCGGTTTATTTCTGCCCCGATGTTTCCGCCTCTATTTTCTCTTTCAGCTCGTTGAGATAAACCCAGCGCTCCATGGCGCTTTCCAGCTCGTGCTCAAGCGTTTGCTTCGTGGAAAGCAGTTCCTGCAAAACCGTATAATCGGAAGCGGCTTCCTGCATCCCGTTCTCGCAGTCTTCAAGTCCTTTTTCCAGCGAAGCGATCCGTTCGTCGATTCCCTCGAGCTCCTTCTGCTCTTTATAGGTAAGTTTGAGCCGGCTCCTCGCCTGCCGTTCGTTCCGGCCGCGCTTTGAAACGTCCTTTTCATCCTCCGCGGGGTTTATGGGCGGCGCGCTCCCGCGAAGCGCAACGATGTTATCGGAGTAGGCGCCGCCCATCTGCCGGATGCTTCCGTTTTCATAAACCAGAAGAGTATTCACGGCGCGGTCAAGAAAATAGCGGTCGTGCGAAACAGCGATCACCGCTCCGGGGAACGTATCCAGATAATCCTCAAGAATAGAAAGCGTTTGGATATCCAGATCGTTGGTGGGTTCATCGAGCAGCAGCACGTTGGGCGCCGCAATCAGAACGCTCAGCAAATACAACCGCCGCTTTTCCCCGCCGGAAAGCTTCGATAGGAACGTCCACTGCATATCCGGCGGAAACAGGAACCGCTCGAGCATCTGCGACGCGCTGATGCTGCCCTCGTCGGTCGTCACGTACTCGGCAATGCTGCGCACATATTCTATAACACGCAGGCTGTCGTCCATTTCGGCGCAGTCCTGCGAAAAATACCCGATCCGAACGGTTTCGCCCACACGGACGGCGCCGCTGTCGGGCGGGATACGCCCTGCAATAATATTCAGCAGCGTCGTTTTTCCGCTTCCGTTTGGCCCTACAATGCCCACCCGGCCGTTGCGCGGGAGACGGTAGCTGAAATCGCTGATCAGTTTCCGGGAGCCAAAACTTTTGTACAGGTGCTCGATCTCCACGATCTTTTTTCCAAGGCGGGAGGACGCGACGCCGATCTCGATGCTGCCCGCGGGCGCGGAAGTCTTTACCTCCGAAAGCTTTTCGAAACGGTCGATCCGCGCTTTTTGCTTTGTGGAGCGCGCCCGGGCGCCCCGGCGCATCCATTTGAGCTCCTTCCGGAGCAGATTTCTCCGTTTTTCGTCGGCGGAAGCCTCGTTTTCTTCCCGCTCCAGTTTCCGTTCCAGATACGCGCTGTAGTTCGCCGCGTAACTGAAAAGCCTTCCGCGATCCAGCTCCAGAATCCGGTTCGCCACGCGTTCGAGAAAGTAACGGTCATGGGTAACCATAAGGAGCGCGCCGCGCCGCTGCCTGAGGTACTGCTCGAGCCAGTCGATCGTATCGTTGTCGAGCTGGTTTGTCGGCTCATCCAGAATAAGCAACCCGGAAGGGCGGATCAGCGCCGCCGCCATCGCAACCCGTTTTTTCTGGCCGCCCGAAAGCGTTAAAACGGATGCGTTGAAATCATAGATATTCAGCTTCGTCAGAATACTTTTTGCCTCGCTTTCGGCCGACCACGCGCCGCCCGCATCCATTTGCTGCGAAAGCTCGATCAGCTTTCGGGCCGCTTCGCCGTCATCCGGTTTTTGCAGAGTGGCCTGCACGGCGCGCTCATATTCCCGGATCAGGTTCATCAGAGGCGAATCGGCATGAAACAGATACTCCAGCACGGAAAAATCTTGGTCAAACACGGGGTTTTGAGGCAGATATTCTATTTTCAGATTGTTTCCGGAGACAACCGTGCCGGTATCGGGGGATTCCAGGCCGGCCACTATTTTTAAAAAGGTGGATTTTCCCGTGCCGTTGACGCCGATCAGGCAGATTTTGTCCCCCTCGTCAATGCCCAGCGTGGCTTCGTCAAACAGAATTTTTTCACTGTAGCTTTTGGATATTTTTTCAGCAGTCAGGATATTCAGGTTGATTCCTCATTTCGGAACGTCTTATCTGAATCGGAACGTCTTTTCTGAATCGGAACGTCTTTTCTGAATTGGAACGTATTTTCTTGATTGGAACGTATTTCTATTCAGAAAAGAATTGCGGGCTGCATACGTCCCGGTTGAAGCGGCCATTCACGCGCAAAAGCGGCGGAATGTGCCGGCCTCCCCTATTATACACCTTTTTTTCAGGCCGGGTAATCGGGAGGCCGGCAAAATACCCCGCGCCGGTGCGGGGCGCTCCGTACCGTTACCGACGATTGCACGCGGCGCTCAAATTTCCGGTTACAGGTACGGCAAAAAAGGGAACAACCGAAATTTGTTTCGCACGCGCGGCCGCATCGCCTTTCAAAGGCGTCCTTAGTTCCCATCCCGGAACCGGCGGCGTCGGCGTTTTCTGCCCGGATCAGCGGTCCGGCTGCGGCTCCGCGCTTTGTGCTTTCGTTTTTTGTTTTCCCGTTTGAAACGACCCGAGTGGAAATGACTTTTCAAACAGAAAATGCCTGACCCCTTTGAATAAAGAAGTCAGGCATTTCTGCGCGGGTTCGGAAGCAAGAGCGGCGCGGCGGGCTCATGCGAATCAGGAATCCTGCCGGAAGCGGATGCGGAAGGTTTTGATCTCGTAAGGCTTGATGCCGAAGGAGATCGACGCTCCGCCGCACGCCAGCTGTTCGCCGCCGCGTTCCAGAAGATCGCACTCCTCCGCCGATTCGAGCGCGCGGCCGAAGGTGAGCGACGCCGTCGTATGCCGGTTCTCGTACTCATACAGCCGCACGATGAGGCTGTCGTCGTCTTCCGCCTTTTTCACGGTCTCGATCATCACATCCCGCTTGTCGCAGCTCACGAGCGAGAACTGGCCGGGAAGCCGGCCCTCCTGCTTCGGCAGCAGCACGGCCGAAAGCGGGTCGTTTACGCCGTACGCCTCGCACGTTACGCCGGCCTGCCGCCAGTCGCCCTCGTGCGGGTACAGGGAATAGACGAAATGATGGAGCTCGCGGTCGGAATCCGGGTTCGGGTCCACCGGCGAGCGCAGCAGCGTCAGCCGCATGACGGAATCCCGGATGTCGTGGCCGTATTTGCAGTCGTTGAGCAGCCCTACGCCGTAGCCGCCCTCGGAAAGGTCCGCCCATTTGTGCGCACACACTTCAAAACGCGCCCAATCCCAGCTCGTGTTCCAGTGCGTCGGGCGTTCCACGTTGCCGAACTGGATCTCGTACGTCGCCTTGCTCGCGTTGACATCCACCGGGAAAGCCGCCTTGAGCAGAATCTGCTTTTCCTTCCAATCGATGTCCGTTTCAAAATCGATGCGCGCAAGATCCTCGTAGAGGTAAACCGTCTGCTCAACGGTCGAATCGAGGAAACGCCGGCGGATGGTGAGGCCCGTGCGGACGGGGCCGCGCTCGGTGACGGCAGCCGACTCCACGTCCGTGAGTTCCCACATTTTTTCCTGGTAGTAGATATCGACGTTCCACGCGTCGTATTCGTGCGGTTTATCCTCGAAGGCCTGCAGCACGTTGCCGCGCGCGCCGGGCTGCAGAACTTCACGCCCCGCGCGTTTATCGTACAGCGACGCGATATTGCGGTTTTCGTCGAACCGCAGGGCGAAAAAGCGGTTTTCGAGCCGCCCTTCGAAAGCGGGCGCGGCCTTCTCCTCCGCGCCGCACCGGCGCAGCATGAAGGTTTTGTAGCCCTTCGCCGGCACGCCGCGCGCCAAAAACAGAAGCTCGCCCTCCTCCTTCGCGTTCTGCGCGGGCAGGCGTTCGCCGCCGTCCCACACCTCGGCGGAGGGCCAGCCCTGCGGCAGCCGCACGCGCACAATATCCGTGCGCTCAAAGCCGAGCGTGTTGAATACCGCCGCCGCCGTTTCCTGCGTGGCGATCTGCGCGGCAAGGCGGCCGCGCGCCGTTTCCAGCAGCCCGCGCGCCGTGCGGTTCGCTTCCGCATACTGGGCGCGGGAATCGCGGTACACTTCCCCGATGCTCGAGCCCGGGATGATGTCGTGGAACTGGTTGAGAAGCGTCGTCTCCCAGCAGGCGTTCAGCTCGCGCTGCGGGTAACCGCCGCCCAGCAGTAGCCGGTCGAGGCTCGCAAAAAACTCCGTATCGAGGTTTAAAAATTCGGTTTTGCGGTTGAGCCGCTTGTTCTGCGCGGCCGTGGTATAGGTGCCGCGGTGATATTCGAGATACAGCTCGCCCACCCATTCCGGCAGCCGGCGGCTGTCCTTTACGCGCGCTTCCAGCGCCTGAAGAAAATCGAGCGCGCGGCCGCTTTCGGTAGTGGGGCAGCCGGGAATGCCGTAGTCGAGCCGTTTCTTCCATTCGAGCATTTCGGGCGTGGGGCCTCCGCCGCCGTCGCCGAAGCCGAAACAGTTGAGCACCGTGCTGTTCAGTTCCTTCTGCTGATAGCGCTGCCAGCAGCCCATCACGTTCGAGGCGTCCGTCTTACCCACGTACGTCGTGCCCGTATGTTTTTCCTTGGGGCTGTATTCCTGCGTCGTGATGAAATAGGTGAGCACCTCGCTGCCGTCGATGCCCTTCCAGCGGAAGGTGTCGTAGGGCAGGCAGTTGAACTCGTTCCAGCTGATCTTGGTCGTCACAAAATAATCCACACCGCTCTTTTTGAGGATCTGCGGCAGCGCCGCGCTGTAGCCGAACACGTCCGGCAGCCACAGCACGCGGCTGTCGGCGCCGAACTCGTCGCGGAAAAACCGCTTGCCGAACAAAATCTGCCGCACGAGCGACTCGCCCGACGTCAGGTTGCAGTCGGCCTCGAGCCACATGGCGCCCTCGACTTCCCAGCGCCCCGCGCGCACCATCTCCTTGATGCGCGCGTAAACCTCCGGGCAGTCCTCCTTTACGAACTGGTACAGCTGCGGCTGGCTCGACATAAAGACGTAATCCGGGTACTGTTCCATCAGGTTGAGCACGGTGGAAAAGCTGCGCACGGCCTTTTCGCGCGTCTGCCGCAGCGGCCAGAGCCAGGCCACATCGATGTGCGTGTGCCCCACGCAGACCTCCGTCACGTCGCCCTTGCGGCAGTACGCGCCGTAAAACGACTGTTCGAGATATGCGCTCGCTTTGTGCACGCTCGCGATAAACGCCGCGTCGAGCGGGCGGCGCAGGTCGAGCATATTCACGGCATCGTTCAAAAAGCGCAGCAGGTCGATCCGGCGCTTGTCCTCCGGGTCCAGCAGCTTCGCAACCTGCAGCGGAACCTGCATGTGGTAGTAAAGCTTTTCGGTTTCTTCTTCCACGGCGCATACGGAGGCTTTCAGTTCCACCCGCCCGTCCTGCATGCCGGTGTAGCCGTACAGGTCGATGCGGAACGTCTCCCCCGCCTTAGCGCCGCGCGTGAGCACCACCGTCTCGTGGTTGACGTCGAGCCCCTGCACGACGCGGCCGTTCACAAACAGCAAGAACTGCGGGTTTGTCGCGTCCCAGCCGATAAAGCCCGTTGAGACCCGAAGCGCCAGCGTTTTGCCCTCCATGCGCTCCGGCACCGTGTAATCCATTTTAAACCAGGTGTGCGTGTCCTTCCCGCCCCAGTTCTCGTGCGGCTCGTAAGGGGAAAAGGACGCGCGCGGCGCGTCGAGCAGTCCGTAATCCCCATACTGGCACCGCTTTTTCACGATTCCGCCCACCGGCTCGTCATCGGTATACCGGTATCCCCCAAGCTCGTTCAGAATGCGCTCGATGCGTTCCACTGCAAAAATCATCCGTAAACCGTCCTTTCGCGCCCCGCGGGAGGCCTGCCGCCGGATGACGCCGGCCCGCGCCGTTCCACACGGCGCGAAAACAAAGCTCCGCGCATAAAAGCGTTCTTTCATAAACCGATTTTTCGGCCCCGGTTTCCCGGCCGCCGGGCCGCCCTGTTTGAGGGCGGCAGCATACTCCGCCTATAGCTATTGAATAAATGAATTCCACACTCGTGATCTGATTTTCGTGTCGAAGACCGAAAAATCAGATTTCATTGATCTGTTTTATTTGTTCAATTGCTATAAAACCCATTATACCCGGAACGCCGCGGCGCAAAATAGCTTTTTAAAACACGGTTTTATCCTTTTCGGACATTTTTGCGGTAAACGCCGGGCGGATACCCCTCCTCGCGTTTAAAAAAGCGGTTAAAGTAGTACTCGTTGGAAAAGCCGAGCTCGGCGGCGATGCCGCCGAGGCTTTCCGTCGATTCGCGCAAAAGCTGCTTGGCACGGTCGAGCCGGACGGAGCTGATGTACCCGCGCGTGGTTTTTCCCGTGTACTGCCGCACGATGCGGCCGATCTGGCGCCCGCTCAGGTACACATGGTTGCAGATGTCGCTTTCGTGCAGGCGCGAGCCGATGTTTTCGTTCACGAAGCGCCGGATCTCCGCGAATCTCCGGTCGTTGCCCGCGGGCTTGAGCGGCACGTCGTAACGCGGCGCGGCAATGCGGCCAGGGCGCTCCGGCGCGGCGTCCTCGAGCGCGCGGGCCGCGCCCACCAGCAGCTCGGCGGCGAGGCCCTGGATGCGGCTGTAAAAGCCGAGCGGCTGGCCGTACGCCTCGCAGAGCGCCTCGTGAAAGCAGCGGATTCCATCGGCGGCCGGCACGGGGCTGCAGCCCGCCTGCAGGAAGACCCGGCACAGCGCCGCCGCTTCCGTTGCGGCGCCGCTCTCCGGAGCGCGCGGGAACGCCGGGAAATCGACACAGATGCTGTATTCCGTGTACCCCGCTTCCCCGAACGAGGACTGCTCGTGAAAGACGCGCGGCGCCGTAAGATAAAGTTCCCCCGCGCGCGCGGCAAAACCGCCGTCGTCAAGCGTCACGCGGCAGGTGCCCTGCGCTACGAAATGGAACTCAAAGCTCGAATGCGAATGGCGGCCGATCTGCCAGTGTCCGGTCTGCACCATCTGGCGGAACCACAGTACCTGAACGGCCGCGCCGCCGAGCGGAAAACGCAGCTCGATTTGATCGAGCCGGTTCGAAGCGGCAGCGAGATCCACCGGTCTTCCTCCTTTGCGCGGCAAACCGCCGCGGCGATGCGGATAGCATTCTTCCAGAGCAAAAGGATTTAAATTCCATTTGCCGTTTTTATCCGCAGAATGAGACTGCGATTTTTGCTTTTTCGGAAACGGCCGTGGGCTTTCTGCCTCTGCGGTTCTTCCGGAAACGCGCAGACAAAATCCGCGTTGGCTTTCCGGAAGAGAGCGTCAAACGCGGATTTTTCTGGTGCGTCAGCCGGATAAATCAGATCGTCTGCGGTAAAAGGCGGCGGCTGTTCAAAACGGGCGCAGCGTGAAATGAAACTCGAATTCCCGGTCTTCGAACCGGTAGAACTCCAGCAGCTCGGGCCCGCAGCTGTTGGAACCGATGCCGTTTTGGCGATAATCGACGCACAGCACCGTGCTTCCCGATTTCTCCAATTCAAAATCGTGCGCCTTGCCGCAAAGCTCCTCCTCGGTATACTCACTCGCGTTGACGCAGAACGGGCGCGGCGCCATAACGCGCACGCCGCCGGCCGCGTCCGAAAGCGCGGCATATTCGCAGCCGAAGTGGGAGCCGTGCTCCTGCGGGCGGATATAGTCGACGTACTGGGCCGCCACGTCGGAGCGGAACAGGCCGCGGTAGGAGGCGCGATGCTTATCGGCATAGCTCTCGAATGGGCCGTAGCCGAAATACTCGAAGGCGGAAAGCGCGGGGTCGAGGAAGAAGCGCACTCCAAACCGCGGCAGCACGGGCATGACGAGCGTCTTCATCGCATCGGCGTCAAATCGGATGGCGCCGCCCGGTTCCACGGTGAACTGGACGTTCAGCCGCACGAGCGGCTGCAGCACCGGAGCCGAAAGCGAAAGCCGGCAGGCGATGACGGCCTCCCGCCCACGCAGCGCCGTTTTTACCTCGTACACTTTGACGTGCGCGCGGTCGTACCCCGCCTTCTGCCAGATCTCACGGATATTGCGGTCGTTGTCGGTGGGGGCGCGCCAAATATTAAACTCCGTCGTGCGCGTCAAAAGCTCGCGGCCGTGCCACACAAGGCCCGCAAAACCACCGTCGAGCTTGGAAAAGTGGTAAGTAAAGCCATCCCCGCGCACGGTGACGAAAAGTTCGTCTTCCTCAAGCGCGGGCGCACCCGCATCAAGAGGCGCGGCGGCAGCGCCGGGCACAGGAAACGCGCCGGAAACGGGCAGTTCAAACTGGTCGAACCCAAGCTCGCAGTCCGCCTTTGCGGCCGGAGAATCGGCCTTTTGCAGATAGACGAAACGAATAAAGCAGCGCCCGTCCCGCGGCATGGGAAAGGCGACGGTACGGCGCACCGCCCGGTGCGGCGCGGCGTCCGCCTCCGGCACCGGGCCGGCGAACACCTTTTCGCCGTTGCGCGTAACCTCAAAGCGGATGTTCACCGCGTCCTTCAGATTCAAAAAGTCAAGGCAGTTGCGAAATTCGAAAACACCAGCCGCCGCGTCCACCGCGGAAGCCCGCACGGGGCGCAGCACGTTCTTGTATTCGATTACGCTCGGGGAAAGCGTGCGGTCCGGCCGCACAAGTCCGTCCACGCAGAAGTTTCCGTCGTTCGGATACTCCCCGAAATCGCCGCCGTAGAGATAGCGCGGCCGCCCGTCGGCCGTTTCGCCCCCGTAAACGGCATGGTCGCACCATTCCCACACAAGGCCGCCGATAAAGCCGTCGTATTTGTAGATGCGCTCGAAATAATCCTCGAGGTCGCCGGGGCCGTTGCCCATGGCGTGGCAAAACTCGCAGAGAAGAAGCGGTTTTTTGGGCGTACCCGAGAAATAGCCGTCCACTTCGCGCACGGAGGCATACATGCGGCTTTGCATATCCAGCACCGAGGAATCGGGCGCGTCGTCGGGGTCGAGCGGCCAGACACTTTCGTAATGCACGGGGCGCGAGGCGTCGCAGCCGTGCACCCATTTTGCCGCCGCAATCAGGTTCGGCCCGTAGCCCGATTCGTTTCCGAGCGACCACATCACCACACACGGGCGGTTTTTGTCGCGCTGCACATTGCGCTGCACACGCCGCAAAATGGCGTCGGCAAAGCGCGGGTCCGAAGCAAGCTTCGCCATGCCCCGGAAAGTCTCGTACGTGTCGCCTCCACCGTGGGCCTCGAAGTCGGATTCCGCCAGAACATAAATCCCGTACTCGTCGCAGAGCTTCGGAAACAGCGGGGAGTTCGGGTAATGGCTCGTGCGCACGGCGTTGATGTTATGGCGCTTCATCAGCAGAAGGTCGCGCTTCATGGCGTCCAGGCTCACGGCGTAGCCGGTGCGCGGGTCGCTGTCGTGCCGGTTCACGCCCTTGATTTTAATGGGCCTTCCGTTTATGAGGAAAACGCCGTTTCGGATGACGATTTCGCGCAGGCCCACCTGTTCATAGATCGTTTCTCCGCGGGAGGTAAGTTGCAGCGTATAGAGCTCGGGTTCCTCCGCATTCCAAAAAGCCGGGCGGCCTATTTTAACGGCGATGCGCCCGGTTTCCGTTTCGCCGCGCGCAAGCTCCCTGCCGCCGCGCAGCAGCGCATATCCGGTTTTTTGCGGCTGCCCCAGGAATTCGAGCGCCACGTCGAGCTCGGCGTGCGCGTAATCGGGCGAAAAGCGCTGATTGACGAAATAATCGCGGATGTGGTTTTCGGGGCGGTACAGAAGGTAAACGTCGCGGAAGATGCCGGACATGCGCAGTTTGTCCTGGTCCTCGAGGTAACTGCCGTCGCACCATTTGAGAACGAGAACGGCCAGCTTGTTGCGGCCTTCGTGCGTCAGCGCCGTGACGTCGAACTCGCCTGTGGAGTGCGAAATTTTGTTAAAGCCCGCAAACTGGCCGTTCACCCATACGTAGGCGCAGGAATCCACGCCTTCGAAATTCAGGTAGCGGCGCATGGCGGCGCGCTCGGGCGAAATGTTGAACCACGTAATATAGGCGCCGCACGGGTTGCGGTCCGGTACGAAGGGCGGGTCGTAAGGGAACGGATAGCGCGTGTTCGTATATTGGTGCGTGTCGTAGCCCTTGCTCTGCCAGCACGACGGGATATCGAGCGCATCGTAGGACGCCTCATCCGCATAATCCGGCTGAGGGAACCGCTCGGGCACTTCCGGCACGCTGCCGAACAGCTTGAACCGCCAGGGCCCGCTCAAAAGCTGAAAGCGTCCCGATTCCGTGCGCGCGGGTTCCCCGTCCGCAGGGCCGTGCGCGGCATCCGCCGCAAACGGTATGTAATACGACCGGTCGGGCATCGCGCCCACGGAGGTTACGGAAGGGTCCTCGTAATAATGGGGCAGTTTCAAATCAATCGTTCCTTTCCTTGCAGCAACACTGAATATGCCGCGGGCAGAGCTCATGCCCGGCAAGGCATCATGCTGCCCCGCGGCACGCCGCCGGGCAACGGTGCCGCCTATACGTTTTGGGAGAAGGGCGTGCTGCCGGCACCAATGGATGTTATTTTTAGCCGGTAAATGCGCCTTCATTTTTGCAGTATAGCCGTTTTGCACTGCTTTTGGAATTGCATAAAGGAACCATCGCTTGATATAATGGAACTGTGAAAATTTCCACGGGAATTGGGGGCAGCTGCGCCGGCCGTGTCGGAACGGCCGGGCCCGCCGGAATACCCCGGCTTTTTTCCCGCAATCGTGCAAAATCAAAGGAGGCGCGCGTGTGTTCTATACTCTCGCGGCCGACAACCCCGGCCTCACGGAGCTGTTCCCGCTGCTGACCGGTACGGAGGAGTGCGCCCCCGGGCACCTGTACGGCCCGGCCGTGCGCGAGTATTATCTGATGCATTACATACACGGCGGCACCGGCTCGTTCGCATCGGCCGCCGGGAGCTGGAAGCTCGGCGCGGACGACGGCTTTTTTTTGTTCCCGAACGAGGTGGCGACCTACCGCGCTTCGCAAGAGGACCCATGGCGCTATACATGGATCGGTTTTTCAGGCACGGCGGCGGAATCGCTGCTCGCCTCGGTCGGCGTCACGCGCGAAACGCCCGTTATCCGCAGCGCTGCCGCCGCGCCCGTTTTTGCGGAGGTGCGCGCCGCCCATCTGTGCGGCGACGTGCGCGCGCTCGGCTCGGGCTTACGCGTACTCTCATGGATATACGGGCTGTTCGAGGCTCTGCGCCCTGCGCCCGTCGACCGCCATGCGCCATACGTGCGGAGCGTGCAGGATGCGGTGGAAAAACTGTACGCGAGCCATATAACGGTGGAGGACCTTGCGCGCTCGGCGGGACTCGACCGGCGCTATCTTTGCCGGCTGTTCAAAGCCGAAACGGGGCAGACGCTGCGGGAATGTCTGGTGGGCACGCGGCTTCGGCACGCGCGCCGTCTTCTGTGCGAGACCAAACTCACGGTGCGCGAGGTGGCTTCCTCGGTGGGGTACGAAGATCCGTGCAATTTTTCGCGCATGTACCGGCGGTACTTCGGCTTCGCGCCTTCGGAACGGCGCGGAGACAGCGCGGGGTGACCGATTCTCGCCGCATATTATCACGAAAACGGGCGCACCATTCTGGGAGTTGTGATGAAATCTCCGAGTGAGGACAGTCTGTACGCGGATATGCGGGCGCTGACTGCATACGCGGCGCGCAACGATTAAAGCCGTCCGGAAGAATCGTGCGGATAGCGGCTGCGGACTTGCCACCATGTGGACAGGCGTATTATAATGAAACCGATTGATACAAAGCGGCGGCGGAGGAAAGAAGCGCGCGGAAAGCGGGAGAATCCGGGCAGCGCGGCCGCCAGCTCGCGGAAATTGAAGTGCAGCGGAAGAACGACCTCATCACCTACCTGGCGCACGATCTGAAAACGCCGCTGGCCTCCGTAATCGGCTATCTGAGCCTGCTCGACGAAGCCCCGGATATGCCGGAGACGCAGAAAACGAAATATGTCGGGACCGCGCTGGATAAGGCCTGCCGGCTGGAGGAACTGATCAACGAATTTTTCGATATCACGCGGTTCAACCTTCAGTCGATCGTGCTCAGCAAAAGCAGAATCCATCTGCCCTTCATGCTCCGGCAGATGGCCGACGAATTCTATCCGATTCTGTCCCCGCAGGGAAAGCGGGCGGTGGTGCACGCGCCCGACGAACTGATTCTGTGGGCCGACGCGGATAAGCTTTCCCGCGTTTTTAACAACGTTTTGAAAAACGCGGCGGCATACAGCTACGAGAACAGCGTTATCGACATCACGGCGCGCGCGCAGGGAAACACGGTTGTGGTCACCTTTGCGGACCGCGGCGACCCGATACCGCCCGCAAAGCTGGACACGATCTTTGAAAAGTTTTTCCGGCTGGACAGCTCCCGTTCCTCCCACACGGGAGGAACGGGGCTCGGGCTCGCCATTGCGAAGGAGATCGTTGCGGCGCACGAAGGCACCATCACCGTTCAAAGCGACGCCGAACAGACGGTTTTCACCATCGTTTTGCCGAATCAGGCGGCGAAGGCCTGAGCGATTTCTTTGAAAATACGGACGGACGCTCCCCGAGGCGCCGTCCGCTCGGAGGCAGGATGAACCGATGTATAAAATATGGATTGTCGAGGACGATGCGGCCATCGCATCCGTCATTCAAAAAAAGATCGAAGCCTGGGGCCTGCAGGCAAAATGCGCGGAGGATTTCCGGAATCTGCTCGCGGAATTTTCGGCGTTCGACCCGCAGCTGGTGCTGCTGGACATTTCGCTGCCGTTTTACAACGGCTACCACTGGTGCGGCGAAATCCGCAAGGTGTCGAAGGTTCCGATCGTCTTTCTCTCGTCGGCTTCGGACAACATGAATATCGTTATGGCCATGAACATGGGCGGCGACGATTTCATCGCGAAGCCCTTCGATTTAAACGTCCTCACGGCTAAAATCCAGGCGATTCTGCGCCGGACATACGATTTTTCCGGGCAGACGCTTCTGCTCGAGCACCGCGGCGCCCTGCTCAATACGGCCGATCTCAGCCTCACTTACAACGGCGAGCGCGTGGACCTGACCAAAAACGAATACCGCATCCTGCAGACGCTTCTCGAGAACAAAGGCGGGGTAGTCAGCCGGGAAACGCTCATGCAGCGGCTTTGGGAAACCGACAGCTTTGTGGATGAGAACACGCTCACCGTCAATATCGCCCGGCTGCGCAAAAAGCTGGAGACCGCCGGGCTATGCGACTTCATCTCCACCAAAAAGGGGCTGGGATACCTGGTGGAGTGAACGCGGATTCTTGCCGAAAGGAGCTGCCGATGCGTCTGCTTTTTGCATATTTAAGCTCGCGCAGAAAGGCCGCCGCCGTGTTCCTGGCCTTCTGTGCGGTATTTGCCGTAATTTTTGCCCTTTACGGCCTGCCGCTCGCGGCGGTGGGCTATGCGGCGGCTCTCTGCGCGTTTATCGGCGCGCTCGTTATAGCCGGCAGCTTTTCCGCCTTTTGCCGAAGGCACCGGCAGCTGCGGTTCCTGCTGCGGGAGATCACGGTAACCGCCGACCATATGCCGGTTCCCCGGGGGCTGCTGGAAGAGGACTATCAGGCGGCGCTCCGCGCGCTGTACGAGGACAAGGCGCGCCTGGAAAGCCGGATGAACGCCCGGATATCCGACCTAGAGGAATACTATACGCTGTGGGCGCATCAGGTAAAAACGCCCATCGCCGCTATGCGGCTGATTCTGCAAAGCGAGGGAGACGATCTGCCGCAGCAGCAGGAGCTGGCCGAAGAACTGCAGCGGATCGGGCAGTATGTGGAAATGGTGCTTTGCTACCTGCGGCTCGATACCGGCGCCACCGATTACGTCATCCGGGAATACGATCTCGACGGCATCGTCCGGCAGGCGGTGCGGGGGTATGCGTCCCAGTTTATCCGCAAAAAGATCCGGCTTGCGTACGAGCCGCTCTGCCGCCCGGTGCTGACGGATGAAAAATGGCTGCTGTTCGTAATCGGGCAGGTTCTTTCCAACGCGCTGAAGTACACGAAATCCGGAACGATCTCCATCACGCTGGAGGAACCGAAAACGCTCTGCATCAGCGACACCGGCATCGGAATCGCACCCGAAGACCTGCCGCGCATTTTCGAGAAGGGCTTTACCGGATACAACGGGCGGGCCGACAAAAAAGCCAGCGGCATCGGCCTGTACCTCTGCAGAAGAATCTGCGGGAATTTGGGGCATCGGATCACGGCGACCTCCGCCGTCGGCGCCGGTACGGTGATTCGGCTGGAACTCGAAAGCGCAAAGCTGGAAACGGAATAGGCCGCCTTACCGATCTGTAAGGTTTCGCGGGGGAATGTAAGCCAAATCGATGGCAGAGCATTCCCCCGTTTTGCTACAATAAACCCGTAAGATCACAGAAGCAATTCCATAAAAGGCGGATAGAAGCTGCGTTGCCCGCCTCCGGCAAAAGGGCGAAGCGCTCCGAAAAGGTTCCAACGAAGGCTCCATCTTTTGAGGAAATGCGGTAGGGAGGAAAAATAAGTGTCCATTCTTGAAGTGAGCAACCTGAAAAAAGTCTATACCACGCGGTTTGGCGGCAATAAGGTCCAGGCGTTGACGAACGTCTCCTTTTGCGTGGAAAAGGGGGAGTATGTCGCCATCATGGGGGAATCCGGTTCCGGCAAAACGACGCTTTTGAATATTCTGGCGGCGCTGGATAAACCCACCGGCGGCACCGTCGCGCTCGAAGGGCGCGAGCTCGGCAGGCTCCGGGAATCGGAAATCGCAGCGTTCCGGAGGGACAATCTGGGCTTCGTCTTTCAGGATTTCAATCTGCTCGATACCTTTTCCCTACAGGACAATATCTTTCTGCCCCTGGTTCTGGCGGGGAAGCAATACCGCGAGATGCACGAGCGGCTCACCCCCATCGCAGCGAAACTCGGCATAACGGAGCTGCTGCAGAAATACCCCTACGAAGTTTCCGGCGGGCAGAAGCAACGTGCCGCGGTGGCCCGGGCGCTCATCACGAACCCCAGGCTGATTCTCGCCGACGAGCCCACCGGCGCGCTGGATTCCAAATCCACGGACGAACTGCTCCGCCTGTTTTCCGAAATCAACCGCGACGGGCAGACCATTCTGATGGTCACCCACTCGGTAAAAGCCGCGAGCCACGCGGGAAGGGTGCTCTTTATCAAGGACGGCGAGGTGTTTCACCAGATTTACCGCGGCGACTGCACGAACGAAGTGCTCTACCAGAAGATATCCGATACGCTGACCATGCTGGCGACGGGCGGTGAACGGGCATGAAACTTGGATTTTATCCCAGGCTCTCGCTCACCGGGATCTCCAAAAACCGCCGGATCTACCTGCCGTATCTGCTCACCTGCATTGGCATGGTCATGATGTTCTACATCATTTCGTTCCTTGCCTCGAGCAAAAGCGTGACGAAAATGCCCGGCGGCGATTCCATGCAGGCAATTCTGTCGCTCGGCTGCGGCGTCATCGGCTTTTTCTCCCTGCTCTTTCTCTTTTACACCAATTCCTTTCTCATGCGCAAACGCAAGAAGGAATTCGGCCTTTACAATATTCTCGGCATGGGCAAGCGGAACATCGCGCGGATTCTCCTGTGGGAGAGCCTGTTCATCGCGGTCGTTTCGCTTGCGGGCGGCATCTTCTGCGGCATCCTCCTTTCAAAAGCCGCCGAACTGCTCATGGCGCACATTCTGGGCGGCAAAATCTCGTTCGACTATCGCATCGGAATCGGCTCCATCGCTACGACGCTGCTTCTGTTCGGCGCCATCTTCTTTCTTATTCTCCTCAATGCCCTGCGGCAGATTCATCTGGCAAAGCCGGTCGAGCTTCTGCGCAGCGACACGGTGGGTGAAAAGCCGCCGAAGTCGAACTGGGTGCTCGCGGTTCTGGGCGTTCTCATTCTCGCGTGCGCATACGCGATCGCCCTTTCCGTGAAGCAGCCGCTGGCAGCTTTGCTCTGGTTTTTTTTCGCGGTGATTCTGGTTATTCTGGCAACCTACCTGCTGTTCATCGCGGCTTCCGTGGCCGTCTGCAGGCTGCTGCAGAAAAACAAACGCTACTATTACAAAACGAACCATTTCGTATCGGTTTCCTCTATGGTATACCGGATGAAGCGCAACGGCGCGGGGCTTGCCTCCATCTGCATCCTTTCCACAATGGTGCTGGTGATGGTCTCCTTCACGGTCTGCCTCTATGCCGGCACGGAAAGCAGCCTGCGCCGCTCGTATCCGCGCAATATCGTGGTGGATACCTATTCGGTCAATCCGCAGTACGCAAAGGCGGTGGACGGCGCAGTCGACAGCGCCTTGAAAAAAAACGCGGCGCGGCCGGAAAATGTTCTGCACTACCGCTATCTGGACATAACCGGCTATCTGAATGGCAGCCAGGTGTTTTTCAGCCGGAACAGCCTCAGCCCGTCGGAGGTCACGCAGATCCGACAGCTTTTTATCGTTCCGCTGGGGGATTATAACCGGCTGATGGGAACCGATGAAACGCTGAGCGGAAACGAAGTGATGCTGTACTGCACCAAATCGCGGTATGAAAACGGCACCATTTCCCTGCAGGGTCTGCAAACCCGCAAGGTCAAAAAGCTGCTTCCGAAATTCGTGGGGAACCACGTGGACGCGATGCAGATTTCGCCGTCGATCTACGTCTTCGTTCCGGATTTCGACCGGGTCTGCGCGCTGCTGAAGACCGACAACAACGAGATCTCCGGGACACACGATTATTACGGCTTCGACTTGTCATGCAAAGACCCGGCGCAGATCGCCATTGCGAAGGATATTTCCGCTTCCGTTGCGAAGCTTCGCGCGTCGAACAGCGGGTTCCCGAAGCTGACCGTCGAGAGCGCCGCCCAAAACCGCTCCTCTTTCTACGGGCTGTTCGGCGGATTGTTCTTTCTGAGCGCTCTGCTCGGCTTTGTCTTTATCCTCGGCGCGGTGCTCATCATGTACTATAAGCAGATTACGGAAGGGTATGAAGACCAGAGCCGTTTCGAAATCATGCAGAAGGTGGGCATGACCCGGCACGAAATCCGGTGCAGCGTCGATTCGCAGGTGCTCACCGTCTTTTTCCTTCCGCTGCTTATGGCGGGCATCCACATGGCTTTCGCCTTCCCGATGATCTCCCGGCTGCTCGCACTTTTCAACCTGACGAATCTCCGCCTGCTGATCGCCGTCACGGCCTGCTGTTTCCTGATTTTCGCACTGTTTTACACCATGGTCTATCTGTTTACCTCACGCGTTTATTACGGCATCGTCAGCAGCCTCGAGGAAAGCTGAGCGCCTCAAATCCGGCCGTTCCCGTGGGTTCTCAGCCAGTTGCCGAACCTCTTCTTTTCGTATCTGTGATAGACCGCTTCCACAAACGGGAAAAAACGGTTTGCCAGCATCAGCACCGGGAACGCGGCGGAAGGGTAGATTTCCGCTTTTTCCTCCTCAATCCCCTTCACGATGTTTTCGGCGGCTCTTTGCAGGGCCTGCACGGGCCTCGGCGCAGGCGCATCGGGAGCCGCTTTTTCATAAAACGCGGTGTCCACGCCGGCCGGGTAAACGACGGAAAGCCGGACATTCGACGGCAGTTCGAAGCGAAACGACCGTATAAACCCATCCAGGGCAAACTTTGTCGCGCAATAGAGGGAATACCCCGGCAGCGGCATCCTGCCCGCGCCCGAGTCCATCAGGACGAAATAAATCGGTTTTTTCGCAAATTCCGCGCACAGCTTAGTGAGGGAATAGATCGGCGAAAGGACATTGAGCTTGAAAATATCCTCCATGGAAGCCCAATCCGCATTCGTTTTCCCATAATAGCCGAAGCCGGCGTTCGCAACGAACACGTCGATGGAGCCCATCGTCTGCCTCGCGAAATCGATCAGGCCGTCGATGTGTTCGGGGCTGCGAAGATCCGCCGCGGCCGGAATGATTTTGGGCGCCGTAAATTGGGCCTTCGTGCTGCCGCGCGCGGCCGCTACAACGGCCGCGCCTTTTTGCGCCATGATTTCGGCGATCCCCTGCCCGATTCCGGAGGAAGCGCCGGTTACGACCACATGTTTTCCCGATAAAACCATAATAATTCTCCTCCCGCTGAATATGCCGCCTATAGTGTGCCCGGCATACCGGCAATCTTGCGAAGCCGAACCGTTCGCAGATTGCGGGAAGAGTTCGGGGAAAAGGGCAATACCCTTTCCGCGCACAAAACGGCCGCCCGGAAAGAAACCGGGCGGCCGTTTTTGCGTTCCCGTCATGAAGCGGGAACGCGTTTTATCATTTCCTTGCGCCCGTTTTTTTCCGTCGCTTCTACGCTATCCCAATCCATGCCTCCAGGTAATCGTACAGTTTATCATCGGCGGCTGTAAACAGATACCTGCCGATTGCATCCCCCATCGAATAGCCATGCTCCCGGAAATACTCTCTGTGCTCGTCAAAGCAGCTGCCGTCCTGCTCGGTATAGCAGACTTTCAGAAGACAGTGCACGTACTTTATATCCGGGTTATCGTCTTCCCAAATCAGATTCGCGTCCCGATCATCGCCGTTTGCGGTAAGGCCGAAGGTATAGCCGTGGTTTTCCCGCGCCGAGAAAAAAACCACCGCGTTGTAAGGGTCGGCGATATATCTGGCGGCATGCTCGGGATTCATCGGGTCATTTGCGATTACTTTTTGAATACCCGGTTTTTCAATAACGTAAGGCCGTTGGAGCAGCTGTTTGTACTGGCGGAATCGTTCGAGCCTGGTTTCCAGTTTATCCGATACTTTCCTGAGCGCAAGGATCTGGTCTTCCATCTTCTCTTTCGATTTGTCCGTAACCTGTTCCAGCTCGTCCGCGCTCATCTCATGTATGCGCTTCAGTTCCGTTATGGGAATGTTCATTCCTCTGTAAAACGCGATATCGCAAATGTCCATAACCGATTTTACCGAATATCTCCGATAATTGGAGCAATCCCGGTCAAAATGGATCAGCCCTTCCGAATCCCAATAGCGTAAAGTCGATTTCGGAATATGAAACAATTTCGAAATGGCGTTGATATAATTGGATTCCTGTGCCATTGCCGGTGCTCCTCCTCTCCTGTTTATTGTTTATGATAGAGCCCCGCGTGTTGCTGTCAACCAAAAGCGCCCCGGTTTCTCCGGTATAGACGGGTACCCCTCTCCGTTCCGGCCGGAGCGGGCAATTTTTCTGAAAAAAGTGTTGTCCGTTTGGCTTCTTGACATTCAAGCTGCTTTAATGTTTATACTTGCCTTTGTAAAGAAACGATACCCAAACGGAAGGATACCTATGAACGGAAAGAAACCTCTCCAATCGGATAAGCTGTTTAACCGGCAGTACATTACGCTGTGTCTGCTGGCCATCATATTCTTTTTCGGTGAATGTATTCTGATCACCTCGATTCCGCTGTTTACTTTAAAACTCGGAGGGACGGAAGCAGCCGCGGGCCTTTTTATGTCCGTGGTTTCTCTGGCTGCGCTTGTTGTCCGCCCCTTAATGGGGAGCTTGATGGATACCAGAAGCCGGCGGCTGGTATTGCTGATCGGCACGGCAGCTTTGTCCGCCGCTTCTTTATCCTATTCGTTCGCCGCGTCTATCCCTCTGCTCCTGGCTCTGGCCTCCGTTCACGGGATTGCACTTTCGGCAGTAACCACGTCCGGTCCGGCAGTGGTTGCCGATGTTACGCCGGCCGCCCGCCTGGAGGAAGGCGTTAGCCTGTACGGAATCACTTTGAGCCTCACACAGGGTCTGGGACCTCTGACCGCGCTTTTTTTACTGAGCCGATTCAGCTACTCCAAAACCTTTATCTTTACTTTTTTCTTCATCGTTTTGAGCGTCCTGCTGGCTTTCTTTTTAAATTATGAAAAGCGAAGAGAAAATTCCGAACGTTCCGGCGTTCGGTCACGGCCCGGCGGCGTAAAGATTCTGAATATCAAAAATCTGTTTGAGATAAACGTGCTAAAGCCTGCCCTATACCAATTTTTAATGACTTTCAGCATGTCCATGATCGTCACATTCATCCCCATATTCGGCAATGTACGAAAAATCGGCGATATCGGCCTGTTTTATCTGTTGTACTCCTGCTCATCCGTATTCATCTCGCTTTTCGCCGGAAGGCTGGTGAGAAAATACGGGGCCGGCCGGATGATTATCACGGGCTTCATACTTCAGTTCGCGGCGTTTTTTACGCTGGCGTTTTCCTACAGTCTGGTTCCCATTGCCGCGGCCGCGGTGTTGTACGGCCTGGGAAGCGGATGCAGCTTCGTGGCTTTAAATATCATCGTTATAAAGTCAGCTCCGAAAGGCCGGTTGGGCGCGTCAAATGCGACGGTCTACGCCGCAATGGACATCGGCATCGCGTCAGGCTCGTGTGTTTTGGGGTTCATCTCCGCGCAGTTTGGGTTTACCGCGGCATTTCTGGTTACGGCAGCGGTCATTCTGGCGGATTTTCTTCTGTTTGCCGCGCTCAGCAGAAAGGCGGAGCCGGAGATTCGTTCAAGGCAGGCGTGAACCCGCTTTCGGCATTAAGGCGAAAACGCGAAAAAAAGTGCGGATGCCCGAACAGCCGCCCGGAAATGGACCGGAGCGGCTGTTTTCGGCGTTGAACCACGCGGGCTGATTCCGTTTTACCGCACGATTTCCGCCCGGTATTCTTCGCGGAAGGAGCGGTAATCGGCAAGCATTTTTTGCAGCAGGTTCGGGGTATCCAGATGATAAGGACAATGCTCTTTGCAGTGGTTGCAATGGATGCAGTTCTCGATTCTCTGCATTTTCTGCGAAAAGTCGTCCTGAATGAAATGCTGATAGGGCGAGCGGCGCAATAGCAGGGACATCCGCGCCGCGGTGGGGATGTCAATATCCGCCGGGCAAGGGAGGCAGTAACCGCACCCTCTGCAAAATTCGCCGGTGAGCTCCCGGCGGTCGCGCTCGATGACGGCGCGCAGCGCGTCGTCCAGTACCGGCGGGTGCTTCTCAAATTCGAGGAACTCGAGAAGCTCGCGCTCGCGCTGTATGCCCCAAATCGGCAGAACGTTGTCGTATTGCCGCAGAAAAGCGAATGTAGAGGCGGCGTTGGTAATCAGGCCGCCCGAAAGGCCCTTCATTCCGATCAGCCCGATATCGTGTTCCCGGCACACGGCGGGAAGCTCGAGATCCGCGTCGCTGGAAAGGCTGGAAAGCGGAAACTGCACGGTATCGTATAACCCGCTCCGCGCGGCAGCAAGGGCGTTATCAAGGCGGTGGCAGGTGATGCCGATAAAGCGCGTCTTGCCCTGCCACCGGGCCTCGAGAAGGCCCTGATAGCTGCTTTCGGGGTCCTGCGGGTTTGGGAGCGCGGAAGGGTTGTGGAGCTGGAGGATATCGACGTAATCCGTTTTCAGTTTGCCCAGGCTCACGTCGATATCGCGCAGAACGCCGGCACGGTCCGTCGAAGGTGATTTCGTGGCGATATAAATCTGCCGGCGAACATCCGAAAACGCCGCGCCCAGCTTTTCTTCGCTGTCGGTATAGGCGCGGGCGGTATCGAAGAAGTTGAAACCGCCGGCGAACGCGCCGCGCAGCAACTTTACGGCATCGGCCATCGGCACGCGCTGCACGGGCAGCGCGCCGAAACCGCTGCGAAACGCCTGAATATTCGTGCGGCCAAGTCTCATGGTTTCCATCGGCAATACATCCTTCCCTGCGGACATCCGGTTCAAAAGGCGGCCAAATCCGTTCAAAGCCTTGGCTTTGGGTTTTCAAGCGGATTTTTTCGCCGTTTTTTCGGGATTCGATCCGTCTTTTGCAATAAAAGATCACGCGTAAAGTGTACCATGAAAACAGCGAAGAGGCAAACCGGGCAGGCGCCAAACGGAAAAAGCCCGCAGGCGGAAGGCTTCGGCGTCTCCCGGGCTTTTACGGGATTTTCGCAGCGAGCGGAAATAATACAAATCTTCTTCTGAGATCGGAAACAACCGGCGGGATAACCTTGTGCCGTTTCCGCTTTGCGGCTATAATAGAGCAAGCGCTCCCAAACTGCAGGAAAGAAGCGGTGTTTATGAGTAAAAACCCGATTATCACGATTACGATGGAAAACGGCGGGCAGATCAGGGCCGAGCTGCTCCCCGCGGACGCAAAAAACACGGTGAACAACTTCCTCTCGCTGGTAAACCGGAAATTCTACGACGGCCTGATCTTCCACCGGGTCATCAGCGGCTTTATGATTCAGGGCGGCTGCCCGAAAGGCACGGGCATGGGCGGGGCCGGCCACCGTATCCGCGGCGAATTTGCGGCAAACGGCGTGGAAAACGGTTTGAAGCACTCCCGCGGAGTTCTCTCGATGGCGCGCTCCGCGAATCCCGATTCCGCCAGTTCCCAGTTTTTCATCATGCACCGGGACGCGCCGCATCTGGACGGCCAGTACGCCGCCTTCGGCCGCGTAATCGAAGGCATGGATGTGGTGGACCGGATCGCGGATACGGACGTGGACTTCCAGGACAGGCCCCTTAAGCCGCAGAAAATCGCCACCGTAACCGCGGAGCTGTTCGACTACCCCTTCGAGGAGCCCGAAAAGCTGTGACGTGCGGGCCGGTTTTCCCGGAACGCCGCTGAAGCGCACAGGCACGGCAGCGCCCCGGCCATCGGCCGGGGCGCTGTTTTACCGCGTGATTTTCACGGTGGCGCTTTTGGCGGAAAGGTTGCCCGTAACCTCCACCGTTGTGCCGCCGAACGTATGGACGATGCGGATATGGTTCGGGGCGGATCTGCTCTGCCGCAGCGCCTGATTTGCAAGGTAAGTCTCGATCCCGGTTGCCTGCTCCTTCCCCACAAGGGGAACCAGATACGCATCCATCTGCGTTTTGGCTTTCGAAATTGCCGCCACGTTGCCGTGCAGAATCGCGCTTTTGCTGATTCCATGGGTATCCAGCTTTTTTAAATCCACCTGCGCGGTAACGGTTTCCCGGCTGTTGCTCTGCTGGGTGACGGAATACGAGATCGCCCCGTCCTTCGAAACGCCGGTGACGGCCGTCTCCCCGGAGGAATTCGTTTTTACACTCACATTTCTGAACTTGTCGGAGGATAGCATCGATTTTCCGATGTTCTGTGCGCTGCGGATGTTCAGGCTCCCGCCGCCCAGCGCCAGCAGAACCGTTTTATAGTTCAGGGCAAACACAATGCCCAGCGCGACGACAACCGCCGCCGCAACCCCAAGAAATATCTTCAGTCCCTTTCCGGATTTTTTCCTTCTTCGGTTTAAAAAAGCGGAAGATGCGGCGTACCTCGGCATCAGGCATACACTCCTTTTCGTTTATTTTACTACAGGCGCGAAAAGATTGCACGAAAAATCGAACACAATTGCCGGGAATGCGGCATTCCAATGCGCCAAAAAAGCGTTTCCGCTTGCCATTTCGCGCGAAATATGATAGGATAATAACATGGACAGAATGGATATTTTCTTCCGTTCCGGCGATGGGGCTCGCCGTATTGCATGACGATGCTGATGGCTCCTACTTTAATTGCCGTTAAAGTAGGAGCCTTTTTCTGTCCGTTTTTGCACCAAGGCATCAAAAGGACCGCCCGGAATTTCGCGGCGAATTTGCGCCGGAATCGGAAAGCGGCGTATTTCTTTCACTTTTGCAGTTAGGATGGTATACTATGAGCGTCAATCGAATCCTGATCGTCGGAATCGGCGGCCTGATCGGCTCCATGCTGCGTTATGTAATCACCGGGGCCACGTCGAGGGTTTTCGGTTCCTTTCCTCTCGGAACGCTGCTTGTCAACATCGTGGGCGGCCTGCTGATCGGTTTTATTATGGAGGCCGGCACCAGCTTCTGGCCGGTTTCGGCAAACATGCGGATTTTTCTCACCACGGGCATTATGGGCGGCCTCACCACGTTTTCCACCTTCAGCTATGAAACGGTTTCCTATTTCACCGGAGGCGAATATCTGATGGGGGCGCTGAACGCCGGCCTGAACCTTTTTCTGGCGCTCTTCGCCTGCTGGGGAGGGCGCACCCTCGCGCAGCTGATCGGCGGATAATACGAATTTCTGATAAACCTGCGGATTTCTCTGTGCGCGTTCGCACCGTGCGCGTCCGCACCGTGCGCGTTCACACGAATTTTCAATCGGATATTCGTATAAGGCTGTTCTTTCCGCTTGGGCAAACGACACATAATCGCGTCTTGCATGTCTGATGCCGGAACGCACTTTAAAAAGGGGGGGCTTTTCATGCTGGGGCAGGGAAAACTGCTGAAAATCTACATTGGCGAATCGGACCATCATCACGGCGAGCCGCTCTACCATGAAATCGTCAAGATCATCCAGGCGCACGGCCTGGCCGGAGCAACCACCATCCGCGGAATCGAGGGGTTCGGCGCGAACAGCGTAATCCACAGCACGCGGATTTTGCGCCTTTCGGAGGATCTGCCCGTTGTGATCGAAGTGGTGGATACCGAAGAAAAAATCCGGGAGCTGATTCAGGTGCTTGACGGAAAAATCAAAACCGGCGTCCTGATGGTCTTGCAGGACGTCGAGATCGTCCGGTATTCGCGGACGAAAACCGAAGAGCTGAAACCGCAGTGATACGGGTTCCCAATAAAACTTCGGAAACGGCCGCGAGGGGCGGCTGCCGCACGCACCAAGTGCATACGGCAGCCGCCCCTCGTTTTTAATTGCGTTTATCGCGCACGGCGATAGCGTTTTCCACCGCCCGGTTCAAAGCCCCATGATATCCTTGAACTTCTGAAAAAAGCCGCGGCGCTTCTCGTAGTTTTCGCTGTCGCTGGTCATGGAATCGAAATGCTGCAGTGCCTCGCGCTGTTCCGCGTTGAGGTTTTTGGGCACCTCGATGTTGATCTTGACATATTCGTCGCCCCGCCCGTACCGGTTGAGGTGCGCAATACCCTTTCCGCGCAGGCGGAACGAATCGCCCGGCTGCGTGCCGGCCGGCACGGTGTAACCAACCTTTCCGTCCAGCGTGGGCACCGTAATCTCGCACCCGAGCGCCGCCTGCGCAAAGGTCAGGGGCACCTCGCACCACACGTCGTCGTTCACGCGCGAATAGAGCGGATGCGGGCGCACGGAAATCGAAATGTCGAGGTCGCCCGCAGGGCCGCTGTTCCGGCCGAAGTCGCCCTGCCCGCGCAGCGTGAGCATCTGCCCATCGGCAATTCCGGCGGGGATATCCACCTCCAGTTTGCGGGGGCGGCGCACTAGGCCGGCCCCGTGGCATTCCGGGCAGGGATGCTTGATGATCTTGCCCGTTCCGCCGCACGCGTCGCAGGGGCGGGTGGTGGAAACATAGCCGATGGGCGTGCGCTGGTTCAGACGAACGCTGCCCGTGCCGTGGCAGTGGGGGCAGGTTTCGGCATGCGTGCCCTTCTGCGCGCCGGTGCCTTCGCAGGCGTCACAGGCCTGCACGCGGGAACTTTCCACTGTTTTGCGGCAGCCCTTCGCGGCCTCCTCGAACGTGATGGAAAGATGCAGATGGATGTCGCTGCCGCGCGTCGGCCCGTTGCGGCCCGCGCCTCCGCCGAACCCGAAGATGTCGCCCAGGTTCGAGAAGATATCGCCGAAATCGCCGAAATCGAACCCGGCGCCGTTAAACCCGCCCGCGCCGCCGTTCGCGCCGAAGTTGGGGTCCACCCCCGCATGGCCGAACTGGTCATAGCGCGAGCGCTTTTCCGGGTCCGAGAGCATTTCATACGCTTCGTTGATTTCCTTGAAATGCGCCTCGGCCTCTTTATTGCCCGGATTGAGATCCGGGTGATACTTTTTCGCAAGCGTGCGGTAGGCTTTCTTGATCTCGTCCTCCGAGGCGCCTTTGGAAAGCCCCAGCACCTCGTAAAAATCCCGTTTATCGGCCAATCCAATCACCACTCAAAAAAATAGGCGGAGCGCCCGCCGCTGACTGCCGGCCGGCTCCGCTTTGCTGCACCCAAACGGGTGCAAACGCAACTGTTTACTTGTTTTTGTCGTCGTCGTCATGCACTTCGTGGAAATCCGCCTCGTGCACATCGGGGCCGCCTGCAGCGCCCGGTCCGCCCTGCGGGTTGTATCCGCCGTTTTCGGCGCCCGGACCGCCCGCCGGGCCCGCGCCCGGATTCCCCTGCCCCGCCGTCTGCGAGTAAATGCGCGAAGAAATTTCGTAAAGCGCCTTGGAAAGCTCCTCCTGCGTCGACTTGATTTTCGCAAGATCGCTGCCCTTCAGGGCTTCCTGCAGCGCGGTTTTCTTCTCATCCACCTTTTTCTTTTCATCGGCGGTAACTTTATCGCCCAGCTCCGAAATGGTCTTGTCGGTCTGGAAGATCATCTGGTCGGCCGCATTGCGGGTATCCACGTCGTCGCGGCGGTTCTTATCCTCTTCGGCGAATTTTTCCGCATCCTTCACGGCGCGGTCGATATCGTCCTTGCTCATGTTGGTGGAAGAGGAAATGGTGATGTTCTGCTCCTTGCCGGTGCCGCGGTCCTTTGCCGAGACGTGCACGATGCCGTTGGCGTCGATATCGAAGGTGACCTCGATCTGCGGCACGCCGCGCGGTGCCGGCGGAATGCCGTCCAGATGGAAGATGCCCAGCGACTTATTGTCGTGCGCCATGGGGCGCTCGCCCTGCAGCACGTTGACTTCCACGGAGGACTGGCCGTCCGCCGCGGTGGAGAACACCTGGCTCTTTTTCACCGGGATGGTGGTGTTGCGGTCGATGATCCGGGTGAACACACCGCCCAGCGTTTCGATGCCGAGGGAAAGCGGCGCCACATCCAGCAGAACCATGCCCTTCACGTCGCCGCCGAGCACGCCGCCCTGAATGGCCGCGCCCACGGCAACGCACTCGTCCGGATTGATGCCTTTGAACGGTTCCTTGCCGATGAAGCTGCGCACCGCGTCCTGCACGGCCGGAATACGCGTGGAGCCGCCCACAAGCAAAACCTTATCCAGCTCCGAGGGGTTGAGCTTCGCGTCGCCGAGCGCCTGACGGACCGGGCCCATGGTGGCTTCCACGAGGTCGGAGGTCAGCTCGTTGAACTTGGCGCGCGTGAGCGTCATATCCAGATGCTTCGGGCCGGTGGCGTCCGCCGTGATGAACGGCAGGTTGACGTTCGTGCTCGTGACGCCGGAAAGGGCGATCTTCGCTTTTTCCGCCTCGTCTTTCATGCGCTGCAGCGCGACCTTGTCGTTGCGCAGCTCGATGCCGTTCTCTTTTTTGAAGCTGTCGGCCAGCCAGTCGATGACGCGCTGATCGAAATCGTCGCCGCCGAGATGGCCGTTGCCGGCCGTGGCTAGCACTTCCTGCACGCCGTCACCCATCTCGATGATGGAAACGTCGAATGTGCCGCCGCCGAGGTCGAACACCATGATCTTCTGGTCTTTTTCCTTATCGATGCCGTAAGCCAGCGCCGCGGCTGTGGGCTCGTTGATGATGCGCTTGACGTCGAGCCCCGCGATGCGGCCAGCGTCCTTGGTGGCCTGCCGCTGGGAGTCCGTGAAGTACGCGGGCACCGTAATGACCGCCTCGGTAACCGGGCCGCCCAGGTACGCTTCCGCATCGGTCTTGAGCTTCATGAGGACCATGGCCGAAATTTCCTGCGGGGTGAAGCTTTTGCCGTCGATATTTACCTTAAAATCGGAGCCCATCTTGCGCTTGATGGAGATCACGGTGCGGTCCGGGTCCTTGATGGCCTGACGCTTTGCAAGCTGGCCCACCATGCGTTCGTTATTCTTCGCAAAAGCCACCACGGAAGGGGTGGTACGCGCGCCGTCGGAGTTGGGGATTACGACGGGCTCCCCGCCTTCCATAACCGCCACGCACGAATTGGTCGTTCCAAGGTCGATGCCTATGATCTTGCCCATATTGGAATTTACCTCCTACTGTTCGTTTCTATTCTGAAATCTGTTGTTTCGGAAAAATCAGTTCGCCACCTTGACCACGCTGTGCCGGATGACCTTATTGCCCAGCATATAGCCCTTTTGGAACACTTCGGTTACGATGCCCTCGCCGACGTTTTCGTCTTCCACGTGCATCACCGCCTCGTGCAGCTCGGGGTTGAATTCGGCGCCCTGTGCCTCGATCTCCGTAACGCCCAGCGTTCGGAACGTTTCGGTCATCTGGCGCAGCGTCATCTCCACGCCCTTCTCGAAGCTTTCGGGGTTGGAAGCCGCGTACGGCATGGCGCGTTCCAGATTATCGAGCGCCGGCAGCAACGCGGCCACGGCCTTGGCCTTCGCCTCGCCGCTCAGCGCTTCCTTTTCCTCCGCCGTGCGGCGCCGGAAATTATCGTATTCGGCAACCACGCTTTCGAGCTTTCCGCGCAGGCTGTCTACCTGCGAATCCAGCCGCTGCCCGCGCGTGCGCAGCTCGTCGTTTTCCTGCTTCGTCTTTTTCAGTTCTTCAATGGTCTGCGCCAGATACGCCTTGAGGATATCCAGGTCCGAGGGCTGCTTCGGCTTTTCGTCTGTGCCCGGCGTATCCGCCTGAGCGGCCTCCGCCTGCGCTTCGCCCGCCTGTTCGGCTTCGCCGGGCTGCGGTTCGGCCTTCGCGCAGAAGGCGGCGTCCGCTTCCTGCGCGGCCTGTTCCTTCCGCTTGGCGGTTTCCGCCTGCTGTGCGGCGTCCTCGCCGCCGTTTTTCGGTTTGCGTATCAAACGGATATGCTCCTTTCCGGGTTTCCGCCAAAAGCCCCGTGGGACTCCGGGCGGGTTAATCGCCAAAACTGTCGCTTATTAGCTTGCTGATTGCCGAAGAAAAATATTCGATCATCGAAACCATCTTCGGGTAATTGATGCGCACCGGGCCTACGATGCCCACAGCACCGCAGTTGCTGCCGCGGATGGCGTAGGGTGCGGTGATGAGCGCGGAATCCTCCATGGAGGCCACGCCGCTTTCCGTTCCGATGCGCACGCTGGGCCCCGTGCACCGGCCGATGGCGCGCAGCAATTCGTCCCGCTGTTCCAGAAAATGAAGCAACTGCGCTGCCTTGGCCGTATCGAACGTGCGGTGCGCCAGCAGATTGGAGGCGCCGCCCACAAACACCTCGCTGCCCACGGTGGCAAGCTCCGCGGCGATGGCGTCGAGCGCCGGCGAAAGCGCAAAGGTGTACTCATAGAGTTCCCGCTTGAGCGAGGCGACGAATTCCGGCGTTACGTCCGCGAGAGCGACGCCGGTAAAACGATCATCCACCAGCCGGGTGAAGAAACGCATCATCTCTTCGGTGAGGTCCTCTCCCACACGGCAGACGCGGTTTTTGATCACGCCGGTCGTAGTGAGGATCACCACCAGCATGGAACGCGGACTTGCCGGAACGACTTCGATGCGCCGCACCGCGGCCTCTCGGTCTGCCGGCGCGGTGGAAACCGAGGCGCAGCCCGTGAGCTCCGCAAGCACCGAACCCGCCTTTTCGAGCAGGCTCGCCACGTCGCCCTCCCGGCCGATGCGCAGCAGGCTGTCGATCATGGCGCGTTCCTCCGCGCTCAGGCGGTAGCGGCGCATCAGATGATCCACATATACGCGCAGCCCCTGCTGCGTGGGAATCCGGCCCGCCGAGGTGTGCGGCTGCTCCAGAAAGCCCAGATCCGTCAGCTCCGCCATTTCGTTGCGGATGGTGGCTGACGAAAACGAAATGCCGGCCTCGCTTGCCAGGTATTTGGAGCCCACCGGTTCCCCCGTCAGAATATACTCTTCAACCAAAGCGCTCAAAATGCGCTTTTTCCTGTCTGCAAGCTCCAATTGCTTCACCGACCTTTCATTCGCCCAAAAATGCACCGGCGGCGGTTTCCCGCCTTCCGGGAGTTAGCACTCCATTACTCGGAGTGCCAACTTCAAGTAAAAATTTATCACCATTCCCGCCCGTTGTCAAGCCTTTGCGGGAAAATCGCCCATGGAAATTGCCGCGCCGCGGTTTTGTCAGCCTTCCTGCACGCGGAACGGAGAAGTCCACGCCATGCGGCCACCTCCGTCCACCAGTTCCACCCGCACGTAACGGTCGCTGGGCTTGATCTGGTAAGAGGCGAAATTCACGCCGCCGGTGGCCACGCGGTCGCTGCACCAGATAGTATTGGAGTAAAAAACCACCGTTTCCACCGGCGAACAGCAGACCTCCACATGACCGCCGGAAACGGTGACGGATTCGAACCGCGGGCCCTGGCTCGCATAAAAATTGCCCGCGGCAACGGCCTTTTTGAGCGCCGCTGCCGTCAGTTCCGGCGCGTTGACCATGATAAAGGAAAATGTCTGCTCGCCGTCGTAGCTGTGGCTGTCGTCCGCCGCAAAGCAGGGCAGCAGCGCGCCCTTCGCCGCACAGAGATCGACATACAAGCCGGAATCGGCGCGCCGGCCGTTCCAGGGAAGGCCGGAAACCGAATTGTAGATTTCCATCCCCGCAAGCCCGCGCAGAGCCAGCAGATCGGCGGGGTCGGTGACGGACCATGCGGGATGCGCCAGAATGGCGATGCCGCCGGCTTGGCGGATCGCGTCGATGATGGCCTGCGGGCCGGGCTTGTCCTCCCGCCGGAGCGGCGCGTCTTTTTCCATTCCCGCGCCGATGATATGGTACACCGGGCCTCCGATGCCGCCCGAATCCCATTCGCAGCCGGAGAGCAGCAGCAGGCCTTTTTCAAAGCCGTTTTCGCTCTGCACCCAATGGTCGGTGAGCGCAAGGAAAGCGTAACCCGCGTTCCGGTAAACCTCCACGGCGGCTTTGGGCGGCAGCGCGCCGTCCGAACGCGTCGTGTGCATATGAAGGTTGCCCTTATACCATGTCCCCGATGCGTCAAATAAGTTTGTCATTTGGATCACCCGTTCTTTTCTGATGAATACAAATATCCGAATAAAACAAGCGGGAATGTCCGAAACAAAGGCTTCGCTCTTTTCATTCGGAGTTTATTTCGCAGTTACATTGGAAATGATGCTGTTTTCCTGAACGGTTCCCGCCTGCCGCCGGAAGCAGGAATCGAGATGGTCGTCGATGATGCCCGTGGCCTGCAGATGCGCATAGACGATCACCGTGCCCATGAACCGGAACCCGCGCGCCCGGAGATCCTTGCTGACGCAATCGGAAAGCGGCGAGGAAGCCGGAATTTCCGCGGTACTTTGGTAATGGCCCACTACGGGCCGGCCGCTTGTAAAATGCCAGATATACGCGTCGAAGCTCCCGAATTCACGCTGAATCTCCAGAAAATGCTGCGCGTTGGTCACGGAGGCTTCGATTTTCCTGCGGTTTCGGATAATACCCGCGTCCGCGAGCAGCGCCGCGATCTTCTGTTCGTCGTATGCGGCCACCTTCTGCGGGTCGAACCCGTCGTAGGCCCGGCGGTACTGCTCGCGGCGCTTGAGGATGGTAAACCAGCTCAGGCCCGCCTGCGCCGCCTCCAGAACCAGAAACTCAAAGTGCCTGCGGTCGTCATGGACGGGCACGCCCCATTCCTCGTCGTGGTAGCGGATATACAGCGGGTCCGAAAGGCACCAGGGACACCGTTCCATCGTATTTTCCGTCCTTTCTTCACGCGCGGGGATTCTTGCCGCGCAGGTGCAAACATGGTACAATCAATTTCAGGATGCAGCAGGCAGCGAATACGATTTTCCGATAAACATGTGGATAAAATCCGCGTCAAAACTCATGTCCGATCGGAGAAAAGCAGAAAAAGGCGGTGTGTATTTTTTTGAAAATCGGCAAAGTTACTTTGATCGGCCTTGGCGCCATGGGGTCGTTTTTCGCCCCGCGCTTGGCGAAAAGCCTCGGCGAAGGCGGCTTCCGCGTGCTGGCGGAAGGGGAGCGCAAAGAGCGGCTCGAATCCCGCGGCGTCGTTCTAAACGGAACCCCCTACCATTTCCCGGTGGTAACTCCGCAGGACGCCGGCGACCCGGCCGACCTTGTCCTCATCGCGGTCAAGTACACGGCGCTGGCGCAGGCCATCGCGGATATCCGGAATCAGGTGGGGCCCGAAACGCAGATTCTGTGCGTGCTCAACGGCGTGGACAGCGAGGAGCGGGTGGCCGCCGTTTACGGTTGGGACCATGTGCTGTATTCCTATATGCGGGTTTCCATCGCAATGCGCGACGGCGCCGCGAACTACGATCCCGCCGTGGGGAGCGTCCATTTCGGAGAAGCTGAAAACGAAAGCGATGCGCCCACGGCGCGCGTGCAGGCGGTCGCCGGGCTGTTCGACGCCTGCGCCGTTCCGTATCGGGTGGATGCGGATATGATCCGGGGCATTTGGTTCAAATTCATGTGCAACGTGGGCGAGAACCTCACCTGCGCGCTGCTGGGCGTTCCGTTCGGCGCGTTTTGCAAAAGCGAATACGCGAACGCCATCCGCCGCGCCGCCATGTGCGAAGTGGTGGAGATTGCGAACCGCCTCGGCATCGCGCTCGGGCAGGAGGATATCGACCGGCAGGAAAAAACCATTCACGGCCTGCCGTTTTTAAACAAGCCCTCCACCCTGCAGGATCTTGAGCAAAAACGCCCCACGGAGATCGAAATGTTCGCGGGCAAGGTGCTGGAGTTCGGGCGGGAACTCGGCGTGGAAACGCCGGTGAACTGGATGCTCTACCAAGGCATCCGCGCGCTCGAGGAGAAAAACCGGGGGCTGTTCGAAGAATAAACTTCCACCCGTTTGCCGGCGAATCATATTAACTATAGCACCATGCGCGGCCGAATACAACCCGCAGCGCCGAAACAAAAAAGCGCCGCAAAACGAACCGGATTCGTTTTGCGGCGCTTTTTATTGTTTCGGAAAAAAGGAACCTGCTCAGGCGTTGTCCCCGTCGTAGCTCTCCGGCTGGGCTTCGTCGCCTTGAATGCCCAACTCGGCGTTTGCTTCGCGGATGGAGAGGCTGATACGCTTTTTCTCCTCGTCGACTTCGATGATCTTGACCTTCACCGTTTCGTCCATCGCAAGCACATCCTGCGGCTTCGCCACATGATGATCCGCGATCTGCGAAATGTGAATCAGCCCATCCACGCCCGGAATGATCTGCGCGAACGCGCCGAACGGCATAAAGCTGACGATCTTCACATCGACAATATCCCCGACGCTGAAGTTGGAAAGGAACGTCTGCCAGGGATCTTCGCCCTTGTCCTTGTAGCCCAGCGATATCTTCTTGGCATCCTTGTCGAAGCTCTTCACGTACACATGCACCGTCTGGCCGATGCTCACCACATCGGAGGGATGGCGGATGCGAGACCACGAGAGCTCGGAAACGTGGATCATGCCGTCCACGCCGCCCAGATCGACAAACGCGCCGTAAGAAGTGAGCGATTTGACGACGCCGGTGTATTCCTTGCCGACTTCGATCTCTTCCCAGATCTTCTCGGCAAGCTTCTTGCGCTCCTCGCGCAGCACGGCACGGATAGAACCCACGGCGCGCTTGCGGCCGCGGTTGATCTCGATGATGGTCATGCGAACTTCCTGATGAAGCAGCTTATCGAGCTTTTCATCGCGGGTCACACCGCTCTGGGAAGCCGGAATGAACACCTTGACGCCGTTCACGGAAGCGAGCAGGCCGCCCTTTACGACATCGGTGACGATACCACTCATGATGGTGCCATCCTCCGACGCCTTGACGATATCCTCCCAGCCCTTGAGCGCGTCAAAGCGCTTCTTCGAGAGCATCACGGTTCCGTCCTGATCGTTTACACGGAGTACTACCAAATCAAGCTCATCGCCGACCTTGACAAGTTGATCGGGCTTTGCAGAAGAATCGTCCGTAAGTTCCGACAACGGAATGTACCCCGCGTGTTTGGTGCCGAGATCGATCTCGACTTCATTCTGCGACACACCCACCACAACACCGCGTACCGGCTCATCCAAATTGACGGTCTTAAATGATTGTTCGAGCGCGTCTGCAAAGCTGATATCCTCGCCATCCATGTTGTCCTTGTCCAAATCGGCCATAGCTTTAAGAACCTCCTTTATTATGCAGGGCGGCGTAGAAGCCCCTGCCGTAACACCAACCCGTTCCGCTCCGCGCAAAGGCACTGACCGCAGCTCTTCTGCGCCCTCCACCAGATAAGAAGGACACGCAGCGGCGCAGACGGAGAGCAGTTTTGCCGTATTCGAGCTGTTACGCCCCCCGATGACGACCATCAGGTCGCTTCGAGCGGCCAACTCGCCGGCCTCTTGCTGACGAATGGATGTTGCACTACATATTGTATCAAATATTCTCGGGTTTGTATATACTTTTCTGATAAAATCAGAGCATTTTTTCCATACTTCCAGGCTGAAAGTTGTCTGTGCAACGGCTGAAATTTCGTGCGTTTCCGCCAGTTCCGGCTTCTGCACCAGCCGGCGCAGCTCCTCGAGCGAGCGAAACACGAAGCAGGGGCCGGGGCAGTGTCCCACAATTCCCTCCACCTCCGGGTGCTCCGGGTCGCCGGCAATCAGCACCAGCGCCCCCCGGCGGGATTCCTGTTCCACGATTTTATGGATCTTGGCTACAAACGGGCAGGTTGCGTCCGCACAGCAAAGGCCGCACCGGCGGATCTCCTCATAAACGGAGGCGGGCACCCCGTGGGACCGGATCACCACCGTGCTGCCGGGAGGCGCCTCCTGCGGGGAAGCCACCACGCGCGCGCCCTTTTGCTCGAGCGCGGCCACCACGCGCGCGTTGTGAATGACGGGGCCGAGCATCGCCGCCTGCTTTTCCTGCAGCAGCTCCTCCACCATTTTAACCGCGCGGTCCACGCCAAAGCAGAACCCGGCGGATTTCGCCACTTCGATCTTCATAGAGGCATCACCACGCTGCCGAATCGGCAAGAGCCGTCATGCGCGCGCGCAAAACCTCCCGCGCCGCGCGCAGCGATTCGCCGTTTATTTCCGCAACCCCCAGCTCCGCCGCGGTTACGGGCTTGCCCACGCGCACCACGTTGTGCCCGAACATCCGCACATGCCCGTGCGCAAGGATCATCACGGGCAGAATGGGCACGCCGGCCTGCGCGGCGAACAGCACCGCGCCGGACTTGAAGGGCTGCATCACCGCGCTGTTTTTCTGCCGGTGCCCCTCCGGAAACATGGCGAGCACCTGCCCGCTTTTCAGTACTTCCGTAGCTTTGCCCAGCGCCGCGGAATCGTGCCGGCCGCGGCTCACGGGAAAAGCCCCGAACGCGCGGATGATTCCGCGCAGCACGGGCACCCGGAACAGCTCCTCTTTCGCCATGAACTTGAGATCGAATGGCAGCGACGCGCCCAGAATGATGGGGTCGAAATCGGAACGGTGGTTGGAGCAGAGCACGAACGGCGGCTTCAGCTCCGTGTTTTCCATGCCCTCGCGCCGTATACCGAACAGGCGGCGGAGCGGGGCGCCCACCCATTTTTGCGCGTTTGTGAATACGCTCATGTCAATCTCTCCTTTACAAGCGCCGCCAGCGTCGCGAGCGATTTTTCCAGCGGGAAGCCCGTGGTGTCCACGCGCACGGCGTCCGGCGCGGGCTTCAGCGGCGCCACGTCGCGGCCGGAATCGGCGCGGTCGCGCTCCACCATATCGGCGAGCACCCGCTCGTACACGGCCGGCTGGCCTTTTGCGAGCATCTCCTCGTACCGGCGGCGGGCGCGGTCCTCGGGCGACGCGCTGAGAAAAATCTTGACGAGCGCGCCGGGCAGCACCACCGTGCCGATGTCGCGCCCGTCCATCACCACGTTGCTGCGCGCAGCGATATCGCGCTGCAGGCCGAGCAAAAAGGTGCGCACGGCGGGTATGGCCGAAACCCTCGACGCCGCATCCGATACCTCGGGGGTGCGGATGCGCGCGGAAACGTCTTCGCCGCAGAGCAGCACATGCTGCTTCCCGCCTTTAAACTTCAGCTCCACGCGGATTTCCGGCAGCAGCGCCCGCACTCCGGCGGCGTCCGAGGGTTCCACGCCTTTGCGCAGGGCAAAAAGACCGATGGAACGGTATAAGGCCCCCGTATCCACATACACGAAGCCGAAGCGCGCCGCGAGCAGGCGCGCGAGTGTGCTTTTTCCCGCGCCGGCGGGCCCGTCGATGGCGATGTTGATGGGTTTTGCCGTCTCCAATTCAAAGCCTCCCCGCAGGCCGGCACATCCGCCGCAGACGAAAAAGCGGCCGGGCTGCTAAATTCGATTCATCTTGCAAAATACGATTGCACTATTAATATAGCTCTATTAATATAAGGAAGAAACCGGGGGCGATTCCGTGCCCGCTCCCCGCTTGTTCAAACGGCAAGCCCCGCCGCGCGGCCGGTTGCGAACGCGATCTGCAAATTGAAGCCGCCCGTGAACGCGTCGGCGTTCAGCACCTCGCCCGCAAAGTACAGGCCGCGCGTCAGCTTGGATTCCATGGTTTTGGGGTTTACCTCGCGGAGGCTCACCCCGCCCGATGTGACGATGGCTTCCTCAATGGGCCGAAAGCCTTTCACCGTGAGCTCCATATCCTTGAAAAGCCGAACGGCGGCCTCGCGCTGTTCGCGCGTCACCTGATTGGACTTTTCCGCGGCCGGAATACCGCTTTGGCGCACAAACACGGGAATGAGCTTCGCGGGCAGCAGACCGCCCAGAGAATTGCTGAAATCGCGGCTGCCGAACTGGAGCAGGTCGCGCTGCAGGCGCGCGTCGAGCTGCTCGGGGCGCAGCGCGGGCTTCAAATCGATGTGCAGGCGGTACCGCCCCGGCTCCATATGCGCCATGCGGGCGCTCGCGCTGAGCACCAGCGGGCCCGTGACGCCGAAATGGGTGAAGAGCATCTCTCCGAGCTCTTCGAACACCGGCTTGCCCGTTTTCGTATCCAGCACCGTAAGCGTCACGTTGCGCAGCGAAAGGCCCTGTGCGTCGCGCGGCCAGTCCTCCAGCGTTTCGAGCGGCACCAGCGAGGGCCGCGGCTCCGCGACGGTGTGCCCGGCCTGCCGCGCCAGCGCGTAGCCGTCGCCCGTGGAGCCGGTAAGCGGATAGGATGCCCCGCCCGTGCACACCAGAACGGCGTGCGCGCGCAGCTCCGAGCCGTCCTCCAATCGGACGCCGCCCACCGCTCCGTTTTCCAGCAAAAGCTGCGCCGCCCTGCCGTGCACCGTGCGCACGCCGGACTGCGCCGCGAAATTCTGCAGCGCGTCCACCACGTCCACGGCTTTATCCGAAACCGGGAACACGCGCCGGCCGCGTTCCACCTTGAGCGGAACGCCCAGGCCTTCCACGAAGGTCATCACGTCCTGCGGGGTGAACTGTGAAACGGCGCTGAACAGAAACTTTCCCCCGTTCGGGACGTTCTCCATGAACTGCGCGAGCGTGCAGTCGTTCGTGAGGTTACAGCGGCCTTTGCCGCTGATCATGAGCTTGCGCCCCGGGCGCGCGTTGCGCTCGAGCAATGCCACGGCGCGCCCGCGCCGCGCCGCCGTGCCGGCCGCCGTCATGCCCGCGGGGCCGGCCCCCACCACGATCACGTCAAGCATCGCCGTCCGGGGCTGCCGCCTGCACTTCGTCGCCCGTTTTGGCGTACACGTCGTATTCATCCCAGACGCGCTCGAGCTGGGCGAACGTGCTGTACACCTGGTCCTGACACTTCATGCCCACGGCCACGATGAGCGCGTTGATGAGGCTCAGAGGCGCCACGAGCGAATCGACAAACGACGCCATATCGCTTTTGGCGAGCAGGTTGTAGCTCGCGTAGCGGTAGAGCGGCGACATTTTGCTGTCCGTAATGGAAATCACGGTGGCGCCGCGGTCCGAAGCGAACTTCAGCGCCTTGACGGTGCGGGACGAATAGCGCGGGAAGCTGATGCCCACGATGACGTCTCCCGGGCCGATGCGCAGAACCTGCTCGAACACCTCGCTGCCGCTCGTGGTGTTCACCAGATGCACATGGTCGAAAATATAGTTGAAATAAAGTCCGAGGAAACCGGCCAGAGCCGAGGAGCTGCGCACGCCCAGTATGTAGATGTTGGAGGCGTTCACAATGGAATCCACGGCGCCGTAGAAATCCTCGCGCGAGCCTTCCGCAATGGTTCTTTTGATCTTTTCGATATCGGCGTTGAGGACCTTTTCGAACACGTCCCCGCCGCTGAGCCGGTCGGTGGAAACCTCGATGCGCTGCACCGACGTCAGCTTGTTGCGGATGAGCTCCTGCAGCGATTTCTGGAGCTGCGGATAGCCCTCGAACCCAAGCTCCGAGGCAAAGCGCACCACGGTGGATTCGCTCACCCCCACGATGTTGCCGAGTTTCGAGGCCGTCATGAACGCCGCCTTGTCGTAATGCTCGATGATGAAACGCGCGATGTATTTCTGGCCTTTTGAAAATGTCGGATACAGTGTCTGAATCTGTGCCAGCAGATCCTTGCTCATACTCTCACCCCGCTTATTATCTTATCCGTGCGGCGGAAAAAAATCAAGCATTCTGCATACGATTTATCATGAAATTGCAATTTTTCCTGCATCGCGGGCGCGGGCGGACCGCGACGCGGCCCCGCTTCCGCGCCGGCGTCCTCCGCGCTTTGCAAGGCATTGCCCGTATGATGCAAAAAGCGGAGCAAAAGCAGCCTGCCGGCGAGCATATCTGTGCAGGGTTGTTCAAAACCGTCAGCAAACTTAACAGATTTTTGTGCAGAAAAACGTCATTATTCTGAACAATTTTTTTAACGAACGCTCTGGAATAAAAATCAAAAAGACTTTATACTATGTATAGTTATCCGTAGCTTCATTCAACTAATTTATTAAGTTTCCACAAGAGAGGTTGATGCAGAGCCGAATAGCAATGTCTGTCTGGTGGCACAGGGGCCAAGAATTTTTAAAAGGGGTTGTAGCGTATGTCTCCGGTCGTCTATTACGTTGTCATCTACGGGATTGTGCTGATCTCCGCGGTGGTCATCGGCTGTTTAATGCGGTATGTGTTTCGGCAGACAAAGGGCACGTCCGAAATGCAGTCCATTTCAAACGCCATCAAGGAAGGCGCGGCGGCTTTCCTGAAGCGCCAGTATAAGACCATCGCCTGGATCTCCGTGATCGTGCTCGTGCTCATCTGCATCGCTTCCTATTTCGGGAAGCTTCAGGAAAATGCTTCTTCGTCCGAGGCCCTGAATTACGCCGTCCATATCGGCGTCGCGTTCATCACCGGCGCTTTTTGCTCGGCGCTTTCCGGCTTCCTCGGCATGTTTATGTCGGTAAACAGCAACATCCGCAGCGCGGACGGAGCCAAGAGCGGCCTCAACCGTGCGCTCCAGATCGCTTTCCGCGGCGGCGCCGTAACGGGCCTTTCCGTTACCACGCTCTCGCTGCTGGGCGTCACCACGCTGTTCCTTATCTACGGCGGCGCTTCGAGCAATGAGTCGATTCTGAAAGCCGCCCCCTCCCTCATCGTCGGGTTCGGCTTCGGCGCTTCGCTGGTGGCCCTGTTCGCCCAGCTCGGCGGCGGCATTTACACCAAAGCGGCCGATGTGGGCGCCGACCTTGTGGGTAAAGTGGAAGCCGGCATCCCGGAGGACGACCCCCGCAACCCCGCCGTTGTGGCCGACCTTGTGGGCGATAACGTGGGCGACTGCGCCGGCCGTGGCGCCGACCTGTTTGAATCCACGGCGGCCGAGAACATCGGCGCCATGATCATCGGCGTGGGCCTGCTGCCCGTATTCGGCATTGCGGGCATCCTGTTCCCGCTGGTGGCCCGTTCCCTCGGCATTCTCGCTTCCATCATCGGCATTTTCACCGTCCGTGTGAAGGACGAAAACGAGGACCCGATGAAATCCCTCAACAAGGGCTTTTTCATCACGGCGGCCATCATGGTTGTGTTCTTTTTCTTCAACGTCTGGGCCATGCTCCGCGGCACCGTGGGCAACGATCCCGTGAACTGGATCGCGCTCTACGGCTGCGCGCTCATCGGCATCGCCCTGAGCGTCGTGTTCGTGTTCGTTACGAATTATTACACCTCCTATAGCAAGCGCCCGGTGCTTGAAATGGCGAAATCCTGCACCACCGGCGCCGCTACGAACATCATCACCGGCGTCGCCATGGGCATGGAATCCGTGGCGCTGCCCGTTCTGTTCATCAGCGCCGCCATCTTCGGCTCCTACGGCCTCGGTCAGCTGGCCCTCTCCGGCGCGAGCGGCATTTCCGACCCCGGCATTTTCGGCACCGCCATCGCCACCATGGGCATGCTTTCCACCTGCGCCTACGTGCTCGCCATGGATACCTTCGGGCCGATCACGGATAACGCGGGCGGCATCATCGAAATGTCCGGCGCGCCGGACGAAGTCCGCGTCACCACCGATAAGCTCGATGCCTGCGGCAACACCACCAAGGCGCTCACAAAGGGCTATGCCGTGGGCTCCGCAGCGCTCGCGACCTTCCTGCTCTTCTCCGCGTACATCGACCAGGTCAAGACGATCACGCACATAGACGCTTCCAAGCCTTACCCGGTGGATATCGGCAAGCCGTCCGTCTTCATCGCGGCGCTCATCGGCGCCGGCGTGGTTTTCCTGTTCAGCTCCACCGCCATCCGCGCCGTGGGCAAGGCTGCGCAGTATGTCATTGAGGAAGTGCGCCGCCAGTTCAAGGCGATGCCCGGTATCATGAAGGGTACGCAGAAGCCCGAATACGGCACCTGCGTGGATATCGTCACCAAGGGTGCTCTGAAGCAGATGGTCATCCCTGGCCTGCTCGTCGTTATCGTTCCGGTACTTGTCGGTATGCTGCTTGGTAAAGAGGCTGCCGCCGGTTACCTGATGGTCGTCACCATCGTTGGCGTCATTCTCGCGCTGTTCCTGAACAACGGCGGCGGCGCGTGGGATAACACGAAGAAATACATCGAGCTCGGCAACTACGGCGGCAAGGGCAGCGAAGCCCACAAGGCCGGCGTAGTGGGCGACACGGTGGGCGATCCGTTCAAGGATACGGCCGGCCCGTCGCTGCATGTGCTCATCAAGCTCACCAGCACCATCACCCTGGTGTTCATCGTTTTGTTCTTCCACTGATACAAAAATCCCGCCGTTCGGGCGGGGTGCAAAAAAAGGGCGCGGCCGAACGGCCGCGCTCCTTTTTTTTCGCTTTTTTATTCGATTCCGGGGCTAAAACATCTCTGCGAGCTCCGTGAAGGCGCCGATGCGGTATTCGCACCGCTCCACCCTGCCGAACCCGTATTCCGCGTGGATAAACGGGATGCAGGCCTTGCGCGTGGCCTCGTAGTCGATCTGAGTATCGCCCACATAGTACGCTGAGCACAGATGGTTGCGCTGCATGATCTCCTGAATGTTTTCCCCTTTGCTGCGCCCCGTGCGCCCCGCGCATTCAAAATCCTCAAAATACCGGCCGAACCCGTAGTGCGCGAGAAAGGCCTGAATGTACCCGTCCTGGCTGTTGCTTACGATGAACAGCCGCATCCCCTTTTCCCGGAGAACCTGAAGCGTTTTTTCCAGCCCGTCGTACAAACGCCCGCCTTTTTCCTGCACGAACGCGTTTTCCTCCGCGCAGCAGGCGTTCAGCATTTCGCTGCGCCTTTCCGGTTCGATATCGGGGAACAGGCGGTCCGCGATATCCGGCAGCGTCCTGCCCATCAGGCTTTGCAGCAGCTGCGGGGTCAGGGGTTCTTTTGCTTCGGGGTATCTTTTCAGCGTTTCGTTCCAGGATTCGGCCACCGTTCCGGATGAATCCCACAAGGTGCCGTCCATATCGAAAATAAGAGCTTCCGCGTCCATGGCACAACCTCTTTCCCGCGCTCGCGGGCATCCCGTTTGAGCGCCCCCTGTGCGGCGGGCGCTGCGCGGCGTATATGATGGCGGTTCCGTTCCCGCCCGCAGCTTTCGGCATTTCCAAAAAAGAGCGAAGCAGCGACTTTTGCAGCCCTATCTGAAATTGCCGGGTGCGAACAGCGCACGGAAAAGGCGCCGCTGGATTAACGGCGCCTTTCTATTTTACTCCACTGTAACCGACTTCGCAAGGTTTCGCGGTTTATCCACGCTGCAGCCACGCAGCAGCGCCATGTAATAGGCGAACAGTTGGAGCGGGATGACCGCGAGGGACGGCATGAGGAGATCCGGCAGCTCCGGCAGGCGGATGATTTCGTCGGCCGCCTCCGCATCGGCGCTTTCGCGGCAGATGGCGAGCACCTGCGCGCCCCGCGCCTTCACTTCCTTGACGTTGCTGAGCGTTTTTTCCAGAAGCCGGCTCTGCGTCATCACCGCCACAACCGGCGTTCCTTCCACAATCAGCGAAATGGTGCCGTGCTTGAGCTCGCCCGCGGCGTAGGATTCGCTGTGCACATAGGAAATTTCCTTGAGCTTGAGCGAGCCTTCCATGGACGCGGCGTAATCCAGCCCGCGCCCGATGTAGAACAGGCTGTGCGCGTTCTGGTAGAGCGAGGCCAGGCGCTGGCATTCCTCGGCGCAGGCGAAGGTTTTTTCCACAAGCCCCGGCAGCTCCAGAAGCTTGCCGCACCAGGCGGCGCATTCCTCCGCGCCGAGCTTTCCCGCTTCGCACGCGATGCGCACGGCCAGCAGGTACATCACGCCGAGCTGCACCGAATACGCTTTTGTGGAAGCAACGGCGATCTCCGGCCCGGCCCACGTATAGATCACATGGTCCGCTTCGCGCGAGATAGAAGAACCCACGACGTTGACGACGGCGAGCGTGCGGTTCCCGCGGCTTTTCGCCAGCCGCAGAGCCGCGAGCGTATCGGCCGTTTCGCCCGACTGGGAAATGATGACGACCAGCTCATCCTTTTGCAGGGCGAAATTGCCGTACCGGAATTCCGAAGCGATCTCCACATCCACCGGGATGCCGGAAAGATTCTCGATGGCGTAGCGGCCCACCAGGCCCGCGTGCATGGCCGTACCGCACGCGACGATATGGATGCGCGAAACACCCTTGAAATAGCCGTCCGGGAGACCTTCGAACACGACCTTCCCTTCCGCGATGCGCGGGGAAAGCGTGTCGCGCAGGGCCTTGGGCTGCTCGTAAATTTCCTTGAGCATGAAATGCCGGTATCCGCCCTTTTCGGCCGCCGCAACGTCCCACGACGCCGTCAGCGCCGCCTTTTCCACCGCGTCGCCTTCCGGGCTGTAGAAGCGCACGCCGTCCGATGAAAGCACGGCCACCTCGTTTTCGTCGAGCAGGTAATAGGTGCGCGTGTATTTAAGCACCGCGGGGATATCCGAGGCGATGAAGCTTTCGCCCTCGCCCTGCGCCACGATGAGCGGGCTGTCCTTGCGCACGGCGTAGATTTCGCCCGGGCGGTCGGAAAACAGGACGCCGAACGCATATGAGCCGCGGATGCGCGCCAGCGCTTCGCGCAGCGCCTCCTGCGGGTCCCCGTGATAGAAGAAATCGATGAGCTTCGCGGCGACTTCGCTGTCCGTTTCCGAAACAAACGTATAACCGTGCCCCTCCAGCATCTGCCGGAGCCGCACGTAGTTCTCGATAATGCCGTTGTGCACAAGCGTCACTCTGCCGCCGGTGTGCGGATGGGCGTTGATATCCGAGGGTTTGCCGTGAGTGGCCCAGCGCGTGTGCCCGATGCCGCACATTCCCTTCGGCGCGCCG
Organism: Bacillota bacterium; assembly: GCA_023391535.1. GTDB lineage: Bacteria > Bacillota > Clostridia > Oscillospirales > Ethanoligenentaceae > JAEWAU01. The sequence goes on along the minus strand of JAEWAU010000066.1, from coordinate 4,839 downwards.
CTCATCATCAAAAGTTCGCTCAGGTTGGAAAGCCTGCCGCAGGTTTTCACGACCCGGACGTTTTCCCCCTCAAACACGGCGATCCCCGCGGAGTCGTAGCCGCGGTATTCGAGTTTGGCGAGCATATCCATCAAAACGTTCGTGCAATCTTTTTTACCGATATATCCGACAATACCACACATAATAGATCCTCCGGTCTGTCAAACGGGCCCCGGAGCGCGGCGGGCGCCGCGGTGCGGGTTGCCCGTCTTTCCTGTTGCGCGGGCGGCCCCAAAAACGGAGCCGCTCCGCCGAACGCGCGGCATTTTTTCCGCCGGAGCTGCCGCAGCCGGCCGCCGGCCGCCGAAGGCTCCCGCCCCCGGAACAAAACCGGCGCAAATTTATAGCAAGTAAGTAGCTGCAAACTTCCGCCCCTCTTTTCCGCCGGCATTGTTTCCGCGGGCCCTGGCGGCCCGCAAAAAACGCGCTTTTCGGAAAAAGGGCATAATAATAGCGCTGCACGCCATATCCTCTGTTGTGCGGTTGCCCGCATTTTTTACAGATATGGCTCACGACCGCAACACTCACGGCCGGGGGAGCACCCGCCGAATCTTTCGATCACTCCCCGCCTCGTCAACCGGGAAATCCCGGTCCTGGCGCTGGCTCTGTTTGATTGTATTCGGGTCTTCTCACCTTCCCGTTCTGTATTTGCCTGCCGTCCGCTTTCCGTCCTCCTTCCCGGCCCGCAGGAGCTTATCCGCCCCAGGCGCGCATACGGCTACTATCATCATACCGTGTTTTGGAAGAATGTCAAGCGGTTTCGGCAATATCACAAATTATTCGTTCCCTAATTGTGTAATCGGACAAGCAGCAAACGGAAAAGCCGCCGCAAGCGGGGCATTTCACCCGCTGCGGCGGCTTTTCCGGTGCGGCACATCTTACTTTTTCGCGTTTTCGGTGGCCATAAACCGCGCGTAGGCCTCCCGAAGCTCGGCCGCCTTCTCCTCCGGGCAGGTGGGGTTGCAGCTCGCCCAAGCGCCCGTTTCGCTGGAAGCGTTGAACTTCTGTTTATCGGCCGCGCGCATCGGCGGGAAAAACTCGACGTGGAAATGGTAGTACGCCGAAGTGTCCCCGCTGTTCACCGGCGCGTTGTGCATGCACATCATATAGGGGAATTTGACGCCGAACAGGCTGTCGAACATGCCGGACGTGCGCTTGAGCGCCTCCGCCAGCGCGTCGCGCTCCGCGGGCGTGAATTCGTCGATGGAGCCCTTGTGCGTCCGGCTCATGAGATAGGCGCCATAAGGGTATTCCGTAAAGAAGGGCAAAAAACAGGTGAAATACTCGTTTTCGAACAAAATTCGCTGCCCGAACGCGCGCTCCTGCTCCAGCATATCGCAGAACAGGCAACTTCCGTGCTCCTCGCGGTACTCCTTGGCCGATTGCAGCTCCAGCTGGAGCTTTTTGGGCATAAACGAATAGCCGTAAATCTGCCCGTGCGGATGCGGCATGGTGACGCCCACCATCTCGCCGCGGTTTTCAAAGATAAAGACGTACTTGATCTTCGGGTCCGCCTTTAGGGCCTGAAAGCGCTCCACCCAAAGGTCCACCAGCTTGCGGATATGCGGGGTAGGAAGCTCCGGGAGCGTAACAGTGTGCCCCGGCGAGTACAAAATGACCTCGCATTTGCCGTAGGCGGGGCGGGTTTTGAAAAAGCCGTTCGCCACCGGGTCCGGCTCTGGCGGGTTCTGCGACAGTGCCGGGAAGTCGTTGTCGTATTCGTAAACCTCGTAATTCTCCGGCACCTTGCCCGAACCGGGGCAGAACGGGCACCAGTTCTTGGGCATTTGGGGGCGGTTCTGCCGGGAGGAAGCCACCATCACCCAATCCTGAATCAGCGGATGCCATCTCAATTCAGCCATGCAAACGACCATCCTTTCCCGCAGCCGTCCGGCTGCCCTGCGGCCGCACCGCCGCCCTGCGTTTCATACCGCGCCCGATTTCAAGAGCCGGCATGCTCCGCATCACTGCATTCGCACGCGTTTTTGCGCGAATGCGGACCCGGATTTTTGCTTTCTCCGGGCGCATTTCTTTGTTAATCATTTTAACTAAGTTTGTTTTCAGTATACCCCCGTCGTACGGGAAAGTCAATTGAAAAAGCAAAAAAGCCGCGCTTTAGGTGGTGCAAATTAGGGATTTTCAATCCCGGAAAAAATATCGGCATAGTTTGGTATGTATTTACCGGCTATGCCGATTTTTCTTGTTCTACTGCGGATGTAGAAACAGGCGGTGTGAATTCGCCAATGCAGTTCCATACGATTTTGATGCGCTGTACCCGTCTGCCGTCCACGCGCTCCGCCTTATACACATAGATTCTTTCCACGAACTCACGGATCATCTCCGCCGTGAGTGCCTGTATATCCGTGTACTTTCGCACAAGGGCGAGAAAGTGGTCGACGTTGAGTGAACTCTCATTTTCGGCGGTCATGGAGGCTTTCAATTCAGACGCACGGCTCTCAAGGGTATGCTGCTCGGTTTCGTAGTTGGCGGTCATCTTGGCAAAACGCTCGTCAGAAACCTTGCCGGAAATATTATCCTCATAGAGCCGCTGGATGATGTCGTCCAGCTTGGCGATACGGGCCTGTGACTGTTCCAACTCCCGTTTGTCATCCCGAAGGCTCTTGTCGAGGGCCATTTTCGTCTTTGAGGTCACCATCTGTACGAACTCGTCCTCATGCGCTCTGGCAAAAGCGGTAATCTGCCGGATGCCGTCGAGCAGCAGTTCCTCGACCACCACATTCCGTATCTGGTGGGAACTGCAGCCACCCTTGACCTTGCGATAGGTGGCGCAGACGAAATACTCCTTATCATGCTCCCAGCCACGCCCTCGCACCTGATACAGCTTGGCTCCGCAATCCGCGCAGAAAAGCATCCCTGAGAGGATCGGCATCTCGCCCATCGGCGTCCAGCGGCGTCTGCCGTCGCGGATTTTTTGGACTACCTCGAAAACCGGCTCCTCGATAATCGCCTCGTGGGTATTTTTGAAAATCTGCCATTCGGATGGGTCGTTTTTGAGCTGCTTTTTCTGCTTATAGGACTTGCGATAGGTTTTAAAGTTTACCGTATGCCCCAGATACTCCTGCCGGGAAAGCATATGGACGATGGTGCTGGTATCCCATGAATAATCGCCTGCGTGGGCGCGATTATCTGGCGGATTGATTCCCATATCCTTGGCATGAGCCGTGGGATTCTTGTAGCCGCGTTTCATAAATTCCTTGGCTATCTGCGTCGGCCCATACCCGTCCATGCAGAGGTGGAACGCCTGCCGTACGACCTCGGCGGCTTCTTCATCAATTACCCAGAGTGATTTATCGACCGGGTCCTTGACATACCCGTATGGTGGATTGGTGCAGAGCGGCTTTCCGGCCTGACCTTTTGCCTTAAATACGGCGCGTATTTTTTTGCTGGTGTCCTTGGCGTACCACTCGTTTATGATGTTGAGGAACGGCGTAAAATCGCTGTCCTGCTGATTGGCGCTGTCGACGCCGTTGTTGATGGCGATGAAACGTATGTCGGAGCCGGGGAAAAGCACTTCCGTGTAGTACCCAACCTTGAGGTAGTCGCGTCCGAGGCGGCTCATATCCTTTACAATGATGGTGCCGACGCTGCCTTCTTCTACGAGCGCCATCAGACGCTGCCAGTCAGGACGATCGAAGTTCGTGCCGCTGTATCCGTCGTCGACGAAAAACTGGGTGTTGCCGAAGCCGTTGTCATCGGCGTACTTCTGGAGAATGGCTTTCTGGTTCTTGATGCTGTTGCTGTCGCCCTGCAACTCGTCGTCGCGGGACAGGCGGCAGTAAAGGGCTGTGACGCTATCATTCTTCGCGGTAGTATAAGACTGTCTGTTTGTATTCATTTTTTCCTCCTTTCCGACAGTCTTCAAGCGGTACTACATATTCGCGTACTACCGCGAAGAAGTCAAGCGGTATTGTGTTAAGACGCCAGCTTTATTCTCTGACTTTCGGATTCGTTCAGAATCAGGCGTTTCAGCTTTTCGTAAGCAGTCTCCTTGGCGGTGTTGCTGACCGCCGATTCGATAACGTAGAGCGTGTCACCAATGACTTTTTCGGTTACGCAGACGGTCTTATCATCCATGCTGTCCTCCTTTCCTGACCCGGTAGGGGCGGGTCAAATCTCCACAGCAATATTGCCGGGGAACGGGCGTGGGGCCTCGTGTGTTAAAACGCGGAATCAAACGGGGTATTAAGGGCAGAGAGCGCCTCACTGACGCTCCCTGCGCCTTATATCCTCAAAATCAGGCGATCTGCAGCACCTTCACAGCCTCCGGACGGATGAGCTTTCCGTCGAGGAACTCAAATGCCAGATAGCCGATCTGCTGGTTCAGCGTGAATGTCTCCACTATGGGCAGTACGCTGACGGCGCTACGGACGATGACCCAGTAATAACTGAAGTCACCGAAAACAATTGGCTTCGTGCCTGTGGCGGCGGAGGGCATGGCGTTGTTCGTGACCACGCGCTTGCTGAGGATGGTGTCGTCGCTCTCGCACCAGAGGTAGTTCCCGGCGCTGTCCTTGAGCGTGCGGAGCGCCAGCGCGGTTTCGTCGTTCATAAGCCAAACGCCTTTCTTTCGGTACTCCGGCTTGACCGAGAAGTACAGCTTGATCACGTCGTCATAAGTGACGCTGCCGGAGCAGCCGATTTCCGCGCCGCCTGTGGCATTGAGAATTCCCGTGGGCATCTGAACACCGGTGCCACTGATGAAAGCGGCGTCCTCGGCCCTGCCGAAGTTCTTTGCCAAACGCTGTACGAGGTAGTCCTCTACATTGAAGGTAACGTCGC
>JAEWAU010000047.1 GCA_023391535.1 Bacillota bacterium | reverse complement strand
AAACGGGCAAGGCCCGTTTCGCAGCGCTCCGGAACGTATCCGCCGGAAGGCGGGACGTTTATTTTTTCGCCTGCGCCGGTTCGGCGGGGTGCTCGGAGTTGCCCGCGCTGAACACGATGCCGCGGGTGCCGTCGAGAATAACGGTGGTGCCGCTCTTGAGAATCTGCGTGGCGCTCTTCGCGCCCACGATGACGGGCTTGTCGAGCGTGAGGCCGACCACCGCCGCGTGGGACGCCGCGCCCTCCTGCTCCGCGATGATGCCGGAACACTTTTTGATGACGGACATGATATTGTTGGAGGTGCTCGGAATGACAAGAATGTCGCCTTCACGGAAATTCCGGAGGGCCTCCTCCTCGGTGTGGCAGACGCACAGGTTGCCCACGACGCTTGCGTGCACGATTCCGTGGCCGGAGACGAGCGCGTCGCCCACCACCTGCACCTTCATCAGGTTTGTGGTGCCGGAAACGCCCAGCGGCACGCCGGCGGTGATCACCACCACGTCGCCCTCGCGGAGCAGCCCGCGGCCCACGGCGGACCGCACCGCGTGCTCGAACAGCTCGTCGGTGCTGCCCATCTCCTTGGTCATCACGGGAACCACGCCCCAGGACATGTTGAGCTGGCGGTAGACCTGCTCGTCGGGCGTGCAGCCGATGATGGGGCAGGCCGGGCGGAACTTGGAGATGAACCGCGCCGTCTGGCCCGATTTGGTTACGGTGAGGATGGCCGCGGCGCCCAGATCGTGCGCCGTGGTGCAGGTGGCGTGCGAGATGGCGTTGGTGACGTTCGGGGCCTCCTCCATCTTGCGCTGGGCGAGCTGCGCCTTATAGTCGATATCGGCTTCGGTGCGCTCCGCGATGCGGGACATGACCTTCACCGCCTCCACGGGGTGTTTGCCCGCGGCGGTTTCGCCCGAGAGCATGATGGCGCTCGTGCCGTCGTAAATGGCGTTGGCGACGTCGGTGACTTCGGCCCGTGTCGGGCGGGGGTTCACCTGCATGGAGTCGAGCATCTGCGTCGCCGTGATAACGAGCTTGCCGGCGTTGTACGCCTTGCGGATGATGGTTTTCTGGATGTGCGGAATCTCCTCGAACGGAATCTCCACGCCCATGTCGCCGCGCGCAACCATCACGCCGTCGGCGGCCTTGAGGATCTCGTCGATGTTTTCCACGCCCTCGGCGTTCTCGATCTTCGGGATGATGCGGATGCGCTCGCCGCCGTTCTGCTCGAGGATGGCGCGGATGGCGATGACGTCCGCCGCGGTGCGCGTGAAGGACGCAGCCACGAAATCGAAGCCGTTCTCGATGCCGAACAGCAGATCGGATTTGTCCTTTTCGCTGATGAACGGCAGGGAGATGTGCGTACCGGGCAGGTTCACACCCTTGTTATTGGAAACGGGGCCGCCGTTGAGCACCTTGCAGATCACGTCGGTATCGGTGGTGTCCTGCACGAGCAGCTCGATAAGGCCGTCGTCGATGAGTACGTGGCTGCCGGGGTGCACGTCCTGCGGCATGCCTTTAAATGAAACGGAAACGATGTTCTCGTCGCCCTCCACTTCCCGCGTGGTGATGGTGAAGGTCTGGCCCTCTTTCAGAATAACCTGCCGGTTCTTGAACAGCCCCAGGCGGATTTCCGGCCCCTTGGTGTCCAGCAGGCGCGCGATGGGCAGCCCCAGCTCGCGGCGCAGCTTGTCCACCATCTTCACCCGGGCGAGATGCTCCTCGTGCGTCTGATGCGAGAAGTTGAAGCGGGCGATGTTCATTCCGCTGAGTATCATCTGGCGCAGGGTATCCTCGTTCTCCGTAGCCGGGCCGAGAGTGCAGACGATTTTCGTTTTTCTCATAAATGGTAAACCCCCTAATGATCGGAAGCGTTTTTAGGCCCGCCGCACGTAAAGCGGCCGGCAAAAGCGTCCGTGTTCCCGTCCTCCCGCGGCCGGGTTGCCGGAATCCGCACAAAAAAGGCCGGCAAAAACAAAGCCGGCGGCAGTGGCGGCGTGGGCGGAAGACGGCGGGATGCGGCAAATGAAAAATCTTAACCAATTATCATATTATATGAATTGTTGCAAGAATGCAATCGATCAGGCAAAAATGCGATAGATTGCATAAAAAAAACGCCGGTAAGCCTCAAAAACGCATGGGGTTGAAGAAGAACGGAAGAGAAACGGAAATATTGCGCCTCGGGCGGAGCCCCGAAGGAAAGGCGGGGGTAAAAATCGGGCGCGGCGGTATTTTAGACGCACGTTGTGGTTGCGCCGGGGGAGCATCTGTGCTAAAATACAAAAAGATATGCATGGATTTCGGGTTGGATGTTCGGGCGCACGCACGGAGCAGAAACCGTGCGGCGGACGAAAATAGATGGCGATTCCGTCCGGGGCTGGAAAAACCTCTCTTCGCCGGCCCGGCTTCGGCGAAAAAAAGGCGAACCTCCCCAAAACGCCCCGGGCAAGGCGGGCCATGCCGCGCGAAGCCCCGGGCGAGACGGGACATGCCGTAAGGAGATTTGCGTGAAACAGCAAGTAAAGCAGGGGAGACGGCGCATTTCGGCGCCCGCGGCTTTGTTCTCCCTGGTGTTTGAATTTTTGCTTTCAATCGTCCTGTGCGTTCTGATCGTTTTTTACACCCCGTTTTTCCAAACGGCGCGCAAATTCGCCGTCTCGTCGATCATGGAGACGCGCACCCAGCAGTATCTGGCGCGGCTGTTCTTTACAAACAGCCAGATCGAACAGATCACGGGCGAGACAAGCAACACCTCCGGCACCACGAACCAGAATCCGTACAGTGTGGTGCCCAGGCACACCGGCAGCACGGACATCAGCGAATACACCGTCAGCGGCGACCAGTACACCGGCTTCGTGCTCGCCGTGAAGGACCCCACGCGCGTGAAGGTGGCCATGACGCAGGCGGTGGGCGTGCACGGGGAGGATACCAGCACCATGGCGGAGCGCGAGAACGCCGTTGCCGCCATCAACGGCGGCGGCTACAAGGGCGGCGCGAGCTGGAACAGCTCGGCCCAGTACCCCTCCGATTTCGTGTTTCACGGCGGCAAGGTGGCCTGGCAGGACCCGGACTGGAGCGATACCGATAAGGTCAACGTCATCGGGCTCGATTCCTCCGGAAGGCTCGTGGTGGGCTCCCACAGCATCCAGGAGCTTCAAAAGCTCCATGTCACCGAAGCGGTGGCGTTCGCACAGCACCAGCCGCTCATCGTAAACGGCATCGGGCAGTACGCAAAGGGCGAGGACCTGAGCCGCAACCCGCGCACGGCCGTCGCGCAGCTGCGCGACGGCACCATCCTGCTCATCGTGCTCGACGGCCGCCAGGTGGGCCAGTTCGGCGCCACCTATTACGAAGTGCAGCAAATGCTCCTCAAGCAGTTCAACAGCTCGCAGAACCCCATGGAAACCGCCACGATTCTGGACGGCGGCGGCTCCACCACCATGTATTACAACGGAAAAGTAATCAACCATCCGTCGGGCTCCTTCGGGGAACGCGCGGTGGCAACGGCGTTCTATGTGACGCAGTAGGCCCGTGTGCGCATCTCCGCGGCCTTAAGCTCTGCCTTGGGTCGGAAACATAACCTTTAAGGAGGGGCAGCTTTGAAATCCAGATCCTTCTTTGCCCGGTATCTGCGCTTTTTTACGGTGAGCCTCGCCGTCATCCTGCTCGCCGAAATGGGCGTTCTCGCCTATGTCGACCGCAACATGCTCCAGGAATCGAGCACGGGAATTCAGGTTAGGCCGGTGGCGCCGTCGTCCACCTCCATGCCCACGAATCTGCAGATCAAGCTCGACAGCAGCGCACAGAACCTGCAGGTTTCCTACCGCGGCACCTTCGTCGCCTACCAGAGCGGAGACGTGCTGGAAATTCTCAATACCACGAACGGCAAGGCAGAAAAGGTATCCATGGCGCAGGGCATGGAGCTTTCCTATTATAAATGGCTCTACGACCGCAACCGCCTGATTCTGGCCGAAAAAGCGCAGGGCGGATATTATGCCAAGCTGTATTCCCTCGATATGGACGACGCGACGGTTTCAAACGGCACCCTTGTGCCGGACGAGATCCTCAACAATTCGAGCGGCACCAAACCGCGCGAGGCGCGCATCGCGCTCGCCAGCCAGAGCAGCGACGTCACCTCCATCGATTTTTCCACCAGCACCGTAATCACCTACGTCAAGGTTTCGGGGGTGAGCAGCTCCGCCGTCTGGAAGTTCAACTTCCCCAGCGACCCGCAGCGCTACGACCTCTATACCAATAAAATCGGGAATATTCAGTGCCTCAAGAACATGGATACGCTTCTTTATGAGGACAAGGGCGACGGGTACGTCTTCGCGGCGGGCCTCGGCCACCTCACGGTGGACGGCAACACCAAGCTCCAGCTTCTTGGGTTCGATTCCTCGGATAACGTCTACCTCGCAAACGGGAACGGCGATACCACCGACACGATCTATTACGGCAGCCTGCTCGGCGAGGACGGCAGCTCTGTCACGCTCAAGCCCAAGCTCAAAACGGCGGTACTCTCAAGCCCCGCCAAGCTGAGCCGGATGTTCGTCACGCTTTCCGGCGGCGTTTATCTGGACGACCCGGACAACCATTTCGTCCAGAACATGATCAGCGGGCAGGAAACAACCTACAGCGGCAGCATCATCGCGACGTACGCATACGGGTTCATCACCCAAAAGGACGGCTATATCAATCAGAAAAGCCTGAGCTGACGGCGGAGGAAAAGGAGGGGCTATGGGACGCAAACGGAGAGTGCGCGGGGATGTGAAGGCCGCTTTCGCCGTGCTGGCCTGCGCGCTGATTGTGGTTCTCTGCGTGCTCGCGTTCCGGCACCGCTCCGGTGGTGCCGCGGGCCCGTCCGCGTCCGGTTCTTCCTCTTCGCAGGCGATCCCGTCTTCGTCCGGCTCCTCCGCGTCCTCCGCTTCGCAAACCCCGCAGGCCCTGAGCGCGCAGGAAAAGACGGGCGGGCTGCTCATGCTCGTCAACAAGGCGCATCTGCTCCCTTCGGGCTATACGCCCGCTTTTGCCACCGTTCCCGCGCGCTACTATTCCTCCAGCGATAAGGACAGGCGCTTCGACCAGCGGGCCGCGCCCGAGCTCGAACGGTTCATCGACGCGGCGCGCGCCGCCGGGTTCGATGTGAACGTGATTTCGGGCTATCGCACCTATGCCTACCAGAAGCAGAACTACGACCGGCACGTAAGCGCCCTTGAGGCGCAGGGCGAAACCTCATCGCAGGCGGAGGCGGGCGCCGCGAAGCTGGTGGCGCCGCCCGGCACAAGCGAACATCAAACCGGCCTTGCCGCGGATATCATCACGAGCGACTGGTATACGCAGCACAAGGACCTCACGGCCGACTTCGACAAAACGGCCGCTTTCGCCTGGATGGTGAATCACTGCGCCGATTACGGGTTTGTCCTGCGCTATCCGAAGGGCGGGGAAAGCATCACCGGCTACGACTACGAGCCGTGGCACTACCGCTATGTCGGCGCGGAGAACGCCCGCGCAATTATGGCCAAAAACGACACGCTCGAGCAGTATGTCGGGCAGGCCCGGTAGGGCCGCGGCAGCAACGAAAGGAAAAACCGAATGCCTGGTTCCGCACGCCGCTTCCGCACCTATGAGATCACCCTCGGCGGGTTGCTGCTCGCCCTGTTTTTCCTGGCGGGCAACGTCCTGCCCCCGCTGTACCTCGTGCCGAACGTGCCCGTCACCCTGCAGATCCTCGTGGTGGCGCTCATGGGCGGGCTGCTGGGCGTGCGCGCGGGGCTGCTCACGCTTTCCGCGCTCTACCTGGCAACGCTCGCGGGGCTGCCCATGATGGCGCAGTTCCACGCCGGCCCGGCCGCGTTCGCGGGCCCCACGGGCGGCTATATTTTCGGCTGGGCGTTCCTCGTGCTGCTTGCGGGGCTGGCGCGGCCGAGAACCGGCTCTTCGCGGCGCGGGCGCCTTGCGGCGCTCCGGGCGGCGGGCATGGCCGCGGCCATGGCGGCGGGTGTGCTGCTCGATTACGCGTGCGGCGCACTCTGGCTCGACGTATACACGCATGCCGGCGCGGCGGCCCTGCCGGAGCTCCTGCTCGGGAATCTGGCCTTTCTGCCGTTCGATCTGGCCAAGTGTGTTCTGGCGGCGGGCGTCTGCGCGCTGCCTCTGCCCGCCCTGCGGGCCTCGCGCCGCGCGGGGTGAAGCGAGCGGATGCGTCCGCCGGATGCATCCGCCGCAAAAAAATGCTTGACAGCGCGCCCGCCGGATGCTAAACTATATCGTGACAATAAAGCAGGAAGGCGTTGCTTTCCTCACCCCGTGCCGAGGCGAAAGGGTCAATACCGTCTGGTATCCGCCGCGGGCGGGTATTTATGGTGTTGAGCGCGGGGGGCATGTTGCCTTTCCGCGTTTGTTGTTATTCAGGCTATTGATGGAGGTGCCGCATATCAGCAGGGAAATGCTTATCAACGAACAGATCCGGGATAGGGAGATCCGCGTGATCGATGCCGACGGAAGCCAGCTTGGCATCATGGCCTCGCGCGAAGCGCTCCGGATCGCTGTGGAGAAGAATCTTGACCTGGTCAAGATCGCCCCGCAGGCCACGCCGCCTGTCTGCCGCATCATGGATTACGGCAAGTTCAGGTTTGAGCAGGCGAAAAAAGATAAAGAAGCAAGAAGAAACCAGAAGATCGTCGCCATCAAGGAAATCCGCATGTCGCTCAATATCGACACGCACGATCTGGAAACCAAGGTCGGCCATGCGGTGGGCTTTTTGAAGGACGGCGACAAAGTTAAGGTTACGGTGCGCTTCCGTGGGCGCGAAATGGCGCATACGGAGCTGGGCGGGAGCCTGCTTGCCAAGTTCTCCGAGGCCTGCGCCGAGTTTGCTTCCGTTGAAAAGCAGCCCAAACTGGAGGGGCGCAGCATGTCCCTGTTTTTGGCCCCGAAGCAGGCGAAGTGACGGCACGAGCAGAAAAGGGAGGTTGTCCGAATGCCGAAATTGAAAACCCACAGCGGTTTGAAAAAGCGCATCAAGTTTACCAAAAGCGGAATGGTTAAGCGTTCGCACGCTTACAAGTCCCATATTCTCACGAAAAAAGACACCAAGCGGAAGCGCGGCCTGCGCAAAGCCGCTTATTTTGACGTCACGAACATGGGCGCCGTCAAACACCTGATTCCCTACAAGTAACAGGCCGCGGTTTGGCGGCATGGAGGTATAGAAATGGCGAGAGTTAAAGGCGCGCTGATGACGCGCAAAAGAAGAAAAAAGGTTCTGAAGCTTGCCAAAGGGTACTGGGGCGGCAAGAGCAGACTTTTCCGCACCGCGAACCAGGCGGTTATGAAGTCCCTTTCCTATGCGTTCGTGGGGCGCAAGAATAAAAAGCGCGATTTCCGTTCGCTGTGGATCACCCGTATTTCTGCCGGCTGCAAGCTCAACGGCATCAACTATTCCACGTTTATGAACGGGCTCAAAAAGTCCGGCGTCACGCTCAACCGCAAAATTCTTGCGGAGCTTGCGCAGAGCGATGCGCAGGCGTTTACCTCTCTTGTGGAAAAGGCCAAGGCGGCCCTTTAACGGCGGCTTTTACAGCATTTCCGGAAAAGAGTGATGCATCCCGAAGCGTTTCGCCTTTTTGCCGGGGGCAAACGGACGAAACGCAGCTTCTTCCATTCTTTTATGGAATTGCTATAGTTGCCCGGGTACAGAAATGCGCCCGGGCAATTGTTTTTTTAAAGAACGGACGATTACGGCGGCTCCATAAATGCTGCGGCAGGGCGGTGAACAATCACGGAAACGATCACAAGCAGGGAAAACAGGCTGATCAAGGCCTACACGGCGCTGAGGGACAGCAAGCAGAGGCGCCGGGAGGAAGGCCGGTTCGTCATCGAGGGAGCGCGGCTCGCGCAGGACGCCGTGCGCAGCGGCGCGCATATCACGGCGGCGTATCTCGCGCCCGATGCGCGCGAACGCTACCCCGAGGCGTGCGAAGCGCTGCTGCGCGCGGACGCGGTGTACGAAGTGGCGGAGGGCGCGGCGCGCGCCCTGGCCGATACGCAGGCCCCTCAGGGCATCTTCTGCGTGGTGGAGCGGCCCGATTCGGCGGAGCTCAGAAATCTGGACGCCGCGGGGGCCTACCTGGTGCTCGAGGATATCCGCGACCCCGGCAACCTCGGCACCATGCTCCGCACGGCGGAGGCGCTGGCGCTCGACGCCGTGGTGCTCTCGGAGGGATGCGCGGACCTGTTCTCGCCCAAGGTGACGCGGGCCTCCATGGGGGCCGTGTTCCGGCTTCCGGCCGTTACGGGGGCGGACGCCCCGCAGGCGCTGCGGCAGCTGGGTGTGCGCGGCGTGAAAACCTACGCGGCGGTGGCTTCCGGCGGCGCGCTGGATATCCGCGCCGCGGATCTTTCGGGCGGCGTGGCGCTGGCCGTGGGCAACGAGGGCAACGGCCTCACCGAAGAATGCGTGCGGGCCTGCGGCGCGCGCGTCACGATTCCGATGCGCGGGCGCGCCGAATCGCTCAACGCGGCCTCGGCCGCCGCCATTCTTGTGTGGGAGCTTGCGCGCCGGCGGGAAGCGCCCGCCGCGCGGTAACGCGGCTACCCTTTTTTTGCGCGGAAACCGAAATCGGGCACGGGGGGACGGGCATGGAAAGCGGAACGGTGGAACAGTGGATCTGGCTGCAGCAGGCGTTCGGCGCGGGAAGCCCCAAGCCGGCGCGTCTGCTGGCGGCAATGGGCGGCATCCGGGAAGCGTATGCGGCGCGCGCTGCCGATTACGCGCGTGCCGGCTCGTTTACCTCGCGGGAAATCTCCCGCCTTTGCAATAAATCGCTTCGGGGCGCAGAGGATGTTGTGGCCGCCTGCCTGCGAAACGGGTACCGGATTCTGACGCCGGAGGAGATGCCCGAGCGCCTGCGCGCCATCTACGCCCCGCCGTGCGCGCTGTATGTCTGGGGCGAGCTGCCGCAGCCCGCGGATGGCTTCTATATCGCCATGGTGGGGACGCGGCAGGTTACGCCTTACGGTGCGGAGGCCGCCGCGCGCATTTCCGGGGCGCTTGCGTCGTTTCACGCCGTGGTGGTGAGCGGCATGGCCGTTGGCGTGGACGCCGCCTCCCACACGGCCGCCATTCGCGGCGGCGGCAAAACGGTGGCCGTCATCGGCTGCGGCATCGATATCGATTACCCCTTGCCCCACCGCGAGCTCAAACGACTCATCGCCCAAAACGGCGCCGTGGTTTCGGAGTACCCGCCCGGCACGCGGCCCGACCGCGCGCATTTTCCCACGCGCAACCGCATCATCGCGGGGCTTTCGTTGGGCACCGTGGTGGTGGAGGCGGGCACGCGCAGCGGCGCGCTCATCACGGCTTCTCTTGCGGCCGAGATGGGGCGGGATGTTTTCGCCGTGCCCGGCAGCATATTCAGCCCGCAGAGCGAGGGCTGCAACCGCCTTTTGCGCGACGGCGCGAAGCCCGCGTGCAGCGTGCTGGATATTCTGGAGGAATATCCGGCGTTTTGCCCGCAAAGCATAAGGGACGGCTGGCAGGAAGCGGCCGCGCAGTCCGGCCCGCCGGAGCAGATTACGTTGGAAACGCTTTCAAAGCCGCGCCGCGCGCGGGTTTCCGCCCCCTCGCAGGCCAAAAAACCGGAAATGCCGGAAGAAAAGGAGCCGCCGCAAACGCCGGAATCGCCGCACCTCCCGGAGCCTGCCGCTCCCGAGGGCCTGAGCGAAACGCAGCTTGCGGTTTTCCGGCAGCTCTCGCTTTCACCGCGCCATGTGGACGAGATCGCGCTTGCCGCAAACCTGGAGCTGCGGCGCGTGCTGGCGGTGCTCACGGCGCTCGAGATCCGCGGGCTTGCGCGCTCGCTCCCGGGGCGCAGGTACACGCTGCTGCGCTGAAAATTTGCGCGGCGGGCAAAAAAATGTCGCCAAACCGCGCCGGAGCGCCGTGCCGCTGCTTCCGCGGGCGCAAACCGCAAGGCCCGGCGCGGCCTATTTTGCCCGGAAATATCGCGGGGCTCTATATTTTTAAACAAACGCGTACTATAATGTTAAAAGCGCGGGCCTGCGGTTCCGGGCGCGGCCGTTTTTCGGCGTCTGCGCGGCCGGGCCGCGATTCCGCTTCGCATCGGGAGCCGCGCGCAGCGGGTCCTTTCGAACCGGAACGGCTGTAAAACCGCTCAAAAAAACTCGTTAAAGGTGAGAAAACCATGTCCGATCTGGTCATTGTGGAGTCGCCGGCAAAGGCGAACACCATCAAAAAATATCTCGGGAAGGGATACAACGTCATCGCGTCCCTGGGGCACGTGCGCGATCTGCCCAAGAGCCGCATGGGCGTCGATGTGGAGAACGGCTTCAAACCCGATTATATCTCCATCCGCGGCAAAGCGGATAAAATCAAGGAACTCAAAAAGGAAGCCAAGCGCGCGAAGCGCGTCTATCTGGCAACGGACCCGGACCGCGAGGGCGAAGCCATCAGCTGGCATCTGGCCAAGCTGCTGAACATCGACGAAGGCTCGAACGTGCGCGTCACGTTCAACGAGATCACCAAAACGGCGGTGAAGGAGGGCATCAAAAACCCCCGCACCATCGATGTGAATCTCGTGGACGCCTACCAGGCGCGCCGCATTCTCGACCGCATCGTGGGCTACAACCTGAGCCCGTTTCTGTGGAAAAAGGTCAAGCGCGGCCTTTCCGCCGGGCGCGTGCAGTCCGTGGCCGTGCGCATCCTCGTGGACCGCGAGAACGAGATCCGCGCTTTTGAGCCCGTGGAATACTGGAGCATCGACGCCGAGGAGCTCTTCAAGAAAGGCCACACGAAGCCGTTTTCGGCCAAATTCTACGGCGACGCGAACGGCAAAATCGAGATTGGGAACAAGGAAACCGCCGATAAAATCTTCGCGGCGGTGGAAAAAGCCGCCTTCACCGTGGGCAGCGTGAAGAAAAGCGAGCGCAAGCGCTCGCCCGCGCCGCCGTTCACCACCTCCACGATGCAGCAGGAGGCCTCCAAACGCCTCAACTTCCAGGCACGGCGCACCATGCTGGCCGCGCAGCAGCTTTACGAAGGCGTGGAGATCAAGGGCGTGGGCGCGGCAGGCCTCATCACCTACATGCGCACCGATTCGCTGCGCATTGCGGATGAGGCGCGCACCGCGGCGGCGGAGTTTGTAGGGGAGCGCTACGGAAAGGAATATCTGCCTGAAACCCCGCGCGTCTATAAGGCCAAGCAGGGCGCGCAGGACGCGCACGAAGCCATCCGCCCCACCATGCCGTCGCTCACGCCGGACCAGGTGAAAGAGAACATGGAGCCGGCCGGGAAGATCACGGCGGACCAGTACAAGCTCTACAAGCTCGTTTGGGAGCGCTTCATGGCGAGCCAGATGGCAAACGAGATTTTCGACACCGTGGCCGCCGATATCGAAGCGGGCGGCTACGTGTTCAAGGCGGCCGGCAGCACCGTGCGCTTCAAGGGCTTCGCCGCCGTTTACGAGGAAAGCGACGCCGAGGGCGAGGCGGGCAAGCCGCTTCCGCCGCTCGAGACGGGCGACGCGCTGCGCGTGGGCAAGCTCACGGCCAACCAGCACTTCACCCAGCCGCCCGCGCGCTACACGGAGGCGTCGCTCATCAAGGCGCTCGAGGAAAACGGCATCGGCCGCCCGAGCACTTACGCCACCACCATCACCACCATCCTCGCGCGCGGCTATGTGGGGCGCGAAGGGCGCCAGCTCGTGCCCTCGCCGCTCGGCGAAGTTACCACCAAGCTGATGGAGGAGAATTTCGCCGATATCGTCAACGTGGAATTCACTGCCAAAATGGAGGACGACCTCGATAACATCGAGGCCGGGCGCCGCAACTGGGTGGACACGCTGCGCGAATTCTACGGCGGGTTCGACCGCTCGCTCAAGCGCGCCGAAGAGGTGCTGGGCGACGTGCACGTCAAGGTGCCGGACGAAGTCTCCGACGTCGTCTGCGAAAAATGCGGACGGAACATGGTCATCAAGATGGGGCGCTTCGGCAAATTCCTCGCCTGCCCGGGCTACCCGGAATGCAAGAACACCAAGCCCCTGCAGCAGGATACGGGCGCGCTCTGCCCCGTGTGCGGCGGCAAGGTGGTGCAGAAGAAATCCAAGAACCACAAGACGTATTTCGGCTGCGAGCACAATCCGCAGTGCCCGTTCATGACCTGGGACGTACCGCAGGAGCAGAAATGCCCTAAGTGCGGCTCCAACCTCTTTAAAAAGCGCGGAGGCATCGTCCACTGCCTGAAAGAAGGCTGCGGGTTCGTGCAGGAAGGGAGCGGCAAGGCTTGACGGATTACGCGAAGGGCGGCGCGCAAAGGAAAGGCTCCGAAACGGGGACGAGCGACGCGCGTATCACCGTTGTGGGTGCGGGGCTGGCCGGCTGCGAGGCGGCCTGGCAGGCGGCGCGGCTGGGCGTGCGCGTCACGCTGTGCGAGATGAAGCCGCTCAAACGCACGCCCGCCCACCACGGCGACGGCTTTGCGGAGCTGGTTTGCTCCAATTCCCTGCGGGCCGACCGCCTGGAGAACGCCGTGGGGCTTTTGCACGAGGAACTGCGGCGCATGGGGTCGCTCATCCTGCGCACGGCGGACGAAACGCGTGTGCCGGCGGGCGGCGCGCTGGCCGTGGATCGCGAGGAGTTTTCCCGCCGCGTGACCCAAGCCGTGAAAAGCCATCCGCTCATCACGGTGGAGGAGGGCGAGGTCACCCAGATCCCCGCGGGGGACTGCGTGATCGCGAGCGGCCCGCTCACCTCCGACGCGCTCGCCGGGGCCGTCGCGGCCTTTACGGGCGGGGAGTACTTACATTTTTACGACGCCGCGGCCCCTTTGGTGGAGGCCGAGAGCATCGATATGGAGCAGGCCTATTTCGCGGCGCGCTACGGGCGCGGCGGGGCCGATTACATCAACTGCCCCATGACGAAAGAGGAATACGGCGCGTTTTACGACGCGCTGGTTTCCGCCGAAACGGCGCCTGTGCACGGGGCGGATGACGTGCCGCCGCCCGGAGCGGACAAAACCGCGCCGGGCGGGCAGCCCAGGGTGTTCGAAGGCTGCATGCCTGTGGAGGTGATGGCCGCGCGCGGGCGGGAAACGCTGCTGTTCGGGCCGCTCAAGCCCGTTGGCCTGCGCGACCTGCGCACCGGGCGCGTGCCGTTCGCCGTGGTGCAGCTGCGGCGCGACAACGCCGCGGGCAGCCTTTACAACCTCGTGGGGTTCCAGACGCACCTGAAGTTCGGCGAGCAGAAGCGCGTGTTTTCCATGATTCCGGCGCTGAAAAACGCCGCGTTCGCGCGCTACGGCGTGATGCACCGCAACACCTATCTCGATTCCCCCGCGCTGCTTGACTGTTTTTACCGCCTCAAAAAGGAGCCGCGCGTGTTTTTCGCGGGCCAGATGACGGGCGTGGAGGGGTATGTGGAATCCACAGCCTCGGGGCTTGCGGCGGGCATAGGCTGCGCGCGCCGGGCGCTGGGCCTGCCTCCCGCGGAGTTCCCGGCTCAAACGGCTATCGGCGCGCTGGCGCGCTATATCAGCTCCGGCCCCGCGGGCGTGCTGCAGCCCATGAACATCAACTTCGGGCTTTTGCCGCCGCTGGAGACGCGCGTGCGGGACAAGCAGGAAAAATACCGGCGCATCTCGGAGCGCGCGCTTGCGGCGCTGGCGCCCCTGCAGGACATCTGCGGCAATTCCATTCAAGATTGAAAGAAGCTGCGCTTCGTCCGTCCGCCTTCTTTCGTTCGGCGAAACGCGCAGAATCGATCCGTCTTTTCTGGAAACGCCGTTGGCGGGACAGAATAGGAAAGGGACGGGAAACGGCATGAAGATTATCGTGGACGGGTTCGGCGGGGACAACGCCCCCCTCGAGGTGCTGCGCGGCTGCCGCATGGCGGCGGACGAATACGACGCGCAGATCGTGCTTTCGGGCAGCGAGGAGAAGCTGCGCGCGGCGGCTGAAAAAGCGGGGATTTCGCTCGAGGGCATCGGCATCCTGCCGGCCGCGAGTGTGCTTTCCATGGAGGATTCCCCGCGCGACGTGCTGCGCGCCAAGGCGGATTCCTCCATGGCCGTTGGGCTTCGGGCCGTGGCCGAGGGGCAGGGCGACGCCTTCGTTTCGGCGGGCAGCACCGGCGCGCTCGCCATGGGCGCCACGCTCATCGTGCGGCCCGTGAAGGGCGTGCGCCGCGTGGCGCTGGCTACCGTGATGCCCGCCAAAAAGGGCTGCTATCTGCTGCTCGACGTGGGCGCCAACGTGGAATGCCGCGCGGAGATGCTGCTGCAGTTCGCGCTCATGGGTTCGGTGTATATGGAACAGGTGCTGGGCGTGAAGAATCCGCGCGTGGGCCTTGTGAATATCGGCACCGAGGAAACCAAGGGCACGAAGCTCCAGCACGAGGCGTTCGCGCTGCTTAAGGCCTCCACGTGCAATTTCATCGGCAACGCCGAGGCGCGGGACATTCCCTTCGGCGTGTGCGACGTGGCCGTGGCCGACGGTTTCACCGGCAACGTCATCCTCAAGCTCACCGAAGGCGTGGGGCTGGTGTTCGCATCCACCTTCAAAAAAATCCTCACGCGCAGCCTGCTCACCAAACTCGGCGCGCTCACCATGATGAAGGGCATCGCGGAATTCAAGAAGCAGATCGACTACACCGAATACGGCGGCGCTCCGTTCCTGGGGGCGTCGAAACCCGTCATCAAGGCGCACGGCAGCTCCAACGCCGTCGCGTTTAAAAATGCCGTGCGGCAGGCCATCGCCTGCGCGAAGGGCGATATCAGCGGGAAAATCGAAGCCAACATGCCGGCCGCCGAGGCGCCCGCGGAGGAATCCGCGCAGTAAGCCCACAAAATCCTGTTTCGCGCCCAAAACCGAGGGCGCGTTCGGCGGCCTTCGCATATCCTGTAGGGAAGATGCCTGCGGGGAGGTGTTGCTGTGATTGCGGAGCGCGTGAAAGCCGTGGTGGCGGAGCAGTTCGACGTGGAAGAGGACGATATCACGAACGATCTTTCCTTTGCCGAGCTGGGAGCCGACACGTTCGATCTCGAGGAGTTCGTGGAGGCGCTTGCCGGCGAGTTCGAAATCGAAATCCCGCCCGAATACGCCGAATCCATCGAAACGGTGGGCGATGCCGTGAACTGCGTAAAGAAGCTGCTGCGCGGCGGGGGCTGAAAGCGGAACGGTTTGCAGGCGAGGGCGGTTTCCGCCCTCCTTTTTGCACTTCGGGCGCGGCTGGCCTGTAGCCGGGCGCGGAATGTGGTATAATAAGACAACCTGTAAAAACACGGAGGCGCGTATGAAACAGCCGCCGAGAGAGAAGCTCGTACTCCGGGGCCCGATGCTGCTCCCCTACGGGGGAGGCGAGATTTTCGGGTGCGAGCTGGATTCCCTGTATGGGTACTCCGAGCTTGCGCACGGGAAGTTTTGCGGGGATATCGCCGCATTTGCCCGCCCATCCGTCACCGCGCTTCTGGCGGTGAACCTGCTGCAGACGGAGGTGGACGGGCCTTTGGCCGATTGCATCGCCTCCACGCTGGCCGGCCTTTCCAAGCCGGGCCTCCGCGTGGCGTTCATCGCGGACCGGCGCGGAAAAAAGCGGCTGCGGGAGGCTCTGGAACGCGCGAAAGCCGGATTCGCGCACGGGTTCTTTTCGGGGTACGAGCCGGCCAAGGAATGGCTGATTCCGCGCGGAAAGCCGCGCACTGCGGAATAAAGGAGCAGGCAAAATCGGAATGGAACTGAAAAAATTCGAAGAAGAGCTGCAATATACCTTCAAGGACCCGCGTCTTTTGCAAACGGCGCTGACGCATTCGTCCTATGCCAACGAAACCAAGGGCCGGCACTGCCGCAACAACGAGCGGCTGGAATTTTTGGGCGACGCCGTGCTCGGCATCATCGTGGCGGAATACCTCTACTTCCACAACGCCAAGGTGCCGGAAGGGGAGCTTACGCGCCTGCGCGCCATGATGGTGTGCGAAAAATCGCTGCATGAGTTCGCGCTCCAGATCGGGCTCGGGGAATACCTGCGGCTCGGCCGCGGGGAAGTGAACACCGGCGGGCGCGAGCGCCCCTCCATCCTGGCCGACGCGTTCGAGGCCGTCATCGCCGCCATCTACATCGACGGCGGCATGGACGAGGCCAAGCGGTACGTCACGCGCTTCGCGGACCAGTTCTTCTCGCTGCACATCAAAACCGACGTGCAGGATTACAAGACGGCGCTGCAGGAGATCGTGCAGAAAAACAAGGGCGAGCGCCTCGAATACGTGCTCACCGACGAAAGCGGGCCGGACCACGACAAGCAGTTCGTGGTGGAGGTGCACCTCAACAGCAACGTGATCGGCGCAGGGCGCGGCGGCAGTAAAAAAGAGGCCGAGCAGATGGCTGCCAAAGAGGCTCTCGCGCTGATGGGCTGCTGAAAGGCCCTTCGGGAAGGAGGCGGGCGCAATGGCGGAGAAAGCGGCCGCCCCGTTTAAAAAGGCCAACGTCGCGTTCTTTGTGCCGAACCTCGGCTGCCCGCACGCCTGCGCGTTCTGCAACCAGCGCGAGATCTCTGGGCGGGAGCGCGCGCCGCTGCCCGAAGAGGTGGAGCGCACGGCCCGCGAGGCGCTCCGTACGCTGGGCGAAAACGCGCGGCACGCGCAGATCGCGTTTTTCGGGGGCAGCTTCACGGCCATTCCGCGCGCGCAGATGGAAGCGCTGCTTGCGGCCGCGGCACCCTTTATCGGCCCCGCGGGCTTTGCGGGCATCCGCGTCTCCACGCGGCCCGACGCGATCGACGCGGAGATTCTGGATACCCTGCGGCGCTACGGCGTGAATGCCGTGGAGCTCGGCGCGCAGAGCATGGACGACGCGGTGCTGCGGCAAAACCGGCGCGGCCACACGGCGCAGCAGGTGGAGCAGGCCTGCGGGCTGATCCGCGCGCGCGGGCTGGAGCTGGGGCTCCAGATGATGACGGGGCTTTACGGCGCCACGGACGACAGCGACCGCGAAACGGCCCGGCGCCTCGCCGCGCTGCACCCGGATACGGTGCGCGTCTACCCGACGCTGGTGCTGCGCGGCACGGAGCTTGCGCGGCTGTGGCGGGAGGGGCGCTACGCGCCGCCCGCGCTCGAAAATGCCGTGGAGCTTTGCGCGGAGCTGCTGCGCTTTTTTGAAGAGCGCGGCGTGCGCGTCATCCGGCTCGGGCTCCACGCGGAGGAAAGTTTGCAAGAAAATCTCCTGGACGGGCCGTGGCACCCCGCGTTCCGCGAACTGTGCGAAAACCGGCTGTACCTCTCCGCCGCGCGGAAGGCGCTGGAAGAACTTTTCGAACAGGGCGGCGCGCGCGCCGGGGAGCGCCATGTGCGTGGGTGTCACGTGCGTGGGTGCCACGTGCGTGAACGTCACGCCGTGCTCTACGCCGGGGAGCGGGAACTTTCCAAACTTGCGGGGCAGCGCCGCGCGAACCTTTGCGCGCTGGAAGAGACGTTTGGCACGCGCCTTCGCGTGCGCGGCGCGCCGCTCGCACCCTACGAGGTGCGCGCCGCCTTCGTGCCGGAAGACGGAAAAATACCGGAATATGTATAACAGGAACGGACGGATCACGCCGCCCGCGCGTTCGGAGCCGCGGCGTTTTGAAATTGCCGCAAGCGGACCCGGAGCGGGGAGCGCCGCAGGAAAAGGACGGTTTTCGGTTTGTTTTTGAAATCGCTGGAGATTCAGGGCTTCAAATCCTTTCCCGATAAAGTGCAGCTGAATTTCGACCGCGGCATCACCGCGGTGGTGGGCCCCAACGGCAGCGGAAAGAGCAACATCAGCGACGCGGTGCGCTGGGTGCTGGGGGAGGTTTCCTCGAAGGCGCTGCGCGGAAGCCGCATGGAGGACGTCATCTTCGGCGGCGCCGTGGGGAGAAAGCCTTTGGGGTTCGCGGAGGTTTCGCTCACGCTCGATAACGCCGACCGCGCCCTTCTCTACGACGGCGACGAGGTGAAGATCACGCGGCGCTACTACCGTTCGGGCGAAAGCGACTATCTGCTCTGCGGCAAGGAGGTGCGCCTGCGCGACATCCACGAGTTGCTGATGGATACGGGCCTCGGGCGCGACGGCTACGCCATCATCGGGCAGGGACGCATCGACGAGATCGTGGACGCCAAAAGCGGCGACCGGCGCGAAATCTTCGAGGAGGCCGCGGGCATCTCCAAATTCCGGTTCCGCAAGGAGGAATCGGAGGCGCGGCTGGCGGATGCGGAGGAAAATCTCGTGCGCCTGCGGGACATTCTCTCGGAGCTGGAAGCGCGCATCGGTCCGCTCAAAGAGCAGTCCGAAAAGGCGAAACAGTACATAACGCTCGCGGCGGAAAAAAAGACGCTGGAAGTGGGCCTCTGGCTGCAGGCGCTGGACCGCCAGCGCGCGGTGCTGCGCGAGCAGGATAACCGCCTCGATCTTACGCGCGCGCAGCACGAGGAGCTCACGCAGAAGGCCGACGAAACGCAAAACGCCATCGAAGCGGCCTATCTCGAGGCCCAGGGCCGCGCGGCCGAGATGGAACAGGGCCAGAAGCGCGCGCAGGAGCTCGAGGAGCAGGCGGCGCGCAAGCGCGCGCAGGCGGACCTGCTGCGCAACGACATCCGCCACAACGAGGAGACCGTGGCGCGCTTTACACAGGAGATCGCGCAGGCCGAGGACGCCACCGGCGGCCGCGAGGAGCGGGCGCGCGCCGTTTCGGAGGAGATCGAACAGAAAGAAACGCGCGCGGGGGAGCTTTCGCGGCAGCTTTCGCAGTGCGAAAGCGGCGTGAGCGGGCTCTCCGAACGGGGCGAAGGGCTCGGGGGCCGCGCGCAGGAGGCGACGGCGCGGCTCAATGCGCTTTCCTCGAGCCTTGCCGACGCGCGCGTAGAGAAAAACGGCGCGGCGGCCACGCTAACGCACCTCGGCGAACGCGCGGGGGCCGTCGCGCAGGATTCCGCCGCGCGCGCGCAGCGCGCCGAAGAGGCGAAGCAGGGCGCCGGGGAAACCGCCCGCCGCATGGAGGAGCAGGCCGCGCAGGTGGAAACGCTGCGCAACGGCCTTTCGGGCTACGAGCTCAAACTCTCCACGCGCCGCGAGCGCCTGTCGCGCCTCGAGGAGACTCTGCGCTCCTATACGCTCCAGCGCGACGGCAAAAACCAGCGCGCCGAAATGCTTGAGAACATGGAACGCCATTTCGAGGGCTTTTCGCAGAGCGTACGCGCCGTGATGCACGAAAAAGAGCGCGGGCGGCTTTCGGGAATCGTCGGGCCTGTTTCGAAGCTCATGGAGGTTCCGGCGGAGTACACCGTTGCGGTGGAAACGGCGCTGGGCTTTTCGGCGCAGCACATCGTGGTGGAAACGGAGGAGGACGCCAAGGCGGCTATCGGGATGCTCAAACGCACCGAGGGCGGCCGCGCCACCTTCCTGCCGCTGGGCTCGGTGCGCGGCTCCGCGCTCGAGGAACGGGAGCTTTCGCGCGAGCAGGGTTTTCTGGGCGTGGCCTCGGAGCTTGTGCGGTGCGAGGAACGCTACCGCGGCGTGGTGCGCAGTCTGCTCGGGCGCACCGCCGTGGCGGAGGATCTCGACTGCGCCGTCGCCATCGCGCGACGCAACGGCTACCGGTTCCGCATCGTCACGCTCGACGGGCAGCTCGTCAACGCGGGCGGCTCCATGACGGGCGGCTCCGCAAGCCGCAATGCGGGGCTTCTCTCGCGCGCCGGGGAAATCGAGAAACTGCGCGCGCAGGCCCGCGAGGTGGGCGTGCGCATCGATTCCCTCGCGGAGGAAAAGCGCGGCCTTTCGGCGCAGATCGCCTCGGTGGAAGCCGCCCAGACGGGCGCGCGGGCCGAACTCGCCACGGCGCAGGAGGAGGCCGTGCGGCTCGAGGGCGTCAAGGCCCGGTTCGAGGAGCAGGCGCAGACGCTTCAAAGCGACCTTAAGGCTTTAGAAGAAGAAAAGGCCGCCGGCGCGCGGCAGAGCGAAATCCTGCGGGAAACGGTCGCAGGCTGCGACCGGAAAATCGTGCAGCTTACCGAACAGATCGAACAGACGCAGCGCGAGATCGAGGCTCTGGGTGTGGACCGCGAGCGGCTCGAACGCGAGCGCGAGGCGCAGGCGCAGCGCCTGAACGCCCTGCGGCTTGAAACGGTGGCCAACGAAAAGGACATGCAGGCGCTGCGGCAGGAGCTCGAATCCATCGCCGCGCTGCGCCGGGGCGACGAACAGCGCGCCGCCGCGCTGCGCGAACAGATCGCGGACGTGCGCTCCCGCAGCGAAGAGGCGGGCGCCGGCATCGAAACGCTGCTGCGCGAGGCGCAGGAGCTGCACGGGCAGGCGGAGGACGAAACGCGGCGCATCGGCGAGCTTGCCGCCGCGCGCGAGGAGATCGAGCGCCGCTCGGCCGGCCTGCGCACGCAGGAGCGCGGCCTCGCGGAGGAAAAGGAGAAGCTCTCGGGCGAGCTCGCCCGGCTCGAGGAACGCCGCCAGGCCGCGCAGAGCGAATACGACGCCGTGGTGGCGCGGCTCTACGACGAATACGAGCTCACGCGTTCGGAAGCCGAAAAAACGGTGCCCCCGGTGGAAAACCCGGCGGCGGCGCGCCAGCGGCTTGCAACGGTGAAAAACGCCGTCAAGGCGCTCGGAAGCGTCAACGTGGGCGCCATCGACGAGTACCGGGAGGTTTCGGAGCGCTTTGAGTTCATGAGCGCGCAGGTCGCGGATGTGGAAAAATCCAAAAAGGAGCTCGAAGACCTCATCACCGGGCTCACCGAGCGCATGCGCACGATCTTTTCGGAGCAGTTTGCGCGCATCAACGAAAACTTTTCCGAAACCTTTGTGGAGCTGTTCGGGGGCGGCAAGGCGCACCTCGAGCTCACCGAGCCCGAGGACGTGCTGAGCTCCGGCATCGAGATCATCGTGCAGCCGCCGGGCAAGATCGTGCGGAACCTCTCCATGCTTTCGGGCGGCGAGCGGTCCTACATCGCCATCGTGCTGTATTTCGCCATCCTCAAGGTGCGCCCCGCGCCGTTCTGCGTGCTCGACGAGATCGAGGCCGCGCTCGACGACGCCAATGTGGCGCGCTTCGCGGCTTACCTGCGGCGCATGTGCGGGAACACGCAGTTCATCGTCATCACGCACCGGCGCGGCACCATGGACGAGGCCGACATCCTCTACGGCGTGACGATGCAGGACGAGGGCGTTTCCAAGCTGCTCACGCTGCACGTGGACGAACTCGTCGAACGCTTAGGGTTGAGAGCGTAGCTCTCAACCCGTGGTTGCAGAGCGTAGTTCTCAACCCGTGGTTGCAGAGCGTAGCTCTCAACCCGTGGTTGCAGAGCGTAGCCTTTACCCGTGGTTGCCGAGCGTAGCTTTTAACCGTGATTAAGGGTGCAGCTCCGCCCTTTCGGCCGGAAATTCCCGCGTTTGTGCGCGGGAAGATGTAAAAATCGTGCCCCGGGCGGGAACACTGTTGCCATCGGGGGCCGCGGATAGTACAATAAAAGAACACGGCGAAGCGGAAGAACGTCCCGGAGCCGCGAAAGAGATTTTGTCTGCGAAAAGAACAGTTTCTGCGGAAAGAACAGTTTCTGCGGAAAGAACGGAGCAAAACGGGAACGATGGGATTGTTTGAAAAACTGAAAAACGGCCTCGCCAAAACCCGCGAGGGTGTGATGCAGCGTGTGGACGGGGTGTTCCACGCGTTTTCCAGGGTGGATGAGAGCCTGTACGACGAGCTGGAGGAGATCCTCATCGAATCCGACGTGGGGGTTTCCACGGCCGAATCCATCATCGGGGAGCTGCGCGCCCGCGTGAAGGCGCGGGGCGTTTCGGAGCCCGAAGCGGTGCGCGCGCTGCTCAAGGCGGTGATGGCGGAGCTGCTCGAGGCGGATACGTCGCTCAACCTTTCCACGAAGCCTTCCGTGGTGCTCGTCATCGGCGTCAACGGCGTGGGCAAAACCACCACTATCGGCAAGCTCGCGGCCGTTCTGCGCGCGAGCGGCAAAAAGGTTCTGCTCGCCGCGGCGGATACCTTCCGCGCCGCGGCGGCGGACCAGCTCGAGATCTGGGCGCAGCGCGCGCAGGTGCCCATCGTGCGCCAGCAGGAGGGCGCCGACCCCGCCGCCGTGGTGTTCGACGCGCTCGCCGCCGCGAAGGCGCGCGGCGCGGACGTCGTGCTCTGCGACACGGCCGGCCGATTGCACAACAAGAAGAACCTGATGGACGAGCTCGCCAAAATCTCGAAGGTGATCGACCGCGAGCTGCCCGGGTGCGCGCGCGAGAACCTGCTGGTGCTCGACGCCTCCACGGGTCAGAACGCCGTGAACCAGGCCAGAGCCTTTGGCGAGGCGGCGGGTCTTTCCGGCATCGTGCTCACCAAGCTCGACGGCACGGCGCGCGGCGGCGTGGTGTTCGCCGTGATGCACGAGCTGCATATTCCGGTCAAATACGTCGGCGTGGGCGAAGGGCTCGACGACCTCCAGCCTTTTTCGCCGCAGGATTTCGTGAACGCCCTGTTCGACGGGGAATGATTTTCTCACTCTGGGGCGTCCTTGCACCGAAGGAGGCTTTGCCATGACCTTTCTGATTGCCACCAACAACGCGCATAAGCTCGCCGAGATCCGCCGCATTCTGGGGCCGCTTGGCATCCACGGCGTGTCGCTTGCGGAAGCGGACGTGCACGTAAACCCCGAGGAAACGGGCGAGACGTTCGAGGAAAACGCGCGCATCAAGGCGGTGAGCGGGATGCTGGCCTCGGGTTTGCCCACGGTGGCCGACGATTCCGGGCTGTGCGTGGACGCGCTGCACGGCGCGCCGGGCGTGTATTCGGCCCGCTACGCGGGCGAGGGCGCCAGCGACCGCGACCGCATCGAAAAGCTGCTTTCCGAGCTGCGCGATGTGCCCCAGGGCGCGCGCACCGCGCGGTTTGTGTGCGCGGTGTGCTGCGTGTTCCCGGGCGGCGGGGAGCTTTCCTGCCGCGGCGAGTGCAGGGGCGCCATCGCGTTCGAGCCGCAGGGCACGGGTGGGTTCGGCTACGACCCCGTGTTCATCGAAAGCACCACGGGCCGCAGCTTCTCGTCGCTGAGCGGCGAGGAGAAGGACCGGCTCAGCCACCGCGGCAAGGCCCTTACGGATTTTGCGGTGCTGCTCAATAAAAAATACGCGGGAAAGCTCGGCGGCTGAAGAAGCCGGGCGCTTTTTCCCAAAAACACAAGAAAAATTCGGAAAACGACGCGGGCGCTCCGGCGCCCGGCGAAAGGGGTGCCAGGAATTGCTCACTTCCAAACAACGCGCGCGTCTGCGCGGCATGGCGAGCACGGCGGAAACCATCGGGCAGATCGGTAAGGGGGGCGTTACGCCTCAGGTACTTACGCAGGCGGGGGATGCGCTCTTAAAACGCGAGCTTGTCAAATACCGCGTGCTCGAAACCTGCCCGCTTTCCCCAAAAGAGGCGGCGCTGGCTCTTTCGGAGCCGCTTTCCGCCGAAATCGTCACGGTGGTGGGCGCGCGCATCGTGCTCTACCGCCCGAATCCCGAAAATCCGGTGATCGAACTGTGAGGGCGCGTGCGGGGCGGTGCGGCGGCTGATGGCGGAGATCGAACGGGCCGAAAAAATCGGCGTGCTGGGCGGGAGCTTCAATCCCGTTCATAATGGGCATATGAGCATGGCGCGCGGCTTTCTTAAGCGGCTGGGGCTTTCCCGCGTGCTGCTGATTCCCGTGTGGTCGCCCCCGCACAAAAGCGCGCGGGGCCTTGCGCCCGCCTCCGAGCGGCTTGCCATGTGCCGGCTCGCCTGTGAAGGCGAGCCGCGCATCGAGGCCTGCCCCATCGAGATCGAGCGCGGCGGCGTGAGCTACACGGCGGATACGCTGGCGGCGCTGGCACAGCGGTACCCGCGCGCGCGTTTCTATCTCATCACGGGCGCGGATATGTTCCTCACGCTCGAAAGCTGGCGGAATTTCCCGGAGATCGCGCGCCGCGCCGTGCTGTGCGCCTGCGCGCGCCGGGAAGGGGAGCTCGCGGCGCTGCGCGCCCAGGCGGAAAAGCTGACGCGCCTTTACGGCGCTTCGTGCCGTGTGGAGGATCTGCCCGTGCGGGAGGTTTCCTCCACGCAGGTGCGCGCCCTTCTCAAACAGGGCGGCGGCGCGCAGGGTCTGCTTCCGCCGGAGGTGGAACGCTACATCGCCGCGCGCGGCCTGTACCGCGGCATATAACCGCGCGGCGTTTCCGGCGCATTTTTTTCATGAACGGAGGCTGTTTTGAGCATGATGGAACCAAACGATGAAGATTTGGAGCGGTTTCGAGGCATACTGAAGCGAAAGCTGAGCGAAAAGCGGTTTTTGCATTCCTGCAACGTGTCGGACGAGGCCGTGAAGCTCGCGAAGCTTTACGGCGCGGACGTTTCCAGGGCCCGGTTCGCGGGGCTTGTGCACGACGTTACGAAAGAGGAGCCGGTGGAAGCCCAGTTGCAAACCATAGCAAAATATAGTATAATCCTCGACGAAGTCGAAAAAACGGCGCCGAAGCTGCTGCACGCCATCACGGGCGCGGCGGTGCTCGAGCACGAGTACGGCGTGGGCGACCGCGACATTCTGAACGCCGTGCGCTATCACACCACGGCGCGGGCGGGCATGAGCCTGCTCGAAAAAATCCTCTATCTGGCCGATTATATCTCCGCCGAGCGCGATTACGAGGGCGTGGACGGCCTGCGCAGGGCCATCTATACCTCGCTGGATACGGGCATGAACGCCACGCTGGATTTTTCCGTGGCGGAGCTTCTGGGAAAGGGCGTGCCCATCCATCTCGACACCGTGCGGGCGCGCAACGAGCAGATTCTTTCCGGGCGCGCGAAGCGGGCGTGAGCCGGGCGCGCGCAGCAAACGCGGTTTCCCCGGCCCGGCGGGCCGCGGGGGACTTTTTGCATATGCGTTTTACAGGGCAAAAAACGGGCTGCATCCGATTTTCCGATAGAAAAGCGGGTTTTCCGCGCATTTCGTTTCTCGGAAAACCGGGTCGGCCATTAATTGGGGGCGGTTTACCTGACAGGCATGGAAATTCTGAAAAAGGCCGCGCAGATTCTGGACGGCCGCAAGGCCGAGGATGTGAAGGCCATCGATATCGCGGGCGTCAGCATTTTGGCGGATTATTTTCTGCTGGCTTCCGGCGGCAGCAGCACGCAGGTGCGTTCCCTTGCCGAGGAGCTGGAGTTCAGGCTTTCCGAGGCCGGAGCGGAGCCCCAGCGCGTGGAGGGCATGCAGACCGCGAGCTGGGTGGTTCTCGATTACGGCTCGGTGGTGATTCATGTGTTTCACCGGGATACGCGCACCTTCTATAATCTGGAGCGCCTCTGGGCCGACGGCCGCGTCATCGAGCTCGCGGAGCTTTTGGCAAGCAAACCGGAGGAACAGCCGCGGAAGGCGGAACTTCGGGCCGCGGGCGCGGACTGAGCGTTTCGCCGCGCGTCTGCGGACTTGGCGTCTGCGGACTTAGCGTCTGCGGACTTAGCGTCTGCGGACGCCGTACATAGGCACAAAAAAAGTTGGAGGAGATCACATTGCGTTACGATTTTGCCGCGAT
This sequence comes from Bacillota bacterium, assembly GCA_023391535.1. Lineage (GTDB taxonomy): Bacteria > Bacillota > Clostridia > Oscillospirales > Ethanoligenentaceae > JAEWAU01. The sequence continues at coordinate 17,118 of JAEWAU010000047.1, read as the reverse complement.
CGAGAAAAAGTGGCAGGACATCTGGGAAGAAAAAGGGGTATTCCACGCGAAAAACGATTTTTCGCTCCCCAAGTACTACGCGCTGGTGGAATTTCCGTATCCTTCCGGAAAGGGCCTGCACATCGGGCATCCGCGCCCCTATACGGCGCTGGATATCGTGGCGCGCAAACGACGCCTCCAGGGCTATAACGTGCTCTACCCCATGGGGTGGGACGCGTTCGGCCTGCCCACCGAGAACTACGCCATCAAAAACCACATCCATCCCGCCGCCGTCACGGCGGCCAACGTCGCGCGCTTCAAAGCCCAGCTCAAAAGCCTCGGGCTGTCGTTCGACTGGTCGCGCGAGATCAACACCACCGACCCGGGCTACTATAAATGGACGCAGTGGATTTTCCTGCAGCTGTTCAAGCACGGGCTCGCCTATAAAAAAGAGATGTCGGTGAACTGGTGCACCTCCTGCAAGGTGGTGCTTGCCAACGAAGAAGTCGTGAACGGCGTGTGCGAGCGCTGCGGCGGCGAAGTGGTGCACAAGGTGAAGTCGCAGTGGATGCTGCGCATCACGGATTACGCGCAGCGCCTCATCGACGACCTCGACACCGTCGATTATATGGAGAAGATCAAAACGCAGCAGCGCGACTGGATCGGCCGCTCCACGGGCGCCGAGGTGGATTTCGCCACCACGGCGGGGGATACGCTCACCGTGTTTACCACAAGGCCCGACACGCTGTTCGGCGCCACCTACATGGTGCTTTCCCCCGAACATCCCATGGTGGAAAAGTGGAAGGGGCTGCTTGAGAACGCCGCGGAGGTGGATGCCTACCGCGGGCAGGCCGCCCGCAAATCCGATCTCGAGCGCACCGCATTGCAGAAGGAAAAAACCGGCGTGGAGCTTAAGGGCGTGCGCGCCGTCAACCCCGTGAACGGGCGCGAGATCCCCATTTTCATTTCGGATTACGTGCTCGTCACCTACGGAACCGGCGCCATCATGGCCGTGCCGGCGCACGACACGCGCGACTGGGATTTCGCCCAGGCGTTCCGCCTGCCCATCGTGGAGGTGGTGCAGGGCGGCGACGTGCAGAAAGAGGCGTTCACCGACTGCGAAACGGGCGTACTCGTCAATTCCGGCTTTCTGAGCGGCCTCACGGTGGAGCAGGCGAAGAAAAAGATCATCGAATGGCTGGCGGCCGAAGGCAAGGGCCGCCCGAAAGTGAACTACAAGCTGCGCGACTGGGTGTTCTCGCGCCAGCGCTACTGGGGCGAGCCGATCCCCGTGGTGCATTGCGACAAATGCGGCTGGGTGCCCCTGCCCGAAAGCGAGCTGCCCCTGCGCCTGCCGGAAGTGCAATCCTACGAGCCCACGGAGAACGGCGAATCGCCGCTCGACACCATGGACGAATGGGTGAACACCACCTGCCCGCACTGCGGCGGGGCCGCCCGGCGCGAAACGGATACCATGCCCCAGTGGGCCGGCTCCTCGTGGTATTTCCTGCGCTACTGCGACCCGCACAACGACACCTGCCTCGCAAGCCCCGAGGCGCTGCGCTACTGGATGCCCGTGGATTGGTACAACGGCGGTATGGAGCACACCACGCTGCATCTGCTCTATTCGCGCTTCTGGCACAAGGCGCTCTACGATTTCGGCGTGGTGCCCACGAAGGAGCCGTACCAGCGGCGCACGAGCCACGGCATGATCCTCGGCGAGAACGGCGAAAAGATGAGCAAATCGCGCGGCAACGTCATCAACCCCGACGACATCGTGCGCGAATACGGCGCCGACACCATGCGCCTCTACGAGATGTTCGTGGGCGATTTTGAAAAATCCGCGCCGTGGTCGCCCGCCAGCATCAAGGGCTGCCGCCGCTTCCTCGAACGCGTCTGGGCGCTTCAGGAAGGCGTCACGCCGGAAGAGGATTACAGCCCGGAGCTCGAGGGCGCGTTCCACAAATGCGTCAAGAAGGTTTCGGAAGACATCGAGAACCTCAAATACAACACGGCCATCGCGGCCATGATGTCCCTGCTCAACGACATCGCGGAAAAGGGCTCCGTCACGCGCGGGGAGCTGCGCACGCTGCTTTTGCTGCTCAATCCCTTCGCGCCGCACATCACCGAGGAAATGTGGCAGCTCTGCGGGTTCGGCGGCATGCTCTGCGAGCAGAGCTGGCCGACGTACGACGAAGCCAAGTGCAAAGAGGATACCGCCGAAATCGCCGTGCAGGTCAATGGCAAGCTGCGCGGCACGGTAACCGTCGCGGCGGACGCTTCGCAGGAGCAAGCGCTGGCCGCGGCGCAGGAACTCGAAAAGGTTTCGTCGCTGATTGCGGGCAAACAGGTCGTCAAGGTGATTTTCGTGAAAGGCCGCCTGCTCAATATTGTGGCGAAATAACGCCGCTCAACCTCGCGCAAAAGTACGGCTCTTGAACTGCGGGCGCCGCTTTGGCCGGGTATTGCAAAGCCGCATAACGTTTCTGCAATAGCCCCGTATGCGGGCGTTTCTATTGCATACAATATTTTCAGGCGCCGCGGCGCTGCCCTTGACAGCCCCTTGGGCCTCAGTGTATAATAGGCTTGCAGAACATTTTGGCAGGGTGGGGCCCGCGGCGGCGTTCCGGTTTTCGCCTGGGCGGCCTTTCAAATGCGACAGCTTCCAGCCGGAGCATCCGGCATTGATATATCCCGTGGCTGACGGAGGGAGGGAATTTAAGATGGCTGAAATTCGGATCAAGGACAATGAATCTCTTGAAAGCGCCCTCCGGCGCTTTAAAAAGCAGTGTGCACGTTCCGGCGTACTGGCTGAGGTTCGTAAGAGGGAACACTATGAGAAACCCTCTGTCAAGCGCAAGAAGAAGTCGGAAGCGGCTCGCAAGCGCAAACATTGACGGAGCCTTTCGGCAAGGCTGAAAAGCGGGCGTGAGCGCCCGCTTTTTTGTTTTTCGTTTCGTTTGAGCCGAATATCCGCATGCAAATGGGGATTCGTATTGTGTGAGGGCCGGGCGGCGCGAAGAAGCGCGGGGCCGGCGCCGGATACGGTTCTCCGATCAACGCGCGGATCAGATCCGCTTTTTCACCGGAGAAGAGTACAGGGGGGCGGTGCGCGTAGTGCGGACACTTCCGGAAAAAATTATAAACAGTGTCGTGGAGATCGCGCCGGAGCTGCTGCGCGCCGAGGGCGTGGAAGGGCTTGTGCTGGATTTGGACAACACCCTCGCCGGGCGGCGCGCCCCGCTCCCCGGGAAAGCCATGCGCGCGTGGGCGAACTCCATGCAAAGCGCCGGCGTGCGGATGATTCTGCTTTCCAACAATCACAGCAAGCGCGTGGGCACGTTCGCCCAGGCGATGGGCCTGCCGTTTCTGTGCAACGCGCTCAAGCCGCTTCCGTGGGGCTTCCGCCGTGCGCTGCGGGAGCTGGGGCTTCCGCCCGGCCGCGCCGCCGCGGTGGGCGACCAGATCTTTACCGACGTGCTGGGCGCACACCGCGCGGGAATGCGCGCGTGGCTCGTGCTGCCTATCGACCGGCGCGAGCCGCCTTTCACAAGGCTGCGCCGCGCGCTGGAGCGCCGCATCCTCCGCCGCCACGGCGCGCTGCCGCCCGGCTGGCTTCCGGGCGGGGAACCGCGGGGCGGCGCGAAAACCGGCGAATAAACGTATGCCAAACGGAGGTGCCCGCATGGGAGAACTGCCCCGCTTCGGCCCCGCGGGTAACGAGGACCGTTTTTTTGAAGAAGGCAACCGCGGCGTGATGGCCGCGCCCGCCTATGTGCGGGGGCTGGGCCTTGACGCCTACGAATATCAGGGCGGCCACGGCATCCATATTTCCGACGAGCGCGCCTCACGGCTCGGCGCCCTCGCGCGCGAGAACGGCGTGGCGCTTTCCGTTCACGCGCCGTATTTCATCTCCATGTCCAGCACCGAGGAAGAGAAGCGCCAAAACAGCGTGGGCTATATCCTGCAAAGCGCGCGCGCCGCCCGGGCCATGGGCGCGCGGCGCGTGGTGGTGCACACCGGCTCCTGCGGAAAGCTTCCCCGCGCACAGGCGCTGGAGCTTGCCCGCGAAACCTTCCGCAGCGCCCTTGCGGCGCTGGATGCCGAGGGCCTTTCGGATATCCGCCTGTGCCCGGAAACCATGGGCAAGGTGGGGCAGCTCGGCACGGTGGAGGAAGTGGTGGAGCTGTGCGGGCTGGATGAACGCCTGATCCCCTGCCTCGATTTCGGGCATATCTACGCGCGTTCCTTCGGCAGCCTTATAAAGCCCGCGGAGTTCCGCGCGGTGTTCGACGCGGTGGAGAACGGCCTGGGAACCGAGCGCATGCGCCGGTTCCACTCCCATTTTTCCCATATCGAATACACGGAAAAGGGCGGCGAAAAGCGCCACCTCACCTTTGCGGATACGGCGTTCGGCCCCGCGTTCGAGCCGGTGGCCGAGCTGTGCGTGCAAAAGGGCTGCGCGCCCGTGTTCATCTGCGAATCGGCCGGCACGCAGGCACACGACGCCTGCGCGATGCGGGAGATTTACCGCCGGGCGGAGCGGGCCCGGGAACAGGAATAAGGCCGCCCGCACTTTTGCGGGAGCGGCGCTTGCCCGATGCGAAAGGATGGTTCTCCGAATGAATATGCTCAAACACCGCGTGCTCGTGCTGCACGGGCCGAACCTCGATCTTTTGGGCGAGCGCGAACCGGGCATCTACGGCCGCGATACGCTGGATTCCGTGAACGCCGAGATTCTGCGCGAGGCGCAGGAGCTGGGGCTCGATTGCGAGGCGCACCAGTCCAACAGCGAAGGGGAGCTCATCGACCTGCTTCATTCCGCGCGCGGCCGGTTCGACGGCGTCGTCATCAACGCGGGGGCCTATACGCACTACAGCATCGCCTTGCGCGACGCCATCGCCTCCATCCGCATCCCTTGTGTGGAGGTGCATATGTCGAACGTCTACGCGCGCGAGGAATTCCGCCACAAATCCGTAATCGCCCCGGTGTGCGCGGGCTCCGTCGTCGGCTTCGGCAAAAAAAGCTATCTGCTCGCCCTTCGCGGGCTCAAGGATCTGCTCTGATACGAATATCCGGCTGAAAATGCGGGCGAGCGCGCACCGGTAAAATCCGCAGCGAAAGCTTTTCTCTATGGGTTTTGATGCGTATTTTGATCCGCAGTTTTATCGGAGATTCGTATGACATACCGCAAATAAAAGCATGGCAAATATTCAGAAAGGACCGACTTGTATGAACCGCATTCAAAAACTTCAGGAAAAACTCGCCGCAAATTCGGCCGCCCTTGTGTTTTCGCCGCACAACCGCTTTTACTTCACCCGATTCCCCTCCACCGACGGCATCCTCTTCGTCACGAGGGAGGCCGCCGTGTTCCTCATCGATTCGCGCTATGTGGAGGCCGCCCGCGCCGAGGCGAAGGACTGCGACGTGCAGCTGCTCGAAAGCCTTGCAAAACAGCTCCCGGCCCTGGCCGCGCGGTACGGCGTGAAAACCGTGGGCATCGAAGCCTACGATCTGCCCGTTTTCGAGGCGCGGCGCTTTGCGCAGATGCTGCCGGGCGTGGCGTTCGATGAATCCGCCGCGCTCAGCCGCACCATCGCACGCCTGCGCATGATCAAGGAGCCGGAAGAGCTTGCGAGCATGGATAAGGCCCAGAAGATCACGGAGCTTGCCTACGACCATATCCTGAGCTACCTCAAGCCCGGCGTCACCGAACGCGATATCCAGCTCGAAACCGAATATTTCATGAAGAAAAACGGCGCCTCCGGGCCGTCGTTCGACCTCATCACCATCTTCGGCGAAACCACCTCGCGCCCGCACGGCGTGCCCGGCGACCGCAAACTCAAACCCGGCGATTTCGTCACGATGGATACCGGCTGCATCGTGGACGGCTACTGCTCGGATATGACGCGCACCGTGGCCGTGGGGCATGTAACCGAGGAGCAGAAGAAAGTCTACGACACGGTGCTCAAAGCCCAGCTTGCCGCCGAGGAGGCGCTGAAGCCCGGCAAACGCTGCTGCGACGTGGATAAAATCGCGCGCGACATCATCGACGGCGCAGGCTTTGAAGGCTGCTTCGGGCACGGGCTCGGCCACAGCGTGGGCGTTCTCATTCACGAGGAGCCGCGCCTTTCCCCGAGCTGCGACACGGTGCTCGAGCCGGGCATGACCATGACCATCGAACCGGGCATCTATCTGGAAGGCCGGTTCGGCGTGCGCATCGAGGATATGGCCGTGCTCACGCAGGACGGCTGCTCCATCTTCACCAAGTGCCCCAAGGAGCTTGTGGTGCTCTGATTTCGCCCCCGCGCAGCCGCTCCGCCCGGAAAAATCCTTCTGTTTTTACGCTTTCTTGCCTTCTTTGCGGGAGAAGGCCTTGCAAATTTTTTTGGGATAAGCTAAAATAGTTCTATGTGCTGTAAATCTGCGCCGGCTTTCCCGCGCGGCGCAGTTGGGCGGCCCTGCCCCGCGCGTTGGGCGGAGCCTTTGGTACGGAAAACAAAATTTGGAGGTTGCACCCATGCTTTCAGCAGGCGATTTTCGCAACGGACTCACGTTTGAGATGGACGGCAACGTGCTTTCCATCGTGGAATTCCAGCATGTAAAACCCGGTAAAGGGGCCGCATTTGTGCGCACCAAGCTCAAAAACGTCATCACGGGCGCCGTGGTGGAGCGCACGTTCAACCCCACCGATAAGTTCCCGGTGGCGTACGTGGAGCGCAAGGACATGCAGTATCTCTACAACGACGGTTCGCTGTATTATTTTATGGATAAAGAAACCTACGAGCAGCTTCCGCTGAACGCGGAGAAGCTCGGCGACAACTTCCGCTTCGTCAAGGAGAACATGGACTGCAAGATCCTTTCCTTCAAGGGCAACGTGTTCGGCATCGAGCCTCCCACGTTCGTGGAACTCGAAGTCACCGAAACCGACCCGGGCTTCAAGGGCGACACGGCCACCAACGCCACCAAACCCGCGAAGCTCGAAACCGGCGCGACCATCAAGGTCCCGCTTTTCATCAACGAGGGCGACCATATCCGCGTAGATACGCGCACCGGCGAGTATATGGAGCGCGCCTGACGCGAATACTACCCGAAAGGGCGCCTTACGCGCCCGCCGGCACGGCCCGGCGAACTACCCGGCACGGCCGAAAACAGTTCGGCACGGCCGGAATACGGACGTATGGATAGAATTTGTGCTAGTGTATATGGCAGAGGAGGCGTACCAATGACCGTAACGGAAAAGGTTGCATATTTGAAGGGTCTTGTCGAGGGTCTCGGCATTGACGAAACGACCAAAGAAGGCCGCATTATCAAGGCTATGGTCGACGTGCTGGACGACATGGCGCTCTCGGTTTCGGACGTGGAGGACGGCCTTTCCGAGATTTCCGAGCAGGTGGACGCGATTGACGAAGACCTGGAGGATCTCGAAAAGGACTTTTACGGAGACGACGACGAGGACGAAGACGACGAAGACGAGGACGACTCCGATTACTACGAAGTGACCTGCCCGAAGTGCGGGGAAAAGGTATATCTGGATGAGGACCTCCTCTCGGACGGCGAGATGAGCTGCCCGAACTGCGGCGAAAAGCTGGAGTTCGATTTCGGCCCGGAGCACGACGAGCATCCTTACGAAGAGGATGACGAGGGCGAGGGCGACGAGGACGGTAAGGACAGCGACGAGGAGTGATCCCCGGCGTTTCTTCCCGGCAGGCAAAAGGGCGTTTCGAAGCCGCACGGCTTTGAAACGCCCTTTTTTTGCTTCCCGCGAGCGCCGGTTCAAACGGGATATCTTCCGATTCAGAAGTCTTTTCCGGCGGGCCTTATTGCAATTCCGCTAAAGACGGTTAAAGACGGCAAAAACCGCCGGAGATCTCTCCGGCGGTTTTTTACCGCTTGCGTATGAGGCTCAGTCACAGTCGTTGTTGGAACCCCAGCCGCCACAGCAGCAACACAGAACGATGATGATAAGTATAATCCAAATGCAGCTGTTGTTTCCTCCGAAAAAGCCGTTTCCGCATCCCATGAACAAAGACCTCCTTTCGTGCTTACACCACATAGTATGGCGGCCTCCAAAAAAAGGTTCCACGCGGGCATAAAACTTTCCGCGCCGCCGTAAACTAGGTACAGTGTGCCTTCCCACAACGGTAAGGTGGTGCCGGCCGCCGTAGAATAGGCAGAGCGTGCCTTCGCGCCGGACTATGGGAGCCTGCGTTCCCGCGCGGAGCGGCGGCGCGGGATGCGGCGGAAAAAAACTGAAAGCTGTGTCTGCAAGAGCACGAGAGCGAAAACGCGAGAAAACAGAAGAAAACAAGAAATTGTCTGACTTTAACTGACTTTGATAGAAACCGCGAAAAAGTTATACTGGTTACAAGGTCAAAGAAAGTCAGGAATGGAGGAGAGTCCGGTGAGACTGAGCGATATGATTGCCGCGCTCATCGAGCAGATGCTGGCCGAGGCGGACGGTATCGCGGAAATCCAGCGCAACGAACTTGCGAGTAAGGTCGGCTGTGTGCCGAGCCAGATCAATTACGTCATCACCTCAAGGTTCACGCCCGAACAGGGGTATCTGGTGGAAAGCCGGCGCGGCGGCGGCGGGTTCATCCGCATCACGCGCGCGCACCGCTCCGGGCACGAAATGCTCGTGCAGGCCATCGGCGCCGTGGGGGATACGCTCAGCGAGGAAACGGCGCGGCGCCTGATTGGGACGCTGTGCGTCGCGGGCGCGCTGAACGAAGAGGCGGGCATGCTGCTGCGGGCCGCCTCGTGCGACCAGAACTACCGGACGCTTTCGCGCGAGGAGCGCGAAACCGTGCGCGCCGCAGTGTTCAAACAGATGATCCTTTCGCTGGTGCGATAAATTCAGCGTTTCACCGCGGCTGTTCGGCCGCCGGCGGCCGGTTTTCCGGCGGACGCTGCAGAAAGGATGGTTCCATGCTTTGTCAGAAATGCAACCATAACGAAGCGACGGTACATGTTCGCCAGAATCTGAACGGAGAGATCAGGGAAATCCATCTCTGCCCTCAGTGTGCGGCGGAACTCGGGTACGATTCCATATTCAGCGGGCTGGAAAGCACCGGCCCGTTCTCGGGCTTTCAGATGGGGCTGCAGTCCCTGCTGGGCGGCCTGTTTTCCCAGGAACTTCCGCAGACGACGCAGCGCACGCCCGCGCGCAAGTGCAGCTTCTGCGGCACCACCTTCGAGGATTTTGCGCAGTCCGCCATGGCGGGATGCGCGCACTGCTACAGCGAGTTTCTGGACGATATGATGCCCTATATCCAGCGCATCCACGGGCGCACGCGGCACGTGGGCAAAATCCCCGCCACGGCGGGACGCGAGCTGAAAAAGCGCCGGGAGCTTTCGCAGCTCCAGAAAGCGCTTGAAGACGCGGTGGCGGCGCAGGAATACGAAAAGGCGGCAAAGCTCCGCGACCAGATCAAAGGAATGGAGAAAGGGGAGCAGGACAAGTGAAATGGTATCTGGAAACCGGCCCGCAGGGCAGCGTTGTTTTGAGCTCACGGGTGCGGCTCGCCCGCAATATCGTGGATTTCCCTTTTCCGTGCCGGATGTCGCCCGAACAGCGGCAGGAGGTCATCCGCGAAGCGCGCGGCGTCCTCGGCGAGGAGCCGGGCGTTGAATTCGTCGATATGCAGCGCCTCACGCCGGCGCGCGCCCTTTCGCTTTCGGAACGGCATCTCGTAAGCCCGGAGTTTGCGAAGGAGCGCGAAGGCCGCGGGCTGCTCCTCTCCTCGGATGAAAGCGTGAGCATTATGCTGGGGGAAGAGGACCACATCCGCATCCAGGTGATGCTGCCGGGAATGCAGCTTGAAACGGCGCTCGAGCGCGCAAACCAGCTCGACGACCGCTTCGACGAGAAGCTCCATTACGCGTTTGACGAAAACCTCGGCTATCTCACCCAATGCCCCACGAACCTCGGAACGGGGCTGCGGGCCAGCCTGATGCTGCACCTGCCGGCGCTGGAGCAGTCCGGCGCGCTTGCGCAGTTCGCGGGCGCCGTGGCCAAGCTCGGGCTTACGCTGCGCGGCACCTACGGCGAGGGCAGCAAGGTGCGCGGCTCCATCTACCAGCTTTCCAACCAGACGACGCTGGGCATCACCGAAAAGCAGGCGATCGATAACGTCGCGGGCGTGGCGAGCCAGCTTATCGGCCAGGAGATGGCCGCGCGCGAGGCGTTCCGGAAGACCGGCGCGCCGTTTGAGGATAAAGTCTGGCGCAGTTACGGAATTCTGCGTACCGCGCGCACTCTTTCCACGGAGGAGTTCATGACGCTCATTTCCAACGTGCGCTTCGGGGCCACCGTAGGCGTCATCGACCTGGGGCTCGACCTCATCAACGAGCTGATCAACGCGGCGCAGCCCGCCACGCTCACGGCTTCCGCGGGCCGCAGCCTCGATACCGGGATGCGCGACGTGCTCCGCGCGCAGTTCGTGCGCGAAAAGCTCGCGGAGCAGCCGGCGGGCGGCAAGGCAGGGGGCTGAACCCGTCCCGCACGGGCGGCGGCCATACGATTCCCCTTAAAAAGGACGGTTAAAATTCGCGGCAAAACACATAATCGAAACACATGCACATAGGCGAAAGCTGTTGAAGCGGATTATGAACCGGCTTTTGAAACGGAAAACGGATTAAGGAGGTTCCATTTATGTTTGATAAATTCACGGAAAAGGCGGCCAATGCGCTCAACCTCGCCATGAAATCGGCGGGCGGCATGGGTCATAACTATATCGGCAGCGAGCATATCCTGCTCGGCCTGCTGAAGGAAAAAACGGGCGTGGCGGCCAAGGTGCTCGAGGCTTCGGGCGTGAGCGCCGAGCAGATCGAGAACATCATCGTCCAGCTCGTGGGGCGCGGCGAACCCTACGACATTTCGGCCGAGGATCTCACGCCGCGCGGCAAGCGCATCATCGAGCTCGCCTATCTGGAGGCCCGCAATATGGGCCAGAACTACATCGGCACCGAGCATCTGCTCATGGGACTTTTGCGCGAAGGCGACAGCGTGGCCGTGCGCATCCTGGCGGAGCTGGGGTGTGACCCGCGGGAGCTGTACGAACGCATCCAGCAGGAGGTGAGCGAGGTGCCGCAGGAGCCGGCCGAAAAGGCGGGCATGGCGTCCTCCGTAAAGCCCGGGCGCGCGCAGTCGGCGAAGGGCGGCGGCACGACGCCCACGCTCAACCAGTTCGGGCGCGACCTCACCGACGCCGCGCGAGACGGCAAGCTCGACCCCGTCATCGGCCGTTCCAAGGAGATTGAGCGCGTCATCCAGATTCTGTCTAGGCGCACCAAGAACAACCCGTGCCTCATCGGCGAGCCGGGCGTGGGCAAAACCGCCATCGCCGAAGGGCTGGCCGAAAAGATTGTGGAAGGGCGTCTGCCCGAGATCCTCAAGGATAAACGGGTGTTTTCGCTGGATATTTCGGGCATGATCGCGGGCACCAAGTACCGCGGCGAGTTCGAGGAGCGCATTAAAAAGGCCCTCGAAGAGGTGAAAAAGGCCGGCAACGTCATCCTGTTCATCGACGAGCTGCACACCATCGTGGGCGCCGGCGCCGCCGAAGGCGCGGTGGACGCGGCCAATATCCTCAAGCCCATGCTCGCGCGCGGCGATATTCAGGTGGTGGGCGCCACCACCATCGACGAATACCGCAAATACATCGAGAAGGACGCCGCGCTCGAGCGCCGCTTCCAGCCCGTGACGGTGGGCGAGCCCTCCGAGGACGAGGCCTACCAGATTCTGCTCGGATTGCGCGACCGCTACGAGGCGCACCACAAGGTGCGCATTACGGACGAGGCCCTGCACGCGGCCGTCAAGCTTTCGGCGCGCTATATCGCGGATCGCTACCTGCCCGATAAGGCCATCGACCTGATGGACGAGGCGGCCTCCCGCGTGCGCCTGCAGGCCGTTACGGCCCCGCCGGATTTGAGCTCTTTGGAGGAACAGGTGAGCAAGCTCGGCGGCGAGAAGGAAGCCGCCGTAAAGGCGCAGGATTTCGAGCGCGCCGCGCGCCTGCGCGACGAGGAGAAGGCGCTTCGCCAGAAGCTCGAGGAGCAGAAGAAGGCGTGGCAGCGCAGCAGCGCGCGCAGTATGAACGAGGTGGGCGAGGAAGAGATCGCCGCCATCGTGTCCTCCTGGACGGGAATTCCCGTCAAACGCCTCGCGGAAGAGGAGAGCGAACGCCTGCTGCACCTCGAGGACGTGCTGCATAAGCGCGTGATCGGGCAGAACGAGGCCGTGGAGGCCGTGGCGCGCGCCGTCCGGCGCGGCCGCACGGGCCTTAAAGACCCGAAGCGCCCCATCGGCTCGTTCATCTTCCTCGGGCCCACGGGCGTGGGCAAAACCGAGCTTTCCAAGGCGCTGGCCGAAGCGCTGTTCGGCGACGAGAGCGCCATGATCCGCATGGATATGTCCGAATACATGGAGAAGTTCACCGTGTCGCGCATGGTCGGCTCGCCTCCGGGCTACGTGGGCTACGAGGAGGGCGGCCAGCTCACCGAAAAGGTGCGCCGCAAACCCTACTCGGTGCTGCTGTTCGATGAAATCGAAAAGGCGCACCCCGATGTGTTCAACATCCTGCTCCAGATTCTGGAGGACGGCGTGCTCACCGATTCCCAGGGCCGCAAGGTGGATTTCCGCAACACCGTCATTATCATGACGTCCAACGTGGGTGCGCGCACCATCACCGATCGGCGCCAGCTCGGCTTCGGCACCGCCGAGGGTACGCTTTCCGACAAGGACATCAAGTCCGACGTGATGGGTGAGCTCAAGCGCACCTTCCGCCCCGAGTTTCTCAACCGCGTGGACGACATCATCGTGTTCCACCAGCTGCAGCAGCCGGATATCGAGAAGATCGCCCGCCGGATGCTCGACGTGCTGAAAAAGCGCATGGAGGGCCTTGAGATCGGCGTGGAGTTCTCCGACGATGTGGTGGCCTGGGTGGCCAAGGAGGGGTTCGATCCCGTATACGGCGCGCGTCCGCTGCGCCGGGCCATCCAGTCCAAGATCGAGGATTCCCTTTCCGAGAGCATGCTCGAGAACAACGTCAAGGCCGGGGATAAAATCCGGGCCGTGCTGCGGGACGATAAAATCGCGTTCGAAAAGGTGGAGCTGGCCGTGCCCGCCGCAAAGGCCGAGTAAGCACCTTCCGCTTTTCCTGCAAACAACAAAACGGGGCCGGCATCCGAAAAAAAAAATGCCGGCCCCGTTTGCGCGGAATTCGCACCATATGAATAACCGATGAAAAAGGCGATAAACCCTGCAGAGAAAACTTTAATTCAACGAATCGGAAACCGGGCTGAGAATTATACGATTTGCATAATCGCTTTTTCTTCGGAACTGCACGCGCGTATAAACGCGCCGCCCGCGCGGAAACTATGCTTTGGCCGCAGAATCGCAGAGTTGGTTGGGAGGTTTGGAACATGGCAAAAGCGGGGATGCGCAGGCCGGACCCGGAGGCGCCCCACGGCACCGAGGCGACACAGCGCAATCATTTCGAAAAAAACGCGGTGCAGCCGGTGCCGGAGCTGGCGGGCAGGGTGAAAACCGGCAAAAAGGACGCGAAGCCCTCGAAGCCTGCGCGGGGCTGAACACCGGCGAAACGGGCGCCCGGAGCCGCTGTCCCAGCGGTTTCGGGCGCCCGTCTCTCGTTTGCGGGGACGCTTATCCTTTTCTCTGGCTTAGAATCGGAGAAAAATCCGCACGCTTATCGGAAAACGTATTATTTGAGGGCCGCCGTGATGATGGCCATCTGGTAGACTTCCTCGGCGTTGCAGCCGCGCGAAAGATCGTTGATGGGGGCGTTCAGGCCCTGCAAAATGGGGCCGTAGGCCTCGAAGCCGCCCAGACGCTGGGCGATTTTGTAGCCGATGTTGCCGGCGTTGATATCCGGGAAGATAAAGGTGTTCGCCCGCCCGGCCACGGGGGACTGGGGCGCTTTGAGTTTGGCCACCTCGGGCGAGAAGGCGGCGTCGAACTGGAACTCGCCGTCCACGGCGAAATCGGGGTTCAGGGCCTTGATTTTGGCCGTGGCGCCCCGGACCTTGTCCACCGTTTCGCCCTTGCCGGAGCCGAGCGTGCTGTAGCTGAGCATGGCCACCTTCGGATCGATGCCGAAGATGCGGGCCGTGCGGGCCGTTTGCACCGCAATCTCCGCAAGCTCGTCCTCACCCGGGTAAAGGTTGATGGCGCAGTCGCCCATCGCGTAAAGCTCCTCGCCCTTCGCCGTTTCGCGGTGCAGGATAAAGCAGCTCGAAACGATCTTGCTGCCGGGTTTTGTTTTTACAAGCTGTAGAGCGGGACGCACCGTATCCGCTGTGGAATAGGTTGCGCCGCCGAGCAGGCCGTCGGCCTTGCCCTGTTTAACGAGCATAGTGCCGAAATAGTTCGATTTTTGGAGTGCCGCGCGGCAGGCCGCCTCGTCCATCTTCCCCTTGCGCAGCTCCACCATCTGCGCCACCATTTCCTCCATGCCGGCGTAGTTTTGCGGGTCGATCAGCTCGATGCCCTCCACGGAGCAGCCGGCCTGTTTTGCGGCCGCCGCAACGGCGCCCGGCTCGCCCAGCAAAATGGGGGTGAGGATGCCGTCGTGCCGCAGGCGCGTGGCGGCTTTCAGAATGCGCGCGTCGGTGCCCTCGGTGAACACGAGGGTCGTTTTTTCGGATTTCAGCTTTGCTACCATGCTCTCAAACATGTATGCTCTCTCCTGTCTGTTTTACACCGATCTTCGAGAGAGGTCGTCACGATCTCAGAAGAAGATTCGTATTCATACCCATTCAGTATAAACGGCGCGGCGCCGGATTGCAAGGGAAGCGCGGAATCCGGCGCCTTTCCCCGGGCGGCACGCAAAAAAACGGCGCGTTTCGCCGCAATCGGCAAAGCGCGCCGCGTGGTTACTGCTTGGTGATGAGAAAGGCGTCGGGCACGAAGCGTTCACCGCCGTGGCTCGAGGGATTGTTGATGAGCTTGCTGCCCACGGCCACGACGCTCGAGGAGCCGCCGTCCAGATTCGCGGCGTTGTATGCGCCGTAGCGCTCGAAAATCTCCTGCAGATCCTTGACGGAGGCGCCGATGACGCTGGGCGGGTTGCGTCCGTCGATCTCCACGAGGATCACGACGCCGTCCTTGGTTTGGCCGATGGCGGTGCGGGGCTGTATGCCGTAGCCGCCGTTGCCCTCCATCACCGAGGGCACGCCGTTGACGATGAGAAACGGCGAGAATTCCACCGCGTCGCGGTAGGTGTCGGTGAGGGTATCCACCTGGCTCTGCTTGCAGCGCGTGAGCAGCAGACGGCCTTCCTTATCGAACCCCACGATGTTGTGCGTGCCCCAGCCGGTTCCCGAAGCCATGAGCTTGCCGTTCGAAATGAGGATTTTATCCGGCTTGCCGCCGTTTCCCTCGCCGTTGACGTCGATGAAGCCGCCTGCGTTGACGCCCGCGTAAGCGCCGAGGCGCGTTACCATATGCGTAACGCGTTCGCCGGAATAGCCGAAGCCCTGCGAAAGCGCCATATAGATGCGCGAAGGATCGAACACGCGCACGACCCAACCCTCGTAAGAGGAGGTTTTGAGCCGCGTGAAACCGACGCCGTTTATGATATGTTCACCGTCGGCCGGGCTTGCGGGCAGCGTGGTGGCGTTATCCTGAACCTTCTTGTTCCTCACCGTCACCTCTTTGGCATGGGTGTCCTCCGAAGGTTCGATGGTTTTATTGGAAGCAAGAATTTCGTTGATGGTTTTTTGACTGAACAGATCGGTGGCCAGCCACTGGTGGTGCAGGGTGGACATCGCCGTCGTCACCCAAAGGTCGCGGAAGTAGTGGTAGGGCCCGTAAAGCAGAAAAACGCCCGCCAGAAAAAGAGCTGCAAACATGGAAAAAAAGGAGATGAGAAACGGCCGCCAGAACGCGGGCTTCTTTTCGGCGGCGCGGCGCGGCGCGGCTGTGCCTCTGTCGTTTTCCAGAACGCGGTTGATGCTCATAATGTGCTCCCGCCCGCGCGGCGGAGCGTTTCCCGCCCCGCCGCGCGGCCTCTTCGTTTTTTACGGTTTTACCCCGCTTTTACGGCTTTACCCCGCAAACAATCCGGGCCCGCGCAAAGAACAAGTGTGAAAACCCGCCTCCACGGCAGGGCGCAAGGCCGGAATCGCCGGAACGCCGCATACATATATAAAAGCCTCTCAAAAAACGCATTGCAAAACCGCCTGCGGGCCTGCGTTTTACGCAAAAAAAAGGCGGTAAACAGGCTTCCACAAGTGGAAACGCCGCGCGAAAAAACGCGGACGATACTCGTTATTATATCGAAAATACGGCGGATTTGCAAGCAAAACGGCAGGAAACTGCACCCTGAACGCGCAAACCGTCGTTTTTGCGCGAATCGGAAAACACCGGAAAGCACAAGCCCATTCCGCGAAAAGCACGCGCCCGTTCGGCGCTTGTTTTTTCGCAGATTCCCTGTTATACTTTCTAATGCCATTCTCCGAATAAAGTATGCGGAAAAAAACGCGCCAGAAGCGATTCCCTGCGAATTTTCACCGCCCGTTTTATCGGAGAATCGAAAAGAGCGCTTTTACACGCGAAAACCGGCGCCTTCGGAAACCGCCGGAGAAATGGAGCCGACGTTATGGAACTGAAGCGCATCAAAAGCTTTCAGGTGGATCATCTCAAACTTCGTCCGGGCGTTTACGTTTCCCGGCAGGACGGCGACATCGTCACCTACGATCTGCGCATGAAAACGCCCAACGCGGGGGATTATGTGGCCAACGGGGCGCTCCACACCATCGAACATCTGTTCGCCACCTATGCGCGCAGCTCCGAGGCGGCGGAGCACGTCGTCTATTTCGGGCCGATGGGCTGCCGCACGGGCTGCTATTTCCTCACGCGCGGCCTTTCCGACGCCGCCGTACTCGAACTCATCCGGCAGGGCTTCGCGTTCATCGCCGGCTTCGAGGGGCCGATTCCGGGCGCCGAGGAATCCCAGTGCGGAAATTACCGGGAGCACGACCTCGCCGGCGCCAAAGCGGAGGCGCGGGCCTATCTTTCCGTGCTCGAACAGGTCGATACCGGCACGCTTACCTATCCGGCGTAAACTTTGGGGGAGCAGCACCCAGAATTTATATTAATTGTGGAGCACCCCG
>JAEWAU010000030.1 GCA_023391535.1 Bacillota bacterium | reverse complement strand
GAGCCTGCCGCGCGCTTTCCGCTCCGGCGGCGGGCGCGGGGATGTTTCCGTCGGCGATGAGCACGGTGACGCAGTCCTCCCCGCGCAGCACCTGCGCAAGGCTTCCGCACGCCGCTTCGCCGTTTCGCGTCAGGCTTCCGCAAAACGCGTCAATCCGGGGAGCCGCCATCCTCGTCCTCCTTCGCCGCGGATACGCTCTGCGTCAGCTGCGAGAGCGCGAGCTGCGTTTCGCTGGTGGTCTCGCCGAGCAGGCTCGCAATCTCCTGCACCACGCGCATCTGCTTGCTCACCACTTCGTTTGCGAAGGCCGCCGTTTTTTCCACCATGCGGCGCTGCGTGTTCTCGGTTTCTTCCTCGTGCGTGATGTCGCGCAGAAGGACGAACATGCTGTCGTTTTTCGGAACGATCACGATTGTCTGCTCGATCCACAGCCCCAGCGTCCCGTAATGCTCCTTGTGGTTGACGATGTTCTGCTGGCTTTTCCGCACGGCTTCAAAATCGCCGCTCGGGAGCACCTCGGCCACGGGCTTGCCCGTGATGTCCTCCTTGAGGTGCAGCAGCTTTGCCGCCGCGGGGTTGCAGTGCTCGATGACAAGCTCGCCGTTTAAAATCAAGATGCCGGTGGGCGTGTTCTCCACCACGGTGTTGGACATGCTCTCGGCAAGCTCGCGCATGTAGGGGACGCACATGCGGATATCCGCCTTGCCCTGCAGCACGGCTACGGCCTTTTCGCGGCAGGTGTTGTAGCCGCAGCAGCCGCAGTTGAGCTCCTTATCCGAAGAGGTTTTGCCCGTCTGCGCCAGCACGCGCCGGATGGCGTCCTCGTCCGCGGCGTCCTTCTTCACCGAACGGTTGCGGAACTTTTTGGTAAACTGCGCCTGCACATCCTCCGTGAGCGCGCCGGGCGCCTCGCTGCGGCGCCGGACGTTCTTGATGAGCACGTCCTTGGAGCTTAAAAAGCCTGTGTGCAGCAGCCGCATCACCGGCCCGCCCAGGCAGGCGCCCGCGCAGGCGTTGAGCTCGAGAAAATAGCCCGAAAGGCCGTCCTTTTCGATGGAATCGAGGATCTCGATGCAGCGGTCCACGCCGTCCACGCTCAGGCACTCGTAGGCGCGGCGCTCCTCGCGGTGCAGGTTCTTGATGATGCCGCCCGGAGCGGGGTAGTAGCGCGGCAGCGTGTTCACGAGGGTGCGGCCCTCGGCGTCCGGCTCGGAGGGCTGAGCGTGCTCCTCCTCCATCCAGCGGATCAGCTCGTCGAAGGTGAGCACGGCGAACAGCACGTTGTTGTTGTCCGGGTCGGCGCACTCATACTTTTTGGAGATGCACGGGCCGATGAAAACCACCTTGGCGCGCACGCCGTAGATCTGCTTGATCATGCGCGCGTGGGCCACCGCGGGCGTCACCACCGGAGCAAGCTGCGGGATGAGGGCCGGAAAATATTTTTCGATGAGCAGATTCACCGAAGGGCACGACGTGGTGATGATGTTTTTCATCCGGTGCGCGCGGATGAGCTTTTCGTATTCGCGCGTCACCTGCGCGGCGCCGATGGCCGTTTCCTCCGCGTGGGCGAACCCCAGTTTTTTGAGCGCCGCCGAAAGCTCGAGGATGCCGGCGCTCGGAAAGGCCGCGATATACGAGGGCGCCAGCGAGACGTAGAGCTTTTCCCCCGCCTCGAGGGCGCTCTGAACCTTCGGCAGATCGGACGCGATATATTTGGCATTCTGCGGGCAGCCGAGCAGGCAGCTGCCGCAGTAGATGCATTCGTCCCCCAGAATGTGAATCTGCTCGTCCCGGAAGGCGATGGATTTCACGGGGCAGTTGCGGATGCATTTATAGCAGTTTTTGCAGTTCGATTTTTCAAAGCCGATGATCGGTTCCATAAAACTTCTCCAGACGTAAGGGGTAACGGCGTGCCGGGAAGAAAAAACGGCCTTTCCGCCGCCTTCCTCGGCGCGGAGCGCGGCCGCGCCGAGGAAGGGATTGCTGCTTTTACAGCGTTTCCAAAAAAGAATGGCACATTCCAAAGCGTTTCGCAAAACCAAGGGAAGGCGGAGGGACGAAACACCGCTTCGGCCACTCTTAAATGGAATGGCTACAAACAACAGTATAGCAGGAAAGACGGTTGTGCACAATGGAAATGCTCGACAAAGAAACGCGCCGCGGCGGTCCGGATTCAGCGCTTTGCGCGCATGTACTCGTCCATGGCGGCCGCGGCCTTCTTGCCGGCTCCCATGGCCAGAATGACGGTGGCGGAACCCGTTACGGCGTCTCCGCCGGCGAACACGCCCGGGAGGCTCGTCAGCCCGGTTTCCTCGTCGGCCACAATGCAGCCGTGGCGGTTGGTTACGAGGCCCCTGGTGGTGTTGCGCAGCAGCGGGTTGGGGCTGGTTCCCACCGCGATCACCGCGGCGTCCACATCCAGGCGGAATTCGCTGCCCTCTTTGGGAACGGGGCGGCGGCGTCCGGAGGCGTCCGGCTCGCCCAGCTCCATGCCGATGCACACTGCGGAGGTGAGGTTGCCGTTCTCGTCGCCCACAAAGCGCAGCGGCGCGCTCAGAAGCCGGAATTCGATGCCCTCCTCCCTGGCGTGCTCGATCTCCTCGCGGCGGGCGGGCATTTCCTCCATGCCGCGGCGGTAGAGGATATACACATGCCCGGCGCCCAGGCGCAGCGCGCAGCGCGCGGCGTCCATGGCCACGTTGCCGCCGCCCACGACGGCCACCGAGCGGCTCTGCTTGATGGGCGTGTCGTAATCGGCGGAATACGCCCGCATCAGATTGGTGCGCGTGAGGAACTCGTTTGCGGAATACACGCCGCTTAAGTTTTCGCCCTCAATGCCCAAAAACGCCGGCAGGCCGGCGCCCGAGCCGATGAAGATGCTCTGAAAGCCGTCCTCGAACAGGTCCTCGATGGTGAGGGTCTTACCGATGATGACGTCGGTGAGAATGGCGACGCCGGATTTTTTCAGCGCGTCGATCTCGGCGGCCACCACGCGTTTGGGCAGCCGGAATTCCGGTATTCCGTACATCAGCACGCCGCCGGGGCTGTGCAGCGCCTCGAAGACCGTGACGTCGTAGCCCATCCGGCGCAGCTCGCCCGCGCAGGTGAGCCCCGCGGGGCCCGCGCCGATGACGGCCGCCTTGACGCCCGACGATTTTGCCGGCGCGTTTTCCTGCTTTTCGGCCGCCTGCAGGTGGCTGTCCGCCGCGAAGCGTTCGAGGCGGCCGATGGCCACCGGTTCGCCCTTAATGCCGCGGATGCATTTGCTCTCGCACTGGCTTTCCTGCGGGCAGACGCGGCCGCACACGGCGGGCAGGGCGTTGGTTTCGCGCAGAACTCCGAACGCCTCTTCGGGTTTGCCGTCGCGCAGGCGCGCGATGAAATCGGGAATCTTTACGCCCACCGGGCAGCCGGCCACGCACGGCGCGTTTTTGCAGTGCAGGCAGCGGGCCGCCTCCTCTTTGGCCATCTGGGCCGAGTAGCCCAGCGCGACCTCGTCGAAGTTGCCGCGGCGCACGCGGGGGTCCTGCTGCGGCATGGCGATTTTCTTCTGGATATCGCCCATTGGTAATACCATTCCTTTCTTTCCGGCCGCCCGCCTCCGGGCGGCGGGTGGTTGCCGGAGGAAGCTTTTCCGGCTCTCGCCCGGAGCTTCGCTTATTTCGTCTCTTTGATGAGGTTGCACTTCCATTTATCCAGAGCCGTGCGCTCCTGCGGCTGATACATGCGGTTGCGGCGCATGGTTTCGTCGAAATCCACTTCATGCCCGTCGAAATCGGGGCCGTCCACGCAGGCGAATTTCATCTTTCCGCCCACCGTTACGCGGCAGCCGCCGCACATGCCGGTGCCGTCGATCATGATGGGGTTCATGCTCACCACGGTTTTGACGCCGTAGGATTTTGTGAGCTGGCACACCATCTTCATCATGATGAGCGGACCGATGGCGATGACCTCATCGTACTTTTCGCCGCTTTCGAGCAGGCCGCGCAGCACGTCGGTGACAAAGCCCTTGCGGCCGTTCGAGCCGTCGTCGGTGGTGAGAAAGAGGCGGGTGCTGGCCGATTCCAGCTCGTCCTCGAGGATGATGATGTCCTTGCTGCGGAAGCCCGCGATAACGTCCACCTGCGCGCCCGTGTCGTGCAGCTTTTTGGCCTGCGGCCACGCGATGGCGCAGCCCACGCCTCCGCCGATGACGGCCGCCTTGCGGATGCCTTCGAGGTGCGAAGCCGTGCCCAAAGGCCCGGCGAAATCGGTGAGAGAATCGCCCGCCTGCTTTTCGGCGAGCATCGAGGTGGTGGCACCCACCACCTGGAAGATGATGGTGACGGTGCCGGCGGCGCGGTCGTAATCCGCCACGGTGAGCGGAATGCGCTCGCCGTATTCATCCACGCGCAGCACGATGAACTGGCCGGGCTCCGCTTTTTTGGCCACCAGCGGCGCCTTGACCACCATCATCCTGACGCTGGGGTTCAGCGTCTTTGTGCTTAAAATCTGATACATGGCACACCCATTCCTTCTTTAATGGAAGGCCGCCCTTTTTGCAGGGCGGCCTTGCAGAGAGCTGCGGCTTCGGTTTTGCTTTTACAGCGTGAGGTAATCGCCGTCGAGAGCCGCCTCGAGAATCTTCTTGAGGTCTTCGGCGGTCGCCTTGCGGGGGTTCGCGCCGGTGCAGGGGTCGAGCACGGCCTGCCGGGCGATGAAGTCGATATGGGCGTTAAACAGCTCGTCGGTTACGCCGTTGGCGCGCAGCGTTGGGGCGACGTCGACCTTCCTGTTGAGGCCGTCCACGAATTCGATGAGGGATTCCGTGAGCTGCTTGTCGGTGGAGCCGGCAAGGCCGAGCGTCCGGGCGATTTCGGCGTAATCCTTCATGCTCACCTTGGAGTTGTAGCGGATGACGTACGGCAGCAGGACGGCGTTGCACAGGCCGTGCGGCATGTCGAACTGCGCGCCGATCTTGTGGGCCAGCGAGTGCGTGATGCCGAGCAGCGCGTTCGAGAACGCCATGCCGGCGAGGCATTGGGCGATGTGCATCTGGCCGCGGGCGTTCTTGTCGCCGTTGTAGGAATCCACGAGGTTGTCGGCGATCATGGAAATGGCTTTCAGGGCCAGCGGATCGCTGAACGGGGAGCGCGCCACGGCGACATAGGCCTCGATGGCGTGGGTCAGCGCGTCCATGCCGGTGTGGGCCGTCAGCTTCTTCGGCATCGTTTCGGCCAGAGCCGGGTCGAGGATGGCGATATCCGGCGTGATTTCGAAATCGGCCAGCGGATATTTGACCTTCGTGCTGTAATCGGTGATAACCGAGAACGCGGTGACTTCCGTGGCGGTGCCGCTGGTGGAAGGAATGGCCGCGAAGATGGCCTTGCCCCGGAGCTGCGGGATGGTGAACGGGTCCTTGATGTCGTCGAAGGTCTTTTCCGGATGCTCATAGAACACCCACATGGCCTTCGCCGCGTCGATGGGGGAGCCGCCGCCGATGGAAGCGATGAGGTCGGGCTGGAATTCGCGCATGGCCGCCGCGCCCTTCATAACGGTTTCCACGGACGGGTCGGGCTCCACGCCCTCGAACAGCCGCACTTCCATGCCGGCCGCCTTCAGCGTATCCTCAAGCTTCTTCAGAAAGCCGAATTTCTGCATGGAGTGGCCGCCGGTAACCACAAAAGCCTTCTTGTGGCCCTTGAGGTTCTTGAGCTCGCCCATTGCGTTTTCACCGAAATAAATATCGCGGGGAAGAGTAAATCTTGCCATGGTGCAAACCTCCTTGTGTTTCGGGGCGGTGCCTGCGCCGCCTCTGCTTTTTCGTTTGGAGCCGAAAAAGAAAACTTTGGCCGCGGAAACCCGAAAGAAAGCCGCTTCGGAAACTCTGCTTTTTTCGGCGCTTTCAGCATAGCACATTGATAAATTCTTATCAAAATTCCGCGGTGCGGAAAACTGGCTTTTCTTTTTGATTGATATATTAAATATGGTTTTATAACATATCGCGCGAAGCACGGGCGGAAGAGCCCGAACCCGTGCGGTTCTGCGGAAAACGGGCCGTTCGCCGCTCCGGCGCGCGGCGTAGCGCCGCCGTTTTGTTTGACGCTTTTCGCGGGCTATGATACAGTGAAGAAAATACAAGGCGGCCGCGGCCGTCCGGCGGAAAAGAGGCGCTTTTATTGGAAATTCTGCAATTTAAAAAAGCCAATTGTAAGAATTGCTTCAAATGCCTGCGCGAATGCCCCGTAAAAGCGATCGCCTTTAAGGACGGCCAGGCCGAGATCCTGCGGGACGATTGCCTTCTCTGCGGGCATTGCCTTACGGTCTGCCCCCAGAACGCCAAAGAGGCGAGGGACGATACCGAAACGGTTCGCACGCTGCTGCGGAGCGGGCGCCGGGTTGTGGCCAGCGTCGCGCCCTCGTTTATTGCGGCGTTCGGCGTGAAGGATCTCGCGGCGTTCGAGGCGGGCCTGCGGCGGCTCGGATTTGCCGCCGCGCAGGAAACGGCGCGCGGAGCCAAGCTCGTTGCGGCGGAATACGTGCGGCTGCTGCGTCGGGGCGGCCATGCGCCCATCATCTCTTCGTGCTGCCCCGCCGTGGTGCGGCTGATGGAGAGGTACTATCAGAGCCTCACGCCGTGCCTCGCGCCCGTGCTCTCGCCTATGCAGGCGCACGCGCGGCTGCTGCGGCGGGAATACCCGGGCGCGGCGGTGGTGTTCATCGGCCCGTGCCTGTGCAAAAAGGCCGAGGCCGAGCAGGCCGGCATCGACTGCGCCCTCACGTTCGAGGAACTGGAGGAATGGTTTGCGCAGGCCGGCGTGCGGCTCGGGCCGCTTCCGGCTTCGGCAGCGGACGCGCCCGCTGCCGAAGCCGTTTCCCCTGCGGCCGCCCGCCTGTTCCCGCTGCGCGGCGGCATCATCCGCGCCATGGGGGAGCGGCTGCCGGGCGTGCGCTATGTGAGCGTGGATGGTCTTTCCGCCTGCCGCCGCGTGCTCGACGAGCTCGCGAAAGGCGGGATTTCCGATACCTTCCTTGAGATGAGCGCCTGCGAAGGGAGCTGCGTGGGCGGCCCGTGCATGACGCACCCCGCGGGCGGTACGCTGTTTGCCTGCGGCGAGGTGGAGGATTTCGCGGGCAGGGCGGGAGGAACGCCCAAACCCGCGCCGGAAGAACCGGGCTTTTCCATGGAAAAGCGCTTTTGCGCCCGCTGCCTCGAGAGGGCCGTTCCCGGCGAGCGCGAGCTGCGCGCCATCCTGGCGCAAACGGGCAAAACCTCGCCCGATAAGGAGCTCAACTGCGGCGCCTGCGGCTACGCCACCTGCCGCGAAAAGGCCGTTGCGGTGTTTCAGGGCCGCGCCGAGGTGACGATGTGCATGCCCTACATGCGCGAGCGCGCGGAGTATATCTCCAACGAAATCATTGCATTCACGCCCAACGCCATCGTCGCCCTTTCCGCCGAGCTTGAAATCCAGGCGCTCAACACGGCGGCCTGCTCGATGTTCCGCGTGGAGGACGCCTCGCGCCTGCGCGGAAAGCATATCGCGGAGCTGCTCGACCCCGAAATCTTCGAGGAGGCCGTCATCAAGGGGCGGAATATCCTCAACCGCAAGGGCTACCTGTTCCGCTACGGGCTCACCGTGGAACAGTCGGTGGTGTTTGTGCCCGAGCACAATTTCGTGTTCGGCATCTTCCGCGATCT
Organism: Bacillota bacterium; assembly: GCA_023391535.1. Classification (GTDB taxonomy): domain Bacteria; phylum Bacillota; class Clostridia; order Oscillospirales; family Ethanoligenentaceae; genus JAEWAU01. The sequence continues at coordinate 13,279 of JAEWAU010000030.1, read as the reverse complement.
CACGGAGGAGGAACACCGCAAGGAGGAGCTCGGAAAGGTTCAGGCGGAAACCATGCAGACGGCGGATAAGGTGATTGAAAAGCAGATGCGCGTGGTGCAGGAGATCGCCATGCTGCTGGGCGAAACCGCTGCCGAAACCAAGGTGGCGCTCACGCGGCTCAAGGGGGCCGTGCTGCCCGGGCAGGAAAAAGCCGCGGAAATCCCGGCCGGGGAGGACGCGGCGCCCGGGCCGCGGGAGGATGGACCGGGGCCGACAAAGCTCCGCCTTTCCGATCTCCATCTGCCGCCGCGCGCGGGCAGGCCGTAACGGCGCGCGAAAGGGGGCGCGGGGATGAACCGCATCGAAACCGGCGTGGTTTCGGTTAAAAAATATGCGGAGGAGCTGTGCGGGGACCGCGTGGAGACCGCCCGGCGCGGCGGCACCGTGACGATGGTGCTGGCGGACGGCCTCGGCAGCGGCGTTAAGGCGAACATCCTCGCCACGCTCACGTCCAAGATCCTCGGCACCATGATGGCGGACGGCCTGGATATCGGGGACGCGGTGCAGACCATCGCGCACACGCTGCCCGTCTGCTCGGTGCGCAAAATCGCCTATTCCACCTTTTCGGTGCTGCAGGTGAAAGAAAGCGGAGCGGCCTACCTCGCGCAGTTCGATAATCCGGACGCAATTCTGCTGCGCGGCGGGCGCGGCGCCGAGTTCCCGCATATCCGCACGGAGATCTCGGGCAAAACGGTGTTCCAGAGCCGGTTTACGCTGCGCCGGGGCGATATGCTGCTGCTGCTCAGCGACGGCGTGGTGCACGCGGGAGCGGGGGGCGTATACAATTTCGGCTGGCGGCGCGAGCAGGTGAGCCGGTTTGCCGAGGAGCGCTTTTCCCCGGCACTCACGCCCAAGTCGCTGGCGGCGCTCGTCACGGGGGCCTGCCGCCAGCTTTACGTGGACCGGCCGGACGACGACGCCACCGTGGCGGCTCTGCGCCTGCGCGCGCCCGCCGCCTTCGACGTGCTGGTGGGCCCGCCCGCCAACCCGGCGGATGCGCCGGAAGCGGTGCGGCGCTTTCTTGCGGGCGACGGGCGCAAGGTTGTGTGCGGGGGAACCACCTCGCAGCTTTTGGCGCAGGCCCTGGGGCACGCGGTCAAAACAAACCCGCCGGCCGAATCTTCCGCGCTGCCGCCCACGGCGTCCATCGAAGGAATCGACCTCGTAACGGAGGGGGTGCTTACGCTGCGCAGCACGCTGGAGTTGGCACGTGGCTACCCCGCCGCCGATTTTGACCTCGCCGGGCTTGCGGGGGACGACGCCGCGGCGCAGCTTGCCCGGCTGCTGCTCGAAGAAGCCACGGACATCCGCTTTTTTGCGGGCGGCGCGGAGAACCCGGCTTACCGGCAGCCCGGCTTTCCGGAAGAGCTGTGCCGCAAGCCGAAGCTGGTGGAGGCGCTGGCGCAGGCGCTGCGCGATGCGGGCAAGAACGTTTCCGTCACGCCGCTGTGAGAAATTCCCGTCTTGCCCGCCGTGGGGGCGCTCTGTTAAAATAAAAAAAGGAACCGCATACGACGAGAGGAATTCTGCATGAGGCTGTTTGATACCAATGTCCAGGAACTGAAATACAAGGTGCTCAGGGAAGTGATCCGGCTCGACGCCGAAGGCACGCTGAACGAGAAGCGCGGCGGCATTCCGCGCACCATCGTGCCCGGCCCGAAGGCCACCATGCGCTGCTGCATCTACCATGAGCGCGCCATCGTGGAGGAGCGCGTGCGGCTGGCCATGGGGGAAGGGGACGAAACCGCCGGCACGGTGGAGGTGATCGGCCCCGCCTGCGAGGAATGCCCCAACCAGCGCTTTTCCGTAACGGGTACCTGCCGCGGCTGCATCGCGCACCGCTGCGCGGCGAACTGCCCGGCGGCGGCCATCTCGTTTGTCGAGCAAAAGGCCGTGATCGACCCGGAAAAGTGCCGGGAGTGCGGCAGGTGCATGCGCGTCTGCCCCTACAGCGCCATCATTGAGCAGCAGCGCCCCTGCATCCGGGGCTGCAAAGCCAAAGCCATCTCGCTCGACGGCCAGCGCAAGGCGAAGATCGACGAGAGCAAGTGCATCGCCTGCGGCACCTGCGTGTACCAGTGCCCGTTCGGCGCCATTGTGGACCGGTCGTTCGTGCTGCGCGCGGCGGCTCTGCTGCGCGGCTCGCAGGGCGGAAAGGCCTACCGCGTCGTCGCGGCGCTGGCGCCGGCCGTCGCCACGCAGTTTTCCTACGCCAAAATCGGGCAGATCGTGGCGGGCCTCAAACAGATCGGGTTCGACACCGTGGCGGAGGTTGCGGAGGGCGCCGGGCATGTGGCGCACTCTGAGGCGCGGGAGCTCGCCGAAAAAGGGTTCCTCACCACCTCGTGCTGCCCCGCGTTCGTCGAATACACGCGCAAGAACTTCCCGAAGCTCGCCGGGCACATCTCATCGAACACCTCGCCCATGGTGGAAACGGCGCGGCTCATCAAGGCGGCGGATCCTTCCGCAAAAGTGGTGTTCATCGGGCCGTGCATCGCGAAGAAGCGCGAGTTTTTGCAGGAGGGCAGCGGCGTGGACTGCGTGCTCACCTTTGAGGAGTTGCAGGCCTTTTTTGACGGGCGCGGGGTGCGCATCGAAGAGCTGCCGGAGGAGCCGCTTTCGGGCGCGGATTACTTTGGCCGCGTTTTCGCGCGCAGCGGCGGCGTAACCGATGCCGTGGCCCACGCGCTCGCAGAGGAGAATTCCGGCTTCGAGCTGAGGCCGGAGGTCTGTAACGGGCTGGAAGCCTGCCGCGCGGCGCTGCTCAAAGCCTCCGCCGGGAAACTTGCGGCAAACTTTATCGAGGGCATGGCCTGCGAGGGCGGCTGCATCGGCGGCGCGGCCTGCCTGAGCCACGGTCCGGCGGATCAGCGGGAGGTGGAGAAATACGCGCGCCGCGCGGGAGGCGGCGCGCCGCAAAGCACCGCAGGCTGACGCGCCCGCCTGCCCGGTGCGAAGGGGAGCTGCGGCCGCTCTGGAGTAAGCGGAGACTTTCGCAGAAAACGCAAAAACGGAGCCGGCCGAAAGGGCCGTCTCCGTTTTTTTGCGCGCACAGGCGCGCAATAGTTCCGCGTCTGTTCAGGTTTTTGACGGCCTCCCGGCGTTTTTCTCGCCGGCAACGGCCTGCCGCAGATGATCGACCAGCTCGTTTGCCAGATCGGGATAGCTCTTTCGCAGCTCTTCGGCGAACAGCTCGGCGGCGGCCTGCGCCGTTTTGGTGAGCGTGGGATGCAGACGGAAGTACTCTTCCACAATGCCCCAGCATTCGCGCGCCACGGCGAGCTGCGCGTCGTAACGGTCGGCGCCTGCCTTCTCCCGCAGCGCGTCCTTTTTTGCCTCGATGAATTTGACCAGCGCAGCGGCTATGATGCCGATCAGCGCGGTCAGCACGGCGACACAGGCGGAAACCACGGCGGGCTCCAGGCCCTGCAGGATCTGACTGAGCATAGCTTTTTCCCTTTCCGCAATGCCGGAGGAGATCCCGCGGCCCTTCCCCATTCGGGGGCGGGCCGCACAGAGGGAAGATTGTCCCTCTACTACGGTTTATTCGGAAAGGGCCGTTTGTGTGCGTAAAAAGCCTGCGGTGCGCAAAAGCGGGGAATCCGGGCAATTCAGATTTTTCTTTGGCTGAAAAGCGTTGCGAAACGGATTTGATCCGCACGGTAGTCGAAGAAAAATATTAAAATACCTTCCAGTAGGCCGCGCTGTAGGGCGGAAGTTCGCTGCCGCCCCCGAAATCGTGCGTTTCACCGGTGAGCAGATCCCGCGCGCGGCCGGCGTTCGCGTTAAAATGCGCCGTAAAGGGGGCCGCGTCCGCGTTCACGGCCACGAGGATGCGCTCGCCCCCGCAGGCGCGCTCGAAAACAATTTGCCGGTTGGTGAGCAGCAGCTTTGCAAATCCGCCGCTGTGTAATGCCTTTTCCGTTTTGTGCGCGCGGGCGCACCGCGCGATGAAGCGCGTCAGCTCCGTCTTTTGCGGCGCCGCAAAGCAGGGGCGCAATGCGTCGTCGCCCTGCTCCTTTTTGCCCGTAGCGCCCCACTCGCTGCCGTAATAGATGCACGGAATGCCGGGCACGGCGAACAGCAGGGCGTAGAGCAGGGGCAGATGCGCGGGGTTTTGCAGAATATCCGCCGCGCGCGTCACGTCGTGGTTATCCACGAAATTCAGCGTATGGCTGCCCGGGTACTGGTGGATGAAGTGGTTTTCCAGCGTGGAGTTCACCTCGAACAGGTTCATGGAGTTGAAGCTCGACCACAACCCTTTGTAGAGCTGGTAATTGGTCACGCTGTGCAGCATCTCCGGGTTCATCCACGTGCGGTAATCGCCGTGCAGCACTTCCCCGAGCAGGAAAAAATCCGGCTTTTTCGCGTCGCAGAACGCCCGCAGGCGCTTCAAAAACACCGGCGGCAGGCTGTAGGCCACGTCCAGCCGCAGGCCGTCGATGCAAAATTCGTCGATCCACGCGCCCACGCAGGAAAGCAGATGCTCCGCCACCGCGTCGTTGTGCAAATTGAGCTTCACCAGCTCAAAATGCCCTTCCCAGCCCTCGTAGGAAAGCCCGTCGTGGTAGGCGTTGTCCTCCCCGAAGCGTACGTTCACGAACCAGTCCCTGTAGGGCGAGGCCTCGCGCCGGCGCAGCAGATCCTGAAACGCCCAGAAGCCCCGTCCCACGTGGTTGAACACGCCGTCGAGCACCACCCGCAGCCCCGCCTCGTGCAGCGCCCGGCAGACCTGCGCGAAATCCGCATTGGTGCCGAGCCGGCAGTCGAGCCTGCGGTAATCGCGCGTGTCGTAGCCGTGGCGGTCCGATTCGAACACCGGGCCGAAATACACGGCGTTCGCCCCGAGCTCCGCGATGTGGGCGATCCAGTCCCCCACCTTTGCGATGCGGTTCTGAGTGATGCCGTCGTTTTCCCGCGGCGCGCCGCAGAACCCCAAAGGATAAATCTGATAAAAAACGCTTTCGTCCGCCCACATGGCGCCCACCTCGCAAATCAGGTTAATAAAAAACAGGATTCTCCGGGCGGTTCCCGGAGAATCCTATTATACATCGAAACGGCTGCGGACGAAACCATGGCGCCAGCCCGGGAATCAGTGCTTGAAATGGCGCATCCCGGTGAACAGCATGACGATGCCGGCCGCGTCGGCCGCCTTGATGGAATCCTCGTCGCGGATGGAGCCGCCCGGCTGGATGATGGCCGTGATGCCGGCCTTCTGCGCCGCCTCCACGCAGTCCGAGAAGGGGAAGAACGCGTCGGAGCCCATCACGGAGCCGCGCACCTTGTCGCCGCCGTACTTGATGGCGAGCTCCAGCGCCGTGATGCGGTTGGTCTGGCCGGGGCCGACGCCCACCGTCTGTTCGTTCTTCGCGAGCGCGATGCCGTTGGATTTCGTGTGCTTGACGATCTTCCACACGAATTTCAGGTCGCGCAGCTCCCCGGCCGTGGGCCGGCGCTTTGTGACGCAGCGGATATCCTCCTCATGGAGCAACTCGGTATCCAGCTCCTGCACGAGCAGGCCGCCCACCACCTTTTTCATATCCAGCGTGCCGGGAGCGTTGGGCTTTGCCAGATCCGGCAGCTCGAGCAGCCGGATGTTCTTCTTGGCGGCCAGAATCTCGAACGCCGCGGGCTCGAACGACGGGGCGATGATAATTTCGAGGAAAATTTTCGCAAGCTCTTTGGCCGTGGCTTCGTCCACCGGGCGGTTGAGGGCTACGATGCCGCCGTAAATGGAAACCGGGTCGGCCTCGTAGGCGCGCAGATAGGCCTCGAGAAGCGTTTTGCCCGTGGCCGCGCCGCAGGGGTTCGCGTGCTTCACGGCCACGGCGCAGGGCACGTCGGTGCCGAATTCCTTGATAACGTCCAGAGCGCCGTTGGCGTCGCCGATGTTGTTGTAGGAAAGCTCCTTGCCGTGCAGCTGCTTCGCCGCGGCCAGGCAATTTGTGCCCGCGCCTACGGCCTCGCGGTAGAAGGCCGCCTTCTGGTGCGGGTTTTCGCCGTAGCGCATCTCCTGCACCTTGTCGAACGTGAGCGTAAGCGCCGCGGGGAACTGCTCGCCGCGCTGCTTTCTCAGGTAGCCCGAGATGAGCGCGTCGTACTGCGCCGTGTGCTCGAATACCTTGCTCGCCAGGCGGAACTTGGTCTCGCGCGTTACGCCGCCGTTTTGCAGCTCGGCAAGCACCGCGCCGTAATCGGCCGGGTCCACCACCACGGCCACGTCCTGCCAGTTTTTCGCCGCCGCGCGGATCATGGTGGGGCCGCCGATGTCGATGTTCTCGATGGCCTCCTCGAGCGTCACGCCTTCTTTTTCAACGGTCTGCCGGAAGGGGTAGAGGTTGATGGCCACCACGTCGATTGGGGTGACGCCGAGCTTTTCGAGCTGCGTCATGTGCGCGGGGTTGCCGCGCATGGCCAGTATCCCCGCGTGGATGTTCGGGTGCAGCGTCTTTACGCGCCCGTCGAGACATTCGGGGAAGCCCGTCACCTCGGAAGCGTCCGTCACCGTCAGCCCCGCCGCGCGCAATGCCTTTGCCGTGCCGCCGGTGGAAACGATCTCGAACCCGAAAGATTCCAGCCCCTTCGCGAACTCCACGATTCCCGTTTTGTCCGATACGCTGAGGATCGCCCTTTTCTTCGCCATGGTGTTTGCCTACCTTTCTCTGCCGCTGCCTTCCGGCCGAAAAACGGATTTCCCTTCCGCTTGCCGGATGACCGGAGAACAGCGTCAACCGTCCCGCAAACCGCCCCCGCCGCCCGGCGGGGACGCCGACCGAAAAAAAGACCGCCCGGGAGTAAATTACTTTACGCCCAGACGGTCGGCATTTCAAAAAACCGCACTCCCTGTGGTTAACCCACTTCCGTCAGTCATACGGCCCGCTTTATTCCCGCCGCGCGTGTGCCGCGGCCCTTTTTCCACTTTATTATACCCGAGGCAGCCTCCAAAATCAAGTTCCGGCGCAAATTTAGGCGCTTTACGTTTCAAGTCCCCACTGTTCGCAGATGCGTTCGAGGTCCTCCTCGCTGCGCGTGGTGAGCAGCAGGCGGTCGCCCGCGCGGAGCACGGTACGGCCCTCCACGGGCGCGTAGCGTTCCTGCTGGCGCATGGCGAGGATGCGTACGCCCTCGGGCATGCCCAGCTCGCGCACGCTTTTTCCGGCGGCCCTGCTTCCCGGCGGCACGAAGGCTCCCAGCACCGGAAGGTCGCTGAGCTCGTCGGCATACTGCCGGAACTCCCGCAGCGCGGCGGCGTTTTCCTGCGGCTTCGCCACGCGCAGGCGCCGGGCCAGCGGTCCCAGCAGCGTGCCCTGCAGCAGAATGGAGACCACGGCGATAACAAAGACGATGTTGAAAATATCCTCGGCGGCGGGCAGGCCGGCCACGATGGGATAGGTGGCGAATACGATGGAGGCCGCTCCGCGGAAGCCCGCGCCGGCGACGAAGAGCTGCTCGCGCAGCGGCACCCGCAGCGGCGCAAGCAGCGCCGCCACCACGAGCGGGCGGATCACCAGAATGAGCGCGGCGGCGACGCCCAGCCCCTCGAGGGCAACGGGCCCAAGGCGGCTCGGGAACACCTGCAGCCCAAGAGTCAGGAACAAAAGAATCTGCGCGAGCCACGACTGCCCCTCGAAAAAGCCGATGAAGCGCAGCTTGCGCAGAAAGCTGGAATTGCCCAGAATGGCGCCCGCCAGAAAGACGGCCAGGAAGCAGTTGCCTTCAATGAACGCGCACACGGAATAGGTGAGCATCATGAGCGCGAGGCCCACGATAAAATACATGCTTTCGATATGGAACCGCACGTGGTTGAGCAGAAACACCGTGCCGAACCCGAGCCCGGCACCGATGAGCGCGCCGAAGCCGATTTCGCGCGCCAGCAGCAGCGCGTAGGTGCCGAAGCCGGCGGCCGGGTGCTGCGCGAAGCCGATGAGCGCCAGTACCAGCAGATAGGCCACGGGGTCGTTCGTGCCGCTTTCCAGTTCGAGCAGCGGCCCGATGGAGCCGCGCAGGCGCAGCTTCTGCGATTTGAGAATGGCGAACAGGGAGGCCGCGTCGGTGGAGGAGAGCACGGCGCCCAGCAGCAGCCCGTTTGCAAGCGACATGCCGGAAAGCAGTACCGCCGCCAGCCCCGTAAGCGCCGCCGTGAGCGCCACGCCCGCCGTGGAAAGCAGCAGCCCGCGCCCCAGAACGGGGCGGGCGGTTTTCCAGTTGAGCTCCATGCCGCCGTGGAACAGGATGAAGCACAGCGCGATATTGCCGATCTCGTGCGTGAGCGCGGGATTGTCGAAACTGATTTTGAAGATGCCGTCGGTGCCCATGAGCATCCCGGCTCCGATGAACAGGATGAGGATGGGCACGCCGGCGCGCGTGAGCAGTTTGCTTACGAATACGCACACGAGCATGAGCACCGAAACGAGAATTACGAGGCTGTGGAACGAGGGCACGGCGGATCACTTCCTTTCTCATACGAACGGCGGACGCAAAGGGGGAGGAAATCCGCTTTTGCTTTGCTGCGGACTTTGGCTCCACGGTTTGATCGGAGATTCGCGTCGGGCCTTTGCGGCCGGCTTGGAAAGAGGAGGGTCCGGAAAAGCGGATGCCCGGCGCGGAGCGTACCCGCGCGCGAAATATAACCCGCGTACGGAACGTTTACCGGCGCGCGGGGGTTACGCCGTCGCTTGTGAGCAGCGGGCCGTAGAGCTCGGGCCGGCGGTCACGGAAAACGCCCCAGCCCGCGCGCTGCTCTTCGAGCGCGTCGAGATCGAAGGAGGCCGTCACCACGGCCTCTCCGGCGCGCCCGGCCTGCGCCAGCACGTTCCCCTGCGGCCCCGCGATGAACGAGGAGCCGTAGAACGTGATGGAGGAGCCGCCCGCTTCCTCCGTGCCCACGCGGTTCGAGGCCACGACGGGCATCAGATTCGCTGCGGCGTGCCCGAGCATGCAGGAAAGCCAGTGCGGCTCGGAATCGAGCCCCTGCTCCTCCGGCTCGGAGCCGATGGCCGTGGGGTAAAACAACAGCTCCGCACCCATCAGCGCCATGCAGCGCGCGGCTTCCGGGAACCACTGGTCCCAGCAGACGCCCACGCCGATGCGCCCGAAGCGCGTGGAAAACACGCGGAAGCCCGTATCGCCGGGGTTAAAGTAGAATTTTTCCTCGTAGCCGGGGCCGTCGGGAATATGGCTTTTGCGGTATACGCCTAAAATTTCGCCGTCCGCGTCGAGCACCGCCGCGGAGTTGTAGCGCGCGTTGTTCTTTTTTTCGTAGAAACTGATGGGCAGCACCACATGCAGCTCGCGCGCCACGGCGGAAAAATGCGCCACGGCGCGGTTTTCTTCGAGCGGCCGGGCGAACCGATAGTATTCGGGCCGCTCCACCTGGCAGAAGTAGGGCGTTTCAAACAGCTCCTGCAGCAGGATGATCTGCGCGCCCTGCCCGGCCGCGCGGCGCACCAGCGCCTCCGCGCGGCGGATGTTTTCTTCGGGGGATTCGGTGCAGGCCATCTGCGTGGCCGCCACGGTGACGTTGCGCATGGCTTCCTCCTTAATTCTTATAATTCACTTCATTCATGATTCATTTTGTTCACGCCGCTTGCTTTTTGCGGCGGCTTTTTTTACCCGCGTGCGGGCATCTGCTGCGTGACGCAGTGGACGTTGCCGCCCTCGGCAGCCAGCCCCATGCCGTCCACCGTGCGCACGCGCCGCCCCGGGAACGCCTGCCCGATGAGCTTTTCCGCTCGCGCGTCCGCATCCGCGGCGTCGCCGCCGAAAACGGGCAGCACTACGCCGCCGCCGGGCAGGTAGAAGTTGAGGTAGCTCAGAGTAAGGCGCACGCCCCGGTATTCGCGCCGGGGCGGCTGCGGGATGCGGGCGATTTCGAAGCGGCGCCCGCGCGCGTCGCGCTCGTTAGAGAGCACGGCGAGCGCTTCGTTCGTGACTGCGTTGTTTTCGTCCGCGGGGTCGCCGCACGTTTGGAGCAGCACGCGCCCCGGCGCGGCGAAGCAGGCGAGGTTATCCACATGGCCGTCGGTTTCGTCGCCGTCGAGCCCCCGCGGCAGCCAGATGATTTTTTGCACGCCCAGGTACTGTTTGAGCAGGGCTTCGATCTCCGTTTTGGAAAGCGAGGGGTTTCGGTTTTTGTTCAGCAGGCACTGCTTTGTGGTGAGCAGTGTGCCGTCGCCGTCCGTGTGGAAAGAACCGCCCTCCATTACGAGCGGCGCGTCGAAACGCGGCACGCCGAGCCGTTCGAGCAGCCGCGGCGCAAGCAGGTCGTCCTGCTCGAACTGCGGATATTTTCCCCCCCACGCGTTGAACCGCCAGTTCACCGCCGCAAGCGCCCCGCTGCGCCCGCGCAGAAAGGTAGGGCCGTTGTCGCGCGCCCAGGCGTCGTCGTGCGGAAGCGGGAGCGTTTCGACGTTCCGCCCGAGCGGGGGCAGGGCGTCGCCGGGGTTTGCGAGCACCGTCACCGGCTCAAACTCGGCCACGGCGCGGATGGTTTCGGTATAGCCGCGGCAGATGCCGTCAAAGTTTTCGGGGAAGTTCACCGAGCTTTTCACCGGCCACGAGAGAAACGTGCGCTCGTGCGGCTCCCATTCCGCCGGCATGTGAAAATCGCGCAGATCGGGCAGCATACGGCTCCTTTCTTGGATGGACCGCTTGTTTTCGGCGTTTTGCCGTTCCGGGCGCGGAAAAGAGCTCCGCGAAACGGGAACCGATTCTGAATTCAGTGTACCATAGATTTGCGCGCGGGGCAACGGCGTTTGCGAACGCGGCGTTTGCGAACGCGGCGGCGGAATCAGAGCGTGCCGCCGCTTTCCGGTTCTCCGCGCAGGCGGCTTACCAGCTCGTCCTCCCGCTCAAAGTAGAGCGTGAGGCGGTGCAGAGCGCGCGTGCAGGCCACGTAGAGCAGCCGCCCGCCGAGCGCGCCGCCGTATTCCTCCTGTGAAACGCCGGGGAGGAACACGCAGTCGAATTCCAGCCCTTTTGCCAGATAGGCCGGCAGCACGAACGCGCCGGAAGTGATTTCGCCGGCTTCGGTGAGGAGTTTTACGTCCGCGAGGCCGCGCAGCCGGGCATAGAGCGCCTCGGCCTGCTCGCGTGTCTTGCACAGTACGGCCTGTGTGCCGAAACCCGCTTCCTTTGCCGCCCGGATATCCTGCGCGAGCCGCTGCGGCAGCTCTTCCGGCGCGCACAGGCGGAATTCCGGCGGCTTTTCGTGGCGCCGGAAGGGCGTGACGGCGGGATACTCGGGCAGAACGCGCCCGGCCAGCCGCATGATTTCAAACGAGGAGCGGTAACTCTGGCGCAGCGTCAGCAGCAGCGGGCGCTTTTTGCCGAGAATATCCCGGATATCGTCGAACAGCGCCATGGTCGCGCCCGTTTCCACCGCCTGCGCCACGTCCCCGAGGACAGTAAACGATGCGCGCGGGAAGCACAGGCCCAGCACGGCGTAGTGCAGGGGCAGGTAATCCTGCGCCTCGTCCACCACCACGTGGCGGATCTCCTCGAACCGCCGGGGCGGATCCATAAGCGCCGCCAGGTAGGCCGCGGGCGCGGCGTCGGCAAAGGAGAGCGCGCCGCTTTGCAGCGCCCGCGCGGTGGAATCAAACAGTGCGCCCGGCTCGCAGGGCAGGGAAAGCCCGCGGCAGAGGCGCAGAAAACGCGCGCGGTCGCTAAACAGCGCGGCGTACACGGCTTGCGGGGTGAGGCTTGTTATGGCATGCATCCGGCGCGTAAATTCCTGTGCCTCCAGCACGGCGGCGAGGCGCGCGGCCGCGCGGTAATCGAGCCGGTGCTCGGGCTGCGCCTTGAACTGCGCCTCCAGCACGGCGTGGCGCGCCCGCTCCAGCGGGTGCAGGCGCGCGAGCACGCGCGTCTCCAGCCGGCGCAGGCGGCTGGAAACCGGGGCCAGCCGCCGCTCCGATAGAAACTCCCGGCGCAATGCGGCGCCGGCGGCCACCGTTTCGCCCGCATAGCACAGGTCGGCAAACGGGATGAGCCGGCTTTCGTAAAACCGCAGAAAGCGCCGCAGCACCTGCATGAACGCGCGCGAGCCCTTGCAGCGGTAGGCCGCGAGCGCCGCGGGGTCGGCGTAGAGCGTCTGCGCGAGGGCCGCGCGCCGCCCCGCGTTCGGTATGCCCAAAGCGGGCAGCAGGGCGTCGAACGAAAGCTCAGGCGCGTTCTCCTCGCCCAGATCCGGCAGCACGGAGCTGACGTAGCGGCTGAACACATCCCCGGGGGATAGGATCAGAATGTTGCGGCTCGAAAGCCCCTGCGCCGCCTCGCGGTAGAGCAGATAGGCCACGCGGTGCAGCGCGATGATGGTTTTTCCGCTGCCCGCCGCGCCCTGCACCATCAGAAGGTCGCTTTCCGTTTCGCGGATAACGCGGTCCTGCTCGCTCTGGATGGTATCCACGATGCTGTGCATGCGGGGCGAGGCGTTGCGGGCGAGCGCTTCGCCGAGCAGCTCGTCGCGGATGAACGGGCCGCAGTCGAAGAAATAGCGCAGGCGGCTGTTTTCGATGCGGTACTGCCGCTTGCGCAGCACGGTGCCATCCACGCGGCCGTCCGGCGCGGCATAGGAGGCGCGCCCCGGCTCGAACTCGTAGAAAATGCTGCTCACGGGCGCGCGCCAGTCGTAGACGAGCACGTCGCCGTCGCCCTCCTCGTCGTAGGCGTTGTGCAGGCCGATGTAAATTTTCTCAGGGGCGCCGTCGTCCTCCGCAAAATCGAGCCGGGCGAAGTACGGTTTCGGCAGCATCTGTTCGCAATCGCGCAGCGCGCGGGCTTCCCGCCCCAGGGAGGCCGCCTCGCGCGAATCCTCGAGCAGCGCCTGCGTGAAATCCGCGGCGCTTCCGCGCCCGGCACCCTCGTCGTCCACGGGCAGGGGAACGGGCTCCTCTTCCTGACGGTACTGGCGCAGCAGGCTCTTGCGCAGATCCACTCCCCCGCGAAGCCGTGTGATTTTTTCCTGCAAAAAGGCGGTGACGCGCGCGAGATAGGCGATTTCCTCCGCCTGCTCGTCCTGTTTTGTACGATCCAGCATATCGGTGCCTCCGTTTCGCGTCCGCAAAGCCGTGTGAACCGGTTCTCCGTATCAACCGGAGAAAAGGTTGAACCGGGATAGGAACATCTATTATATCGCTTCGGGCCGGCGGTGTAAAGGCGATTTTGTCAAAACAGCTCTTTCGCAAAACAGCGAACCGGCGCACAAAAAAGGCGCTGCGAAACGGGCAAGGCCCGTTT
>JAEWAU010000037.1 GCA_023391535.1 Bacillota bacterium | reverse complement strand
CGCTCGAGCAGCGCGCGGGCCTGCGCGGCGGCTTCCGGCGCGTGCTCGAGCACGGCGTATTCCATCCGCGCCCAATCCTCCCGCAGCAGCTCAATGCGGCGCGGCCCGGCCGTGGCATGGATGCATTTGAGGGCGGAAAGGTTTTTATCCTTCACCTCCAGCATGATATCCGCCCCCAGCGCGCGCGCCTGCCCGTAAAACGGCAGGAACCGCGCCACGTCGATGGTGGCGGAATGGGCGCCGGGCCGCCCGCCGGGGTTCTGCTGGGAATAGTGGAGCTTCTGCGGGCCGTCGGCCGTTTTCCAGGTGCGGGCGCATCGCTCGAGCCAGTAGGCGAGCGGGCGCTCCTGCGCCGGAGGGTGAACGGCGTGATGCAGAACGTCGAACACCGCCGGGATGCCGAGATGCTCTGTAAGCGCGAGCACGTCGGCGATATCGTAGCAGCGTTCGTCGTTTTCCAGTACCACGCGGCGGCGGATGGAATCGCAAAGCCCGTCCCAGTTTTCACAAAAGCGCCGCAGTGCGGCGGCCTTGTCGCCGTAAACGCCGCCCGCGTGCAGCACAAGCTTGCCCGAAGGCCCCACGCCCAACAGGGCGAGGATTTTATCGTGATAGGCAAGCTCCGCGGCGGCGTTTTCCACCACGCGGGGGTCCGGCGAGTTGAGCACGGTGTACTGCCCCGGGTGCAGCGAGAGCCGGATGCCCGCCCGCGCGGCCTCCGCGCCGATCTGCGCGAAGGCGCCGGAAAATTCCTGATCCCACCGCAGCGGGTTGAGCGGGGTTCCGGCAAACGGAATCAGATCGGAGGTGATGCGGAACAGGCGGATGCCGTTTTCCGCGTTATAGGCGATCAGGCGGCGCAGCGCGCCGAGGTTTTGCGCGACGATGCCCCGCAGGCGTTCCGGGGCGGCGTTTTTCGCCGTGCAGGTATGGAATTCCGAGCCGGGTACGCCCAGGGCCAGGCAGGCGTAGCCGATCCGTGTGGACATGGCGTTTCCTTTCGCGGGGAGCGGGGCGAATGTATAACGGGAAGCGGAGAACAGTTCTTTGCCGCCCGTTTCAAGGGCAGGGCGCCGCAGCAAGAGGCGTTTTCCCTTTTTGCAGCGCCCTTTTTGGCTCCGCCGGTTTTCTTTGGGGAAAAAACATTGTCAGAGGTCGTCCGCATCCTGAACGGGCGGCTCTAAGGGGCGCTCGGCGCGCCCGGTGTAGCTGCCGTTCGGGTCGCGCCGCAGGGAGGCATTGGAAACGAACGCCTTGGCCGCCTCCTCGCCCTTTTTCGGTGTCCGCGGTTTTTTTCCGCTGCGTTCCGCCATCCGAATCACCATCCTTTCGCTTGATCCGAATATCCGATTCAAAGCTCGTGCGAACGCGCACGGTGCGAACGCGCACAGAAAATTCGCAGCAAAAGCTTTCCTATGGGTTTTGATGCGGGTTTTACCCATTGCTTTATCGGAGATACGCATGAGTTGCCGAAGCCGGCCGGCTGGGGAGGCCGCTGCGTACAGGAGCAGTATTTCCTGCCGGAGCGAGAAAATTCCGAATACCCTTTCCCGGGGCGGACGCGTTTATCTTTTCCCGCGCGGGAGGTTCGTGGTATACTGGGAGCGGGCAAGCCGAAGCTCCGGCCCCATTCGCGTTACAGGGCGATTTCTTCCCCCGGCTTCACCAGAAGCCGGCCCTCCGCCTGGAATGTCCGCGCCTTTTTCTCGTCGTACAGCCCGCCCGGGAAGCTGTGCACCGGGATGCTGTGCCGCGCGCCGATGAGCGCCGCGCATTCCGAAGCCTCGCGCGGGCCCATGTTGAAGATACCGTCGATGGGAAGGATGGCGTAATCGGGCGGGTCCTTGGCGAGCACCTGCTCCATATAGTCCGTGCGGGAGGTGTCGCCCGCGGCGTAAACCCGCACGCCGTCCACCGTGATGAGGAACCCGACGCACTCATCCTTCGCATGGTGGCCGTTGTAGGCGGGCGTCGCCTGAACCGAAACGCCGCCGCGCTCCACGCGGCCGTAAACGCCGCCGGAAAGCAGATCGGCGCTGCGGAAGATTTCACCGCCGCTTTTGAGCGTCACGAGCTTCACCCGGTTGTGGTCGAAATGTTCGTGCGAAACGAGCACCATATCCGCCGGAAGGTCGTAGCCCTTGCCCGCGAACGGGTCCACGTATAAAACAAAACCGCTTTCCGAAACGATCCGGTAGCTTCCGTGCCCCTGATACAACAGCTTTGCCATTCTGGTTCCTCCTGCCTTGCCGCGGCGCGCGGCGTTCGATCTGTTTTTTCACGATCCGTTTCACATAGATGATAGCACAACAAGCGCGGATTGAAAACCGTCCGCGCCGGGGGAAAGGATTCACGCTCATGGCGCAGACAACGAAAAGGGCGCTCGCCGCCTCGCTCAAAAAACTGCTCACCCAGAGGCCGCTCGATAAGATCACCGTAACGGATATCGCGGAGGACTGCGAGGTGAACCGGCAGACTTTCTACTACCATTTCAAGGATATTTACGACCTGGTGGAATGGATCTACACGAACGAGGCTTCGCGGGCGCTGGGCGGCAAAAAGACCTACGCCACCTGGCAGCAGGGGATGCTTCAGATTTTCGCCTACGTGCTGGAAAACCGGGAATTCGTGCTCAACACCTACCATTCCGTGAGCCGCGAGCATCTGGAACGCTACCTCTACCGCGAAACCTACGAGCTGCTCATCGGCGTGGTGGAGGAAAAAGCCGCCGGCATGCCCGTGCGGGAGGCCGACAAGGCGTTCATCGCCGATTTTTACAAGTACGCGTTCGTCGGGCTGATGCTCGACTGGATCCGAACAGGCATGAAGGAGAACCCCGCGGCCCTCACCGAACGCCTGAGCATCCTGCTGCGCGGCGACGTGGCCGGAGCTCTGGAAAAATTCCGCTCGAACCCCCGCGCTTAAAGCATTTCCGGAAAAGATGGACCCGTTCCGGCGTGTTTCGCCTTCCCGCCGGAGGCGGACAGACGAAACGCCCTCTCCCAAACTATTATGAATTGCGATAGACACTCCGCGCGTTCTGTCCGGATTCTTTACAATACCCGCGCCGGGGGGGGATGTTAGGGGCCGGGGCGGGGTGTTGGGTTTG
>JAEWAU010000020.1 GCA_023391535.1 Bacillota bacterium | reverse complement strand
GCCGCCGAATACGGCGGCCACGCGGGCCGGACGCTCGACGACACCGGCCGCTGCGTGCTGATGGCCCGCGCGCTGGGGGAGGTGGCGGGCCTGCTGCGCGTGTACGGGCGGCAGGCGGAAAGTCCCTCCTTCGTGCGCGCGCTGGCGGACGCCGCGGGCGAATACAAGACCTGCGGCGTAACGCCCGACGATTTCGACCGCGCGGCGGCGGCCGCCTCGGGCACGGGCGCGCTGCGCCAGAAACTGCAGGATCTCTCGCTTGTGCTGCGCACTTACGACGCGCTGCTCGCCGCGGGCCTCTCCGACCCGCTCGACGCGCTTTCGCTTTTGGCCGAAAAGCTCGATTCCTGCCCGTTCTTCCGCGGCCGCGAGGTGGTGATCGACGGCTTCAAGGGCTTCACGCCCCAGGAGCGCGCGGTGCTCGCGCGGATTCTGCGGCAGGCTTCGGAAATAACCGTGACGCTGTGCGCGGACGGTTACGCGGAAACCGCGGGCAGCGGGCTGTTCGCGCCCGTGATGAAAACGGCGCGCCAGCTCACGCAGCTTGCGGCCCGCTGCGGCTGCCCCGCGGCGCCCTACGCGCGGCTCGGCGAGCCCCGGCGCTTTGCGCGGGCGCCTGGGCTGCAGGCGCTGGAGGAAGGCGTGTTCCGACCCGGCGCGCCCGCGTACGGGGGAAAGGCGGAGGAAATCCGCTTTGTTTCCGCGCAAAACGTCTACGAGGAAGCGCGCTTCGCCGCGTGCGAAATCGTGCGCCTCACCCGCGCGGGGGAGTGCCGCTACGGCGACATCGTGCTGCTCACACGCGGCATGGATTTATATGAAGGCGTTCTGGAGCCGGTGTTCGCGCAGTACGGCATCCCGCTGTTCTGCGACGAGCGCCGCGGCGTGGAAACGCACCCGCTCATGGCGCTGGCGCTCTCCGTGTTCGGGATGCTCACGGCCAATTTCCGGCAGGAGCACGTGCTGCGCTACCTCAAAACCGGGCTGGCGGGCTTCTCGGTGGAGGAGGCATCCAGGCTCGAAAATTACGTGCTGCTGTGGAATATCAAGGGCGCGCAGGCGTGGAGCGCCCCGTTTGCGGGCAGCCCGCTCGGGTTCGAGGGCGACGGCGGCGAGGCCGGGCGGGCGGAGCTTGCCGAACTGAACGCGCTGCGCGAGCGGCTTTACGCGCCGGTGGCGGAGCTTGGCCGCCGGGCGGAAACCGAAGGCCCGGCGCGCGCGCTTTACGAATTTTTATGCGAAACGGGAGCGCGCGACGCGGTAACGGAGGCCTGCCGCGCGCTCAAAGCGGGCGGGGAGCCGCAGCTCGCGGAGGAATACGCGCAGATCTGGGGCAAGCTCGTGGCGATGCTCGACCAGATGGTGCTGGCCTTCGGCGGCGCAAAGCCAACGCTGCGCGAGTTCGCCGAGCTGTTCGCGCTGGCTGTTTCCAGCGCGGATCTCGGCAGCATCCCGCCCACGCTCGACGCGGTGGCGGCGGGCGACGCCGAGCGCATGCGCCCCACCGGCGCCAAAATCGCGTTCGTGCTGGGGCTTGCCGAGGGCGTTTTTCCGCGCGGCGCCTCGCAGGGCGGGCTCCTCACGGACGAGGAGCGCCGCGCATTGCAGGCGCTGGGGCTCGAGCTTTCGCCGCCCGCCGAGGAGCAGGCGCTCGACGAGCGCTTCACGGCCTACCGGGCTTTCACCTGCGCCGCGGGCCGCGTTTACCTCTGCTGCCCGCGCGCGGACGCCGCGGGAAAGGCGCTGCGCCCCTCCTACTTCTTTGCGGCGGCGCGCGGGCTGTTCCCGCAAAACGCCGTGGAGGAGATTCCCTCTTCCGACCCGCTGTTCCCCGCGCGCAACCCCCGCACGGCCTTCGACCTGCTGGCCCGGCATTACGGCGAGGATTCCCCGCTTTCCCGCGCGCTTACGGGCGTGTTTGCGGGCGACGAGGCTTTCCGCCCGCGTTTGGAAGCGCTTACACGCGCGGCGGGCCGCACCCGGCTGCATTTTTCACACAAGGGCACGGCGCGGGAGCTTTACGGCGACATGCTGCGCCTCTCTCCCAGCCGCGTGGAGGCTTTCTCCCAGTGCCGGTTTTTGTATTTCTGCCGCTACGGGCTGAACGCGAAGCCGCGGCGCAAGGCGGAGCTCGGCGCGCCGGAGATCGGCACCGTGGTGCATTTCGTGCTCCAGCGCCTGCTCGAACACAGCGGCGGCAGCCTTTCGCTGCCTCCCGAGGAGCTGGACAGGCGCGTGCGCGCGCTGCTCGACGAGTTTGCGCAGGTGTTTTTGGGCGGGCTCACGGATAAATCCGAGCGCTTCACGCATTTGTACGGCACGCTCGCCGAAACGGTGCTCGCGCTGGTGCGGCATCTGGCGGAGGAGTTCGCGCAAAGCGGCTTTTCGCCCGTGGATTACGAGCTAGAGGTCGGGGAAAGCGGCGACGTGCCACCTTACGAACTGGCGCTTCCAAACGGCGGCCGTCTGCTGCTGGGCGGCAAGGTGGACCGCGTGGACCGCTTCGAGAAAAACGGCGCCGCGTACCTGCGCGTCGTCGATTACAAAACCGGCAGCAAGGTTTTCGCCCTGAGCGACCTGCTCTACGGCCTCAACCTGCAGATGTTCATCTACCTGTTCACGCTGCTGCAAAACGCCAAAGGCCGCTACGCGCCCGCGGGCGAGCTGCTGCCGGGCGGCGTACTCTACCAGCCGGCGATGCTCCCGGTGCTCACGGCGCCCCACGGCGCGGCAGAGGAGGAAGTGCGGCGCGCGCAGGAAAAGGCGCTGCGCCAGAACGGGCTGGTACTGGACGCGCCGGAGGTGATTCTCGGCATGGAGCGGGACGGCGCCGGGCGCTTTATTCCGGCCTCCGTCAAGGAGGACGGCGGCGGCTTTACGGTGGGCGCGCGCTCCTCGGTGGCGTCGCTTTCGCAGTTCGGCATCCTCAAACGGCGCATCGACCGCACGCTTCGCGGGATGGCGCGCGCGCTGCGCGCCGGCGACGCGGCCGCGGTGCCCGTGAACGGCCTCGGCTACCACCCCTGCGACTACTGCGATTACCGCGGTGTCTGCGGCATCGGGCCGGGGTGTGAGTCGAAGGGCGTCTTTTCGGCGCCGAAAGATCAGATCTGGGACCTTTTGAAGGGAGGCGAAGGCGATGGAACGGAGCTGGACGGCGGAGCAGAAGAGCGCGATTGAAGCGCGCGGCGGCTCGCTGCTGGTTTCGGCCGCGGCGGGCAGCGGCAAAACGGCCGTGCTCGTGGAGCGCCTGCTGCGCCTCATCACGGGGGAAAACGGCTGCGACGCGGACCGCCTGCTGGTGGTGACGTTCACAAACGCCGCGGCGGCAGAGCTCAAAGAGCGCGTCTCCAGGCGGCTGGCGGAGAGCATCGCGCAAAATCCGCTCGACCAGAACCTGCAGCGGCAGCAGATGCTGCTGCAAAACGCACACATCAGCACCATCCATTCCTTCTGCCTGGATTTGCTGCGCGCGCATTTCGAGGCGCTGGACCTGCCGCCGGATTTCCGCATCGCCGACGAAAACGAGGGCGAGCTTCTGCGCGGCGAGGTGCTGGACGACCTGTTCGAGGAGTGTTACGCGGCGGCGCGGCGCGGCGGGGACGATGCGTTTGCGCGCCTTTCGGCGCTGTTTTCCACGGGGCGCGGCGACGCGGCTCTAGCCGAAACCGTGCTGCGCCTGCACGATTTTGTGCGCTCACTCGACGCCCCGGAGGGCTTTCTCGATACCACGGCGGCCATGTACGCCCCCCGCGCCGCCGGGGAAAGCGTGTGGGGGCGTGCGGCGCTCGCCCACGCGGCGCAGGTGTTCGCGGGCGCGGCGCGCGCGGAAAGGGCCGTGCTCGCGCGCCTTGACGGCGACGAAAAAACCGCCAAAGCCTACGCCCCGGCGTTTGAAAGCGACTGCGCGGCCTTTGCTTCGGCGGAGCGCGCGGCGCGGGCCGGAAACTGGGATGAAACGGTGCGCGACGCCGCCTCGTTTTCGTTTGCGCGGCTCGGCGCGGCGCGCGGCGGCGACGAAGCGCTCAAAACAGAGGCCAAGGCGGTGCGCGACGCCTCGAAAAAGGCGCTCGAAAAGCTGCTCGGGGGCGTTTTATGCTGCACGGAGGAGGAGTTTGGGCGCGACCTCGCCGCCCAGCGCCCGCTGGTTGCGCGCGTCACGGCGCTGGTGCGCGAACTGGACGCGCGCTTTTCGCGCGAAAAACGCGCGAAGGGGCTTCTGGATTTCAGCGACCTCGAACAGCTCGCCTTAAAGCTGCTCGCGCGCCGGGAGGCGGGCGGCCTTGTGTTCACGCAGGTGGCGCAGGCGCTTTCGGAACGCTTCGCCGAAGTGCTCGTGGATGAATTTCAGGACGTCAGCCCCGTGCAGGACGGCATCTTCCGCGCCGTTTCGGACGGCGGCCGCAAGCTGTTTCTGGTGGGCGACGTCAAGCAGAGCATCTACGGCTTCCGGCAGGCGCGGCCGGAGCTGTTCCTCGCGCGCCGGAATGCCTGTGCGCCCTACGGCGCGGGCCGCTTTCCCGCCAAGATCATTTTAGGGCGCAATTTCCGCAGCCGCGAAGGCGTGACGGAAGCGGTGAACTTCGTGTTCGGCCGCCTGATGACGCGGGAGCTGGGCGGCGTGGATTACGGGCCCGAGGAGGAGCTTGTGCCCGGCGCCGCGTATTTCCCCCGCGAGGGCCCCGATTTCGCGCTCCACGTGCTCGACCGGGGCGACGGCGGCGAAGGCGAGGCGGAGGATGAAAGCGCGGCCGAGCTGGAGGCGCGGCACATCGCGGGCGAGATTGCGCGCAAAATGGCGCAGGGTTTCCCCGTGCAGGGCGAAAACGGCCCGCGGCCCGCGGAGTACCGCGATTTCTGCATTTTGCTGCGCTCCATGCAGGGGCGCGCGGAAATCTACCTGCGCGCGCTCGAGGCGGCGGGCATCCCCGCCTACGCGCAGATGCAAAACGGCTACCTCGGCGCCTATGAGGTAAATGTGATGCTTTCGCTGCTGCGGATTCTGGATAACCCGCTGCAGGATATTCCGCTGCTTTCGGTGCTGCTTTCCCCCGTGTTCGGCTTTACGCCGGACGACGCGGCCCTGCTGCGCATCCGCAGCCGGCGCGGCAGCCTCTATCTCTCGCTGCTGGCGCTCTCCAAGGGGGGCGACGCGCGGTTCGACGCGTTCCTCGCCACGCTTTCCCATCTGCGCGCGCTGGCGGCCGTGCTCCCCGCGGACCGGCTCATCCTGCGCATCTACGACGAAACGGGGTTCCTCGACGTGTTCACGGCCATGCCGGGCGGCGAGCTGCGCGAGGCAAACCTGCGCCTGCTGCTCGATTACGCGCGCTCCTACGAGGCGGCGGGCTACCGGGGGCTTGCGGGCTTCCTGCGCTTCATCGACCGCGTAAGCGAGCGGCGCAGCGACCTTTCCCCCGCCTCGGCCATCCCGGAATCGGCCGACGTGGTGCGCGTGATGAGCATCCACAAATCCAAGGGGCTGGAATTTCCCGTGGTGTTTCTGGCCGGGTGCGCCAAGCGCTTCAACAACGAGGACGCCCAGCGCACCGCGCTGTTCCACCCCTCCTGCGGGTATGGCTCCATGGCGCTCGACGAAGCGCTCGGCTGCCGCACCACTACGCTCCCGCGCGAGGCGGTAAAGCTCGAGCTCACCCGGAGCATGCTCTCCGAGGAGATGCGCGTTTTGTATGTGGCCATGACGCGCGCCAAAGAATTCCTCTGCGCCGTCGAAACTCCCTCCCGGCTGGAGCCGACGCTGCGCTCCGCGGCTGCCATGGCGGCCGCTGCGGGGAACGGGAAGGTGCCGGCTTTCGAGGCCATGGCGGCGCAGTCCCCCGGCGAATGGCTGCTGGCGGCGGCGCTGCTGCACCCCTCGGGCGGCGCATTGCGCGCCCGCGCGGGGTTCGGGCTCCCCGCCGCGCCGCTGGAGGCCGGGCAGTGGGAGCTGTGCGTTCTCACGGCCGACGAGGTGCCCGCCGCCGCGCCCGCGCCGGGCGCGCAAAGCGCGACCGCGCCGGCCGGGGAAACCGAGGAAGCCCTGCGCGCGCGGCTTACGCGCCAGATGTCCGGAACCTACCCGCACGAAGGGCTCGCGGCGGTGCCCTCCAAGGTTTCGGTTTCGGAGCTTGCGGAGGCCGGAATTTTCCGCGCCGAACAGGTGCGCCCGGCGTTTCTGGCGGGCGCGGAGCTCACGGCCGCCGAGGCCGGCACGGCGCTGCACGCGTTTTTGCAGTACGCACAGCTTTCCGCACTGCGCACGCGCGAGGGCGCGGAGGCCGAGCTTGCGCGGCTCGAAAGCGGGCGCTTCCTGCTGCCGGAACAGGCGCGGGCCGTGGAGATCGGCCGCGTGCTGCATTTTTCGCAGACGCCGCTTTTCTCGCGCCTGCTGCGCGCGCAGCGCCTGTGGCGCGAGTTCCGTTTCAATTTCGAGCTGCCCGCGGAGGAGGTTTTCCCGCAGGCGCGGGGCGTGCGCGAGCCGGTGCTGCTTCAGGGCATGGCGGATCTCGTATTTCTGGAAGACGGAAAAGCCGTGCTGCTCGATTACAAAACCGACCACGTGAAGGCCCCGGATGAGCTTGCCGCGCGTTACCGCGCGCAGCTCGCGCTCTACGCGCGCGCGGTGCGCGAGATCTTGGGCTGCGAGGTGGCGGCAAAATACCTCTATTCGTTTGCGCTGGGGCGGGAAATCGAGGTGTGAGCCCATGCGTACGAAAGAGAGTGCTGCAAAATGAATTTTCAATTCATTTTTCAGCACTCTCTTGAACTGCGGACGCAAAAACGTATGCGGACGCAGCCACACGGATGTTTTTACTCTTTCACTTCGAAGCGATAAACGGTGGTCTGGTCGTAGTTCTCGCCCGCGCGCAGCACGGGGCTTGCGAACGCCGGCTTGTTGGGGGAATCGGGCGCGAACTGCGTTTCAATGCAGAAGGCGCCGCGCTTCGGGTACACGGCCCCCGCTTTGCCGCGCACGTTTTCGAGGAAGTTTGCCGTGTAAAGCTGCACGCAGGGCAAGGTCGTCTCGCAGGTGAGCAGCCGGCCGGAGGCCTCGTCGAACGCCTGCGCGCAAAGCCCAAGCACGCCGGGGGCTTTATCGAGCACCCAGTTGTGGTCGTAGCCGTGCGCGAAGCGGAGCTGCTCGAAATCGTCGTCGATGCGCTCGCCGAGCGCGTGGAACGCGCGGAAATCCATCGGCGTGCCCGCTACGTCCGCGATCTCGCCGGTGGGGATGCTTTCGCTGTCCGCCGGGGTGAAATGCGAGGCGAAAAGCTTCATCCGCTGGCTCAGCACGGCGCCGCTCGCGTGCCCCGCCAGATTAAAATAGCTGTGGTTCGTGAGGTTGCAGAGCGTATCGGCGTCGCTTTTGGCCCGGTAGTGCAGAATCAGCTCGTTTTTTCCGCTCAGGGAGAAAGTGACGGCCACATCCAGCGCGCCGGGGTAGCCTTCTTCGCCGTCCGGGCTGTGCAGACGCAGCGTAAGATTCGCACCTGTTTCGTCGCTGCCCGCCTCACCCCGCCAAAGGCGATGGTCGAAGCCGCCGGGGCCGCCGTGAAGGTGGTTGTTGCCGTCGTTGCAGGCAAGCGCGTAGGTTTTTCCGTTCAGCGTGAAGCGCCCTTTGGCGATGCGGTTGGCGTAACGGCCCACGGTGGCTCCGAAATGGCCGCCGTCGCTCAGATAGCCGGCCAGATCGTCGTAGCCGAGCACCACGTCGTCGAAACGCCCGCCGCGCCCCGGCGCCCGGATCGAGGTGACGATGCCGCCGTAGCTCGACACGCTCGCCTCCATACCCGCCTCATTTTTCAGCGTGAAGATTTCGGCTTCCCCGCCCGCGGGAAGCTTCCCGAACGGGCGTCTTGTGATCGTTGTCATATTCGCTCCTCCTTTGTCCTGCTGCCGGCTGCCCGCTCAGTGCAGCCCGAGCCTGCGGGCGTATTCCGGCAGGCCCGCTTCGAAATTGACGCCGAAGCGCACGTCGGTGCCCGCCTCTTTGGTGCGCACAATGCTTTGCTGGGTGAATTCCACGGCGATCTGCACGGAATCGCCGAGCGTTTTGCCGTTTTCGAGCGCGCCGAGCAGGGCGCTTGCGAAAACGTCCCCGGTGCCGTGGTAATAGCCCTCCACGCGGGGCGCGAAGCGGTATTCGATCGCGCCGGAAGCCGCGTCCGCGCAGGCCGCGCCGAGCCGCTTTTCGTCGAAAAACACGCCCGTGAGCACCGCGCGCCGCGGGCCCATCGCCAAAAGCCCCTTCAGCAGCGTTTCGATATAGGCTTTGTCGTAGGAGCCTTCGCGGTAGGGTTCGCCGAGCATCATCGCGGCCTCGGTGATGTTGGGCACCACGAGGTCGGCTTTGGCGCAGAGCTTCGCCATGCCGCGCACGAATTTCTCGTCGAACGCGCCGTAAAGCTTGCCGTTATCCGCCATGGCGGGGTCGATGAGCACGCGCATGCCGGGGGTGCGGAACGCGTCGATGAATTCGCTTACGATGTCGAGCTGCTCGAACGAGCCGAGGTAGCCGCTGTATACGGCGTCGAACGAAAGGCCCAGCGACTTCCAGTGCCGGTAAAACGGGCGCAGATCGCCGGTGAGATCGCGGAACGTGTACCCCGTGAAACCGCCCGTGTGCGTGGAAAGCACCGCGGTGGGCATCACGCTCGTGGAAATTCCGGCCGCGGAGAGGATGGGGAGCGCCACCGTGAGCGAGCATTTTCCGAACCCAGAGATGTCGTGGATGGCGGCAACGTTTTTCTGCTTTTTTTCCATATCAAAACCGTCCTTCCGGATGCAAATTCGTCTGGATGCAATGCATCGGGACGCCGCTGCGCCCCCCCGGCGCGCAAAAAACGGCGCCGGCTTTCCGCAGGGCTTCCGGATATGCCTGCGAAACCCCGCAGAAAAAATATGTACAGTGTAAGTATACCATATCCGTTTCGTATTGCAACTTGCGCGTGGCGCGCTCCGCTTCGTATTGCGGCATGCGCGCGAAAAGGCCGCCGCAGAGCCTCCCGGCCCGCGGCGGCCCGCTGCGTCACAGGAACACGCGCAGCTCTTTTCCGCTGCGCTCTTCGAATTCGAGCAGGCGGCTCATCAGCGCCCGGATCTCGGGTTCGGCGTCCGCGTAGCGGTTGAGGTCGCGCGCCGCGCTGACGATGCCCATGGTGCCGCCCGTGATGAGCATCTCCGCGATATGCGAGGGCGATTTGTCGCGCAGGGTTTCGAATTGAAGCGTAAGGTACGTGCGCAGGCGTTCGAGCTTCCCCAGCCCCTTTTCGTCGCAGCCGTTCTGGTTGAGCAGGCGGCGCGCCTCGGCGTGAATCGCGCCGTATTCCCCGCGCTGCGCCTCCAGCTGCCGCTTGAACGCCGCGTCTTCGGTAAGTTCCAGCAGCTTTTCGAGGGTGTCCACCCCCATCTGGGAGTTCTGGTAGATAAAGTTGAGCAATTCGGTATTTCCGTTCACGAAAATTCCTCCTGGTTTGCGGAATTTATCCGCCTTTGCGGAGCGTTTCCACAGCGTTTTCATTTCCGGCCTCGTAATTCCGGCGCGGCGTTCGGAAATGCAACGGGGATAGTATGCCCGCCGCGCGCGGGCCGATGCACGGCGGCGCGCAGTCTTGCCGCGCCGCGCCGGATGTGCTATGATAAAAGCGGAGCCCGCGTTTCGCCGGGCAATCCGCGTTTTTCCATAAAAAAATCCGCATTTTCCATCGCCGCCCGGCGTTTTTGCGGACGGCCGGAGGTTTTATGATACCGAAAATCCGATTTGCGCGGCGCGGGGCGTATGTTCGCCGCGCCGCCGCCGTTTTGCTTGCGTGCGCTGCGCTGGGCGGGCTCTGTTCCTGCGCCCGCGCGGGCGAAAGTTACTCCTCCGGCGTGCAGGCGGCGGGCTCCTCCAAATCCCCGCAGGCTTCCTCGGCCGTGCAGACCACCGGCGGGTTTTCGCTGCCCTACACAAACGTGCCCGCTTTTAACCCGCTGCTGCCCGCCTCTTCGTTCAACGAGGTGGTTTGGCCGCTTGTTTACGACTGTGTTTCGGAACCGGGCACCGATTTCAAGCCCGTAATGCGTCTTGCTTCCTCCGTCGTCAGCTCCGGAAATTCCGCCGTGATCACGCTCAAAAGCGGGCTGGTGTTTTCGGACGGCAGCGCCCTCACGGGCAGCGACGTGGCTTACACATACAATTACGTCAAGCAGCACCCCGCCTCGCCGTATAGCGGGCGCCTGGCAAACGTCCAGGCCGTAAAGGCGGACGGCCTCACGGTGACGCTGGCGCTCGTCTCTCCCGACCCGCTCATCGCAAACCTTCTGGACATTCCCGTTATCGAGCAGGGCAGCGAAACCGGCAACGCCGTGGGCAGCGGGCGCTACACCTACGCGAAGAACGGCGTGGACGCCGTTCTTTCACAGAACCCGAAATGGTACGGCGGCGCGAAGCGCCCCTTCGCCTCTATCCCGCTCGTAAATATTCCGGACCCCGCCACCATGATGAGCAGCCTTTCCATCGGCCTTGTCAACTACGTGTATTCCGACAGCGGCGGCGGCGCGGCCTCCACACCGGTAAGCGCCACCACCGCCGACGTAAACCTCAACCAGCTGGTGTTCCTCGGCGTCAACACGCGCAAGGCCCCGCTTTCGAACGCGCATTTCCGGCGCGCGCTCTCCCTTGCGCTCGACCGCAGCGGGCTTGTCTCGCAAACCTATTCCGGGCGCGCGCGCGCCTCCTGCCTGCCCTTTTCCCCCGTATTTTCGCTGCTGCCGGCCCCTTCCGCCCAAAGCCTCGGCTCCGACTACGCCGCTTCGGCCGCGGAGCTTTCCAAGGCGGGCGGCGCGGGCAGCATGGCGCTGACCCTGCTCGTCAACCAGGAAAACACCGTGCGCACGGCGGCGGCCAAATATGCGGCGGGCTGCTTCCAGAAGGCGGGTGTGAACGTAACGGTGAAGGCCGTGCCGCTGGCCGAGTACCAGGCCGACGTCGCCTCGGATTCCTACGACCTTTTCATTGGGGAAACGGTGCTGGACGCCGATATGGACGTCACCCCCCTGCTTGGCGGCGCGCTCTCGCCGGGCGCGCCCGCGAACGGCGCCGCCCTCGCGGCCTTTAAACAATACCGTGCCGGAAACGGTACGCTTACCGCGGCCGCCGCCGCGTTTTCCGACGAAATGCCCATCCTGCCCCTGTGCTACCGCATGGGCACCACGTCCTACACGCGCGGGCTGAGCGGCGTCGAGGCCACAAGCGGCGATATTTTCTTCCAGTTTGAAACCTGGAGCCGTTCCTGAGGCGCTTTGCTTCTCCGCACGGCGCCCGATCATGCGTTTATTTGGACCTGATATAAAATGCCGCGCGGGACGCAATTTCCCGCGCCGCCGTATTGAGAATCGCCGCCAAATGGGATAAAATAAGAAGTACGGGAAATCCGCGTTCCCGAGCGCAGCGGCGCTCACATCATCGCGTAAAAGGAGTGAACCGATGTGATTTGCCTGGAATATCCGAACGGCACCGTCGAAATCAGCTACAACTATTTCTCCAATCTGATCGGATACGCCGCCTCCTCCTGCTACGGCGTCGCGGAAATGGCAGCGAGCAGCCGCGTGCAGGGGCTTGCCGGCCACTTCCTCCGCGACCGGCTCGACCGGGGCGTAAAAGTCCGCCGCGTGGGCGATAAACTGTTCATCGACCTGCACATTATCGTCACCTACGGCATCAACATCACGGTGATCGTCAAGAGCATCATCAAAAAAGTCCGCTACACCGTGGAAGAAGCCACCGGGCTGAAGGTGGACTGCGTCAACGTGTACGTGGACAGCATGAAAACGGAGTGACGTTCCCGCACGATATGCCGCGCGCCGCATCATATTGATAAAGGAAGGCAACATCTGATGGATACTACCTGCATCTCCGGGGCCGCGCTCCGGGATATGCTGATCTCCGCCGCCGGTGCGCTGGAGGCACACAAGCAGGAGATCAACGAGCTCAATGTTTTTCCCGTTCCGGACGGCGATACGGGCACCAATATGTCGATGACCATGAACGCGGCGGTGCGCGAGCTCAACAAGCTCAGCGACACGGCGGCGGTTTCGGAGGTTGCGGACGTAGCGGCCTCGTTTTTGCTGCGCGGAGCGCGCGGAAATTCCGGCGTTATTCTCTCGCTGTTGTTCCGCGGCATTGCGCGCTCGCTCGGCGGCAAGGCGACGGCGCGGGGCGACGACCTCGCGCAGGCGCTGCAAAGCGGCGTGGACGCTGCCTACAAAGCCGTGATGAAGCCTTCGGAGGGCACCATTCTCACCGTGGCGCGTGAAGCCGCCGCCGCGGCGGATATCGAGGCGCGCGTGAATCCGCAGGATTTCGGCGCGGCGCTCGCGGCCGCTTCGGATGCGGCCGTAAAATCGCTCGCAAAAACCCCGGAGCTGCTGCCCATCCTCAAAAAAGCGGGCGTGGTGGACGCGGGGGGCAAGGGCTTCACCGTCGTGCTCGACGCCATGCGCAAAACCCTCGCGGGCGAAAACGTACCCGCTTCCGGCGAGGCGCCCGCCGTTTCCGGGCCGGCCGCCGTGGCGGAGGACGACGAGGAAATCCATTTTACTTACTGCACCGAATTCATCATCAACCGGGACCAGAAGTCGGATAAAGATCCGCTGGCTCTTCGTGCCTTCCTCGAGGCCATCGGGGACTGCGTTCTGGTTGCCGACGACCACGACATCATCAAAGTTCACTGCCATACCGACAACCCCGGCAACGCCATTCAGGAGGCGCTCACCTTCGGATTTCTGACGGATATCAAAATAGACAACATGCGCCTCCAGCACCAGAAGCTGCAGGACAATGCGGCCGCGCCCGAGGCGGCCGCGCGCGTGGAGCCCAAGAACCGCTACGGCTTCGTGGCGGTGGCGGCGGGCAAGGGACTTTCGCAGCTCTTCGGCGAGCTGGGAGCCGACCGCGTTGTGGACGGCGGGCAGACCATGAACCCGAGCACGGAGGACATCCTCGCAAACATCGAAGCCACCCCGGCCGAGAACGTCATCGTGCTCCCGAACAACAAAAACATCATTCTCGCCGCCGAGCAGGCCGTGGCGCTGGCCGACCGCTCCGTTTACGTGCTGCACACCAAAAGCGTGCCGCAGGGCATTTCCGCGCTGCTGAGCTTCGACGCCGAAGCGGAAGTCACGGCGAACCTGCGCGCCATGGAGGCCGCGGCCGACCGCGTTAAAACCGGGCTTGTCACCTTCGCCGCGCGCGATTCCGACATCGACGGCAACCGCATCGCGAAGGACGAAATCATCGCGCTCACGGGCGGAAAGCTCGTTTTCTCGGACAGCGACCCCGTCAAAGCCGCGCAGCGCCTCGTGACCAAGCTGGCGGATAAAGGCACCGCCTTCATCTCCATCCTTTACGGCGAGGGCGTCACCGCCGAACAGGCCGAGGAAGTCCGCGCTTTTGCGGCGGATAAATTCCAACAGGCGGAAATCAACGTCATCGACGGCGGGCAGCCCATCTACCATTTCATTCTCTCGTTCGAATAAAAAAACAGCCGCCGGCCCCCTCGGGCGCCGGAATCCGTTTTGGCCCGCCCCAAGGCGGGCCAAAACCATAAGCACCCATTTCACCACAAGCTCCCGCTCAGTCAGGCCAATCAGGCGAAAGGAGGGACCGGCCATGAACGTAAACGACGGCGTGGGCACCCTGCGCGGCATCGGGGAAAAGCGCGCGGAGCTGTTCGCGCGCCTTGGCGTGCGCACCGTGGGCGACCTGCTGCGTTTTTACCCGCGCGACTATCTGGATTTCACGCCCGTCCCCATCGCTTCGGCCCCGCCCGGGGAACTGTGCTGCATCCGCGCGCGCGTGGTGCGCGCGAATGTCAGCCGCGTGCGGCGCGGCATGACGCTCTACCGCTTCCGTGCGGCCGACGATTCCGCGGTGTGCGACATCACCTTCTTCAACAACCGCTATGTGCAAAGCCTGCTGCGCGAAGGCGACGCCTACCTGTTTTACGGGCGCATGGCGGGCAGCCTGTTCCGGCGCGAAATGGCCTCCCCGGAGTTCGAGGCGGAAGACGCCGCGCCCGGCCTGCGGCCGGTTTACCCGCTCACGGCGGGGCTTTCCTCCCGCAATGTCGCCGCCGCGGTGCGGCAGGCGCTGGAGACCTGCCCGCCCGACGCGGAGGACCCTCTGCCGGCCCCGCTGCGGGAGCGGCACGGCCTGTGCTCCCTGCGCGAAGCCCTGCACGGCATCCATTTTCCCGCGGGGAAAGAGGAACTTTCCGCCGCGCGCCGCCGCCTGGTGTTCGAGGAATTCCTCGCGCTTTCGCTCGGGCTTTTCCTGCTGCGCGGGGAGCGCGGGCAGGGCAGCGCGCCCGTCTGCGCGGATACCGATTTCGCGCCGTTTTTCGCAAAGCTGCCTTTTTCGCCCACGGGCGCGCAGCGCCGCGCCATTGCGGAAGGCGCCGCCGATATGCGCGGCAACGCGCCCATGAACCGGCTGGTGGAGGGCGACGTGGGCTCCGGCAAAACGGCTGTGGCCGCCGCGCTGTGCTGGTTCGCCGCCCAGAACGGGCTGCAGGCGGCGCTGATGGCGCCCACCGAGATATTGGCCGGGCAGCATTTTCAGACGCTCACGGCTTTGCTGGCCCCTCTGGGGCTGAACGTCGGCCTGCTCACGGGCGGAATGCCCGTTTCGGAGCGCCGCCGCGTGCTGCGGATGCTGGCGGCCGGGCAGCTTGACGTGGCCGTGGGCACCCACGCGCTGCTCTCCGAAGGGGTAGAGTTCCACGCGCTGGGCCTTGTGGTTACGGATGAGCAGCACCGCTTCGGCGTGGGGCAGCGCGCGGCGCTGGCCGCCAAAGGGCGCGACCCGCACGTGCTCGTGATGTCCGCCACGCCCATTCCGCGCACACTCGCCCTGCTCCTCTACGGCGACCTCGAGCTCTCGGTGCTCGACGAGATGCCGCGCGGCCGGCTCACCGTGCGCACCTACGCCGTGGGCGCCTCCTACCGCCCGCGCGTGTACGCCTTCCTCAAAAAGGAGCTGCGCGCGGGGCACCGGGCCTTCATCGTGTGCCCGCTGGTGGAGGATTCGGGCGAGGGGGAAACCGGCCTGATGCCCGCCACGGAATACGCGGAGCAGCTGGCGCGAAACGAGTTCCGGGAATTCCGCGTGGGGCTGCTGCACGGGCGGCTTGCGGCCGCCCAAAAGGAGGCCGTGATGCGCGATTTCGCGCAGGGGCGGCTCCAGCTCCTCGTTTCCACCACCGTGATCGAGGTGGGCGTGGACGTGCCCGAGGCCACCGTGATGGTGGTGGAAAACGCCGAGCGTTTCGGCCTTTCGCAGCTCCACCAGCTGCGCGGGCGCGTGGGGCGCGGCCGGGCGCAGAGCACCTGTATCCTGATTTCCGACGCGCGCGGCGCGGACGCCTCAGCGCGGCTGCGCACGCTGTGCGAAACGAACGACGGCTTCCGCATCGCCGAAAAGGACCTGGAGCTGCGCGGCCCGGGCGATTTCTTTGGGCGGCGCCAGCACGGGCTTCCGGAGCTGCGCATCGCGGATTTCGCCTCGGATATGGGCGTGCTCTGCAGCGCGCGCGACGAAGCCCGCGCGCTCCTGGCCGCCGACCCGCACCTTGCGGCTCCCGGCCACGCGAAGCTGAAAGCGCATACAAACTCGATGTTCGCGCAGCAGGACGTTGTTTTCAATTAGCCGGAACGCGGGCGCTTCTTTGATGCCGCGGGCTCCGGGCCCTAAGAACGAATGGGCTGCAAGGGGGTGCTGCAAAACGCAGTGCGATGCGTTTTGCAGCACCGGCCAAAAGAACGCCCGGGACGTTTCAATGCCGCACAAAAGCGCGTTTTTTTGGCGCTCGCAGTTTACGAGGGGGCTTTTCCGGCGGGCGAAACCGGCTGCAAAAGCCCTGTTTTGCAGCTTTTTCGGCTGCAATCGGCGGGGGCCGGACGCCTGTGCCGCACACGGAGTCGGTTTCCTGTTCTTACCGTCCTGCAAAAAATTAACCATTTTCTTACGAATTAAATACGGAAAGCCTTGTATTTTCCGCACAAAATTCTATAATGATTCTAATGGATTCTACGGCAACTCTCCCAATACGAATATCCGATTGAGATTTCGTGCGAATACGCACGGTGCAAACACGCACAGAAAAATCCGCAGCAAAAGCTTTCTCTATGGACTGGGATGCGGATTTTCATCCGCAGTTTGATCGGAGATTCGTATCATCCGCTTTGGAATCGACCGGTAAGAGACGACGTTACATGCGCGTCCCTCCTCCCGGCCGGAAGGTTCCGCGGCGGTTGGAAGCGGCCCGCCGTCCACTCTGGTTTTCTGCTTCAAGGCAGCATCAGAATTTTGGAAGTCGGAAGTGATTGGTACTATGGGATGCAACAACGTCATTTACGGCATCAACGGTCCGGTCGTTACCGTCCGAAATGCCAGGGATTTCTCCATGCAGGAAATGGTGTTCGTCGGCAACAGCCGTCTCGCCGGCGAGGTGATCGGCATCACCGACCGGATGACCACCATCCAGGTGTACGAGCAGACAACCGGCCTGCGGCCGGGGGAACCGGTGGAAACCACGGGGCACCCGATGTCCGTCATGCTGGGCCCCGGCATCATCTCCAACATCTACGACGGTATCCAGCGGTCGCTGGAGCAGATTCAGAAGCGCGCCGGAAACTTCATCGAGCGCGGTCTCAACATCCCCGCCTTGGACGAAACCAGGCTGTGGGATGTTCATTTTATCGTCAAAGAGGGCGACGCGCTTTCCGCGGGCGATGTGTACGCCACGTGCCCGGAAACGCCCCTGGTGCTCCACAAGTGCCTCGTGCCCCCCACTTTGAGCGGAACCGCGGTGCGTGTCGCGCCGGACGGGCAGTATCATGTGAACGACGCCGTTCTCACTTTGCGCGACGCGCTGGGCACCCTCCACGAGCTGACGCTCTGCCATCTGTGGCCCATCCGCAAGCCGCGGCCGTTTAAAACGCACCGGACGCTGGACCGCCCTCTTATGACGGGCCAGCGCAATATGGATACGCTTTTCCCCATCGCCAAGGGCGGCACCGCCGCCATCCCGGGCGGGTTCGGGGCGGGCAAAACGGTGGTGCAGCACCAGCTCGCCAAGTGGTGCGACGCCGATATTATCATTTACATCGGCTGCGGCGAGCGCGGCAACGAGATGACGCAGGTGCTCGAGGAATTCAAGGACCTGGTGGACCCGAAATCCCACCGCCCGCTGATGGACCGCACCGTGCTCATCGCCAACACCTCCAACATGCCGGTGGCGGCCCGCGAGGCCTCCATCTACACGGGCGTGACGCTCGCGGAATACTACCGCGACATGGGCTACAGCGTCGCCGTGATGGCCGATTCCACCTCCCGCTGGGCCGAGGCGCTGCGCGAGATTTCCGGCCGCCTCGAGGAGATGCCCGCCGAAGAAGGCTTCCCCGCCTACCTGCCCTCCCGCCTGGCGGAGTTCTACGAGCGTGCGGGCCGCGTGGAGAATTTAAACGGCACCGAAGGCTCCGTCAGCATCATCGGGGCCGTTTCGCCCGAGGGCGGCGACCTTTCGGAGCCCGTGACGCAGAACACCCGCCGGTTCATCCGCTGCTTCTGGGCGCTGGACAAAACGCTCGCCTACGTGCGCCACTACCCCGCCATCAACTGGCTCACAAGCTACAGCGAGTATCTGGCGGACCTCAAGCCGTGGTACGACGAGCACGTCTCGCCCGAATTCATGAAGCTGCGCGGGCGCATCGTCCTGCTGCTCAAACAGGAAAATCAGCTGATGGAGATCGTGAAGCTCATCGGCTCCGAAACGCTGCCGGACAGCCAGAAGCTCGTGCTCGAAACCTGCCATATCATCCGCGTGGGCTTTTTGCAGCAGGACGCGCTCGACCCGTCCGATACGTACGTGACGCTCGAAAAACAGCTCAAGATGATGGAGATCATCTGCCTGTTCAACGACAAAGCCAAGGAAGTGGTGGCCGCCCACATCCCCATCGCGATGATTGCAAAAACGGGGCTGATCGACCGGCTGCTCAAGCTCAAAAAGAACATCCCCAACGACCGGATGGACCTGTTCGACGTCTACCGCGACGATATCGAAAGCACGCTCGCAAACCTCATCGCCGAACATGCCGACGGCTCCGGCGGCAGCGTCGCCGACGAAGAAACCGAAGCGCGCACCGGAACCTGACCGTATTTCAGCCAAAACATCAAATGAAGCGGGGGGGGGGGGGGGGCGCCCGAGGGGTGTGGGGGGGG
>JAEWAU010000003.1 GCA_023391535.1 Bacillota bacterium | reverse complement strand
CCGGGGCGGCCGCCCCCCCCCCCCCCCCCCCCCCCGTCGCACGGTTACTGTTGGGCCGCTTGCTGGGAAAGCTTCGTGAGCTGAGCGCAGAACTGTTCCGGAGTGATCTTGTTGTTGATCAGGTTCGGCAGCAGGTTCGGGAACCCAGGCTGCGCAACCGAAGGATACGTAACATCGTCAAAGCCGGGAACGTACTTCGTATCGCTGTTGAACGCGTCGGTGTATTCCGTCAACAGCTTATTGCTCGCCGCTTGCGTCTTGAAGTCGTCGCTGTACTTCAGGTTCGGGGCATAGCCGCCGGCAATCAGAATTTCCTGCTCGACCTCGCTCGGAGAAGACACAAATTTCAGGAAGGCCAGCGCGGCCTCCTTCTGCTCCGCCGAAGCATTGTTGGCAATCCAATAGCCGCCGAACGCCGCGTTGTTCGCAATGGCGACGTTGCCCGGATAAGCGTCGCACATAATCGTGCTGCCGTCAAAGCCGTTGCTCCATTTATCCTTGGAGGAGGTGCCGAAATCCGCGAACATCCACGGGCCGTTGAAGATAACGGCCGCTTTTTTGCTCAGCATTGTGTTGTCCGCATCCGCGTAAGCCGCGCCGATCGTGTTAGAGGACGCCGTTTTTTGCAGGAATTTCTGAAGCTCCGCCGTAGCGTTGATGAAGATGCTGTTGTTGAAGTCCGTAACCTTTTTATCGGTGTGCTGCAGCAGGATATCCGCGCCGCCCGGCTGATCGGCAATCAGCGCAGAATAAAGCAGCTGCGTTGTCCACGCATTTTCGCCCGTCATAAACGCAACCTTAGTGGTGTCGCCAAGAGAAGCTAAGAATTCGTCGGGCGACATGTCGCGGATGGTCTTGGACGGTTTATACATGGACGTGTTGTAGTAGGTGGTGGAAGGGCTCGAGATAATGTTCGGCATAATCGGAATGCGGCCGTCTATCGTGCAATAGGCCAAAGACTCTTTGAGGCAGAGATTTTTAACATCCGGGTTCTGATTCAGCCAATCGGTAAGATCGTAGCTGAGCTTGTTTTTTATAATGTAATTTTTAAGCCAGGTTGTGTCGTGCATCCCATCCATAAGGGTGGGCAGCTTATTGACCTGTGCCAACTGCTTAATCTTGTCATCATAGGAATTCTGCACGACCTCCTGCACGACAACCTTGTACTGCCCCGCGTATTTCGCGTTGAACCTGGCGACGGAGGGAAGGAAGAATTTTGCTCCCACATTCTCGCCCGTCCGGTATGTCGGATAATTCAGGACGATTTCTTTTTTCGGAGTGCTGCTTTGGCTGGAAGCCTTCGAGCTTAAAGAATTTTTCGACGCGGATGTGTTCGAGCAGGCAGATAGCAGCATTGCCGCCGCCAGAAGAACAGACATTGCGCAAAATAAAACCTTTCTTTTTTTCATTACGCTCTTCTCCTTTGAATTTCGTAGGGCAATCGGATTACAGACTTTCAGGGAATCGCTTCTCTCGCTTTTCCCCCTTGCAAATAGGCAAGGATAGATATCCGAACCGCCGTGCATTCCCTAAATCGTTTTCGAAACAAGGTCTGGCAACGCTTTGCACCCGCCGTATGTCCTGCAGAAACACCGGTCGTTGTGGATTTGCCTAATAATTATATTACGAAAACGTTTTTGCATGTCTATGATACAACACATTACCTAAATTGTAAAGCCCCTTTCCCGAATAATTTGAGGTTTTAAAAATTTCTTTACGCGTGCAGAAAATTTGGAAAATCCACGGTGCTGCGGCCAGCCGGACGGCCGCAGCACCGTACTCATTCGGGGCAACCAAAGCAAAAAGTCGGGGCGGCCGGCCCTTTTCGGGTAGGTCGCTCCAACTTTTTTGCGTGGCCGCTTTTGCAGCAGCCTCTTTTTCCGCGCCGCGAACCGAGTCGAATCTTCAATCGTATCCGGTATCAAAATCCGCGGCAGAATTCCGCCGCGGATCTTGTTTATCTGTTGTTTCGCCGGGCATCCGCATTACAGCGCATGAACCGCGAGCAGCGCGGCAACGGCTCCCACGGCCGCCGCCAGCAGCAGGGAGAGGCAAATGAGCGCGATCCGCGTCAGCTTCCGGCGCCTGCCTCCGCAGCCCTCCAGCGCCATATCGCCGGCAAAGCGGTCGATGATGCGCCGCGCTTCGTCCGAAAGGGCGTTTTCACTGGTGCCCCGGTGCTCCGTGCGTACAAAAAAAATGGCGCGTTCAAAATAGCCGCTCCCCGTTTCGCGGATTTCCACGATCCGCCTCGTCACACCTTTTACCATGCCTGCCGCCGTCCCTTCCGAGCCCCCGTCTTCCGATGTTTCCGGCCCTCGTTGTTATTGTAGGCCCGGGATGGCATTTTATACTAATTGTTCCGGAAAAGAATCGTGAAAACGCGGAGGGAAGCGTCCGTCCGGGGGGCTTTTTTTGCAGCCGCGGCGTCCTCCGGCGTCGCGGTTCTCTATACGCACGGTACTCGTTCCCGGTAACGGGCGGCAATGATTTCCTTTCTGTTCCATTTTGCCCAGTGGGCGCGCTTTCCGCGGGTTTACATAAAAACGGTTGAAAACTCTGTTGAAAGAGTTGAAAACTGCTCGCCGGACAAGCCGGAAGCATCTTTTTTCCCTGCGGAAAACTTTTCACAGGCCGGGGAAAACGTGGATTATGTAAAATTACCGCCTGTTTACCGAAAGGAAAACGGTGCGCGGCGGAAAATGCAGGGGACTCTGCAAGAGGCGGGAACGCCGTTCACTTTTCTTCCGGCACGCCCAGGAAGGCGGCCGCGCGGCGAACCGCTCCGCGCAGGGGGCCGAAATCGGCGCCGTTGTTGTGGTAATCGTACATCTTACAGAAGGCGGTGACGTCCTCCGTAAGGCACAAAAGCCCCGCGCGCGTCACCTTTCCCACCGCTTGCGCGAACGCGGGAAAATCCTTTTTACCCAGAACCGCTTCGCCCTTTTGCAGCAGCAGCGCGTAATCGGCCAGGCAGAAGCCGCTTTGCGCCTCCACCTGCGCGCGGAACTCGGGCGCGGTTTTCCACAGCACGAAGAACGTGTTCAGCTGCTTATCCAGCGAGCGGGCCATGCGGTCGCAGACATAGCAGGAGGCGCCGATGCGCGCCGCCTCGCGCGCCGCGCCCCCGGCCGCCTTGGTTTCCCCGCGCAGCGGGCCGGACGCGTTTTTGCAAAACACCAGCTCGTCCACGGTAATCAGGTGGCTTTCCAGCACCAGCGCCAGCGGCAGGCGGTTGGGGCGCTCGCACAGCGTGTGCAGGTGCGCGGGGCAAAAGCCCAGACGGTTGGTTTCATGGCGCACGTCCGGCTCCATCATGGCGGCGCCCGTCACGAACTCCAGGGCGCGTTCTTCCAGCTCCCGGCGCATCCGGCAGATGGGGCAGCCCTCGGTGACGGCGAAAATTTCGTTGATCGGAATGGAACAGATATCCTCTTTCATGGCATGAACCGTCCTTTCGCCCGCGGCGAGCGATCCGGCAAAAGCGCCCCGCCCGGATACCGGATCTCTTTTTTCGGTAATCCCATCATAGCAAAAGCCCGCGCGCCCGTCAAACGCGGCGTATACGATACGACGCGCATGCGGTGCGCGGCATATATTGTCCACCCCGCGCATATAGTGTGTTGCGGCCGCCCCGGCCCTGAACAAAAGGCGGCGGGCCGTTCAGCGGAAAATGCGCGGCAAATGCTGCCGGCGCGGAGGGGAAAGGACGGGGACTACCATGACGACTGCGGTTCCGGAAGAAAAAAGCGCGGTGAAAAAGCCCCACAACATCATTCTGGAGGACCGGCGGATGCTCACGGTTTCGGGCGTGTCGGACGTGGACAGCTTCGACGAGCAGACCGTGATGCTGTACACCGAGCTGGGGGAGCTCACGATCCGCGGCTCGGATCTCCACATGAACAAGCTCAACGTGGAAACCGGGGAGGTATACATTGAAGGAAACATTTCCTCGCTCTCCTACCAGGAGGAGGCCCCGCGCTCGTCCGGCGGGTTCATGGGCAAACTGTTCCGATAAGCAAAACAGTCCGGTCGATCGGCCCGATCGGATGAGCCAGATAGGATGATGCCGCTTGGGGATCACGATCCGGGAGCAGGCGGTCTTTCTGCTGACCTCCTGCCTGCTCGGCATGGCGCTGGGCGCCCTCTACGACCTGTTCCGCGTGTTCCGCGTGCTGTTCTTCCGCGGCCGCGTCGCCGTTTTTTTTCAGGACCTGCTGTTCTGGCTTTTGTGCGCGCTGATTACGTTCGGCTTCCTGCTGCTGCAAAACCACGGGACGTTCCGGGTGCCGGGGCTGCTGGCGGAAGCCCTGGGCGCCGCGCTCTACTACAACACCGCGGGGCGGGCGGTGGAGCGGTGGGTAAAGCGCACCGAGCGGGAAATCAAACGG
>JAEWAU010000007.1 GCA_023391535.1 Bacillota bacterium | reverse complement strand
GCGGGCATCCGGCCGCGGCACCCGCGCTTTTGGAAACAGGGGGGCTTACGATGGAAGAGATACAGGATATTCTGGCAGGCGCGCTGCAAAAGGTGGACAAAACCGCCCGGCGTGTACGGGACGGCATTCCGTACCGTACGTCCGGCGGCCGGTTCGACAGCCGCGAGCACGAGATCGACTGGTGGACGAACGGGTTCTGGGGGGGACTGCTGTGGCTTGCGTATACGCAGAACCCCAAAGCCGAATACCGGGAATGGGCGGAGGGCACGGAAAAGAAACTGGACGCCGCCCTGCGGGACTTCTGGAAGCTCAACCACGACGTTGGCTTTATGTGGCACCTTACGGCGGTGGCGGATTACAAGCTCACGGGCAGCGAGGAATCCGCACGGCGGGGCATGAAGGCGGCGGCCGTTCTCGCCTCGCGCTTCAACCCCAAAGGCTCGTATATCCGCGCCTGGAACGAGAGCGGCCGCGAGGGCTGGGCCATTATCGACTGCATGATGAACCTCGCCATCCTGTACTGGGCCTCGGATTACCAGAAGGACCCGCATTACGCCAACATCGCGCAGGCGCACGCCGAAATGGCGATGAACCATTTCATCTATCCCGATGGTTCCGCGAAGCATATCTGCGTGTTCGACGCGGCCACCGGCGCATACGTCGAAAATCTCGGCGGGCAGGGGTACGACGCGAACTCCGCGTGGAGCCGGGGCGCGGCGTGGGCGCTTTACGGCTTTGCGCTCAGTGCGGGCTATACTGGCCGGGAGGATTTTCTGCATACGGCGGAGCGCGTGGCCAACTTCTTCGTTTCGCACCTTCCCGACGATTTTGTGCCCTACGCCGACTTCAAAGCGCCCGTAGAGAAAAACCTATACCGCGACACCAGCGCGGCCGCCTGCGCGGCGAGCGGGCTCGCGCTGCTGGCAAAACTGGAAGGCCCCGCCGGCGGGGCGGCCTATGAAGCCGCCGCGCGCAAAATCGTCAACTCCCTGTACGAAAACTACACGGATTGGGAAAACGACGAGGCGCTGCTCGGGCAGGGCTGCGTCGCCTTTCACGAAAAGGACCCGGAAGGCCTCAAAACGTCGCTCATCTACGGCGATTATTTCTTTGTGGAGGCGCTGATCCGGCTTTGCGGCGGAAACGGGCTGTTCTGAGGGTGCGGCACCCTTGTGCACCAAAAGCGGGAACCGCCGCGGCGTGCGCTGCGGCTGCTCCCGCTTTTATACTGATATCCGATTCAAAAACAGATAAAATCCGTATCAAAATCTTTATGCATGGGTTTTGATACGGATTTTTTTATGCACACGGGCCGGGAGGCCGGCTCCCAGCCCGTCAGATCCTGCGGCCGGTAGATGCAGATGCCGGGCCACGATTCGAATGTGGAGGCCGCGATGTAAAACGTGCCGCCCACGCGGCAGACGCTGCCGTCTGGATGGAACCCACGCCAAACGGGATTTTCGATCATACGATTCTCCTTACGGCCGTTCAGCCGTTAGGGCCGAAGCTCCGCCTCGCCGCTCCATTCCAAGGAAAGCGCGCCATCGGGGCCGAAACGCAGCGGAAGGAACACGTATTCCGATTGGAAATAGGCTTCCCCCGCGCCGCCCCATCTGTCCCCGATATACCAGAAATCGGTGCGCCCGGTGCGCGCGTCCGCAACGGGCAGCACCCAGGTGGGCTGGGAGCGGTACGTCGTGCGGTTGCCCAGCGGTTTGCGCGCCGCCCAGTCGCCGTCCAGCCGCGCCGCGCTGGAATAGGAGCTCTGGTTCGGCGCCCAGCCCGTGCAGCCGGAGGTGAGCAGAAAATACCGGCCGCCGTGCCGGAACAGTACGGGCGCCTCCTGCTGCTGGCCCGGAAACAGAACGCGGACCAGCCGGTCGATGCCCAGGAAATCCTCCGTCAGGCGGTAGATACGGAGGTCCAGATTGTCGCGCGAGGAGGAGACGAAGTACGCTTTTCCGTCCTCGTCGAGAAACAGAGTGCAATCCCGCGACATCTCCCCGATGGGATTAAAACTCCCCAGATAGGTGTATGCGCCGTCGATCCGGTCGCATACCGCAACGGCGCAGCGGGCCTTTCCGTAGTTGTCGGGCTCCTCCCAATGCATCCACATCACGAACCGCCCGGTTTTTTCGCAGTAGAGCACCTTGGGGCGCTCGATGTTGCAGCCCTGCCCGATCCACGCGGCATGCCCCTCCGCGCCGAGGCGCAGATCCGTTACCACATACGGGTGCGGCTCGGCGGGGCTGTCCAGCGTCAGCAGATGGTTGCAGAAGCGCCAGCTTTGCAGATCCTCGGAGCAATAACAGGAAACCTTGTTCCGACCCGTACGATTTTCCCCGATCCAGTAGTAGGTTCCGTTCCATACGGATATCTGCCCGCCGTGGGCGTGAACGGGGTCGCCGTGGTCGTCGGTTGGCAGGCATACGCTTTTAAATTTCGTCATTTTGCAGATTCCTTTCCCGGCCGGCCCGGCGGACGTGCTACCGTTCCGCACCCTGCTTTTTGTGGCGGCTGCGGTATTCCTCGGAGGTGCAGCCGACGTTCTTTTTGAAGATCACATAGAAATAGCGGTTATCGGGGAAGCCGGCCTTGAGCGAAATCTCCCTTGCGGAAAGGTCGGTTTCCACCAGCATGCGCCGGACCTCCGCGAGGCGGAGCTCCGTGAGGTAATCGGTGAGGGAGATGCCCTGCGCTTCCTTGAAGATGGCGCGCAGGTAATTGGGCGAAAGCCCGACGCTGTCCGCTATCTTATCCACCGTCAGCTCGGAATCGGCAAAATGCCCGGCAAGAAAGCGCAGCACGGCGTCGGTGGTTTCGCGCTTTTTCTCCATTGCGCCGCCCTGCAGCGCCGCAACCACCGAAACGACGACATTCTGCAGCACCGTCTCCATATCCCCGACCGTTTCGCAGGCCTTCAGCCGGGCGCTGAGCGTCGAGAAATTGACGCCCCCCGTTTCATACGTGTGCGAATCGATGTTCGAGAAAGTTTTGGAGATCGTCATCGCGAGCTGTGTAACGGAGATCAGCAGGCCGTCGGGGTCGCAATTGTGCAGCGCGCCCAAAAAGGCGTGCAGCGCGACGCCGGATTTTTTCAGCTCCTTTTGCTTGATGGCGTTGAGCAGGAGCTTTTCTTCCCGGTCGGGGTACTGCAGCGCGGCCGGCTCCTCCGGGATGGCGTCGTACCGGATGACGCCGCCCTTGCCCCGAAACAGCCGGTATCCGGAGGCGTACACGGCCGAGGAATAGGAAAAGTGGATTTTATCGAAGGAAGGGACGAATTTCCCGAGCGCAACGGTGAGGGAAAGCGAGAAATGCTGCTTCAGGTTCCTCTGAATTTCGCGTGCGGTGTCCGCAAGGAACCCGAAAACGTCCGCGCCGTCTTCCGGGACGCTGACGATCAGGCTGACGTAATCGGGCCCGTTTGGTACGGCGCTCGCCCGGTAGCGGATGCCGAGCAGCTCCTCCGCAATGTTGACGACGGCGTATTTGAACAGCGCAATGTCGCCCGCGTTGTACTCGTCGTTCAATTCGGAAAAATCGTCGAACCGCAGCACCAGGACAATATAGCCCGAATCGGGGCGGTCGAAGATCGAGCCGACCAGAACGCGGTTGGCCTCGTGCGCGTCCAGCAGCTCGCCGTTCAGAATTTTCGTTTCGATCTCCGTGCGCTTCCCCACGGAGTACCGGTATTTGTTCGCCTCCAGCTCGACGTAAAGCGTGCGGAAGGTATTGGAAAGATAATCCATCTCGCTTTCGTTTTTGCCCTGGTCGGTTCCGCGGGATTCCAGCTCCGTTACGAGGTTCCTAACGGGGCTGTAGATGCTGGAGGCGAAGAACGCGGCGATGCCGATGCCGAGCAGGAGGAAGGCGGCTGTGAGCAGCAGCGCGTAGAAAATGACCTTTTGCGTGTTCTGCCGGAGGCTGCCGTACTCCATCGTATCGATAAAGGTCCAGCGGAGGCCGGGAAATTTAAAAAAAGAGATAAAATATTTGGCGCCGCCGATGTCGTCGATCAGATATCCGCTGCTGGCGGTTTTTTCGCTGATTTTGCGGTAGTACGGAAATGTTTTCGCGCTG
This sequence comes from Bacillota bacterium, assembly GCA_023391535.1. Taxonomy (GTDB): domain Bacteria; phylum Bacillota; class Clostridia; order Oscillospirales; family Ethanoligenentaceae; genus JAEWAU01. The sequence continues at coordinate 8,812 of JAEWAU010000007.1, read as the reverse complement.
GTGTTGATTTTAGCGGGGTCGGGATCCGAAATCACGTTGCCGGCGCTGTCGATAATGCTGATGTTGCCCGAGGTGCCGCCCGCCACGAGCTGCTGAAAGGCCTTCTGGTCCAGGTTGACGGCCATAACCGAGTCTGCTTCGCCGGCGGCGTCGAAATTGGCGTAGAAAATGGTGATCACGTTTTTTTCCGTGTGGTTCGCGAGCACCTCTTTTCTGGGAACGTAGGACGTCTGGTGTTGGACGGCCATGCTCCGGAAGCGGGCCGTAAAATCGGTGTCGTAGAAATTCGCGAGTGTCGAATCCTCGGTGTTGCAGAACAGTTTATCCGCCGTGCGGTTGTAAATATAAATGGAATCCACCAGGGAGTTTGAAAAGGTCTGCTGCGAAATGATGTTGTGGATTTCCGTTATGTCCGAAAACGTGAAATGCACCGTGTACAAAGCCTTGTTTACGTCTGCGTTCTGATTGAAGAGGATATAAAAGTTGTTGTATGTGGAGGAAAGCGTTAAATTTGCGGTATGGTACGACTGGTTGATAGAGTTCTGCGACGCCTCTTCCGCGTATTGGATGGCGTTGTTGTAATAGGTTGCGGTGAGCACGGCGGCAAAAACGGAAAAAAGCGCGAACGACAGGACAAAATAGGAGAGCAGGATGCGTCTGAGAAGCTTTTTGTGCTTCAGGTGCCGGAAAATACCAAGGGCTGCCCGCACCATGGCGATACCTCCTCTTTGAGAGTGGAGCGAAAATACCCCTTGTTAAATATAACAGAATTTTTCGTGCGCGGATGTTAGAAATGTTATTTTTACGTTCATCGTTAAAATAAACGATTGTATGATTTCCGCATTTCCGCCACATTGTTAAATCTTCCGCCTTGTGAGCAGGCCGTTTTCAGTATACCATAAATCCAGCCCGAGACGTTCGCGGGTTTTCCGCAGGAAATAACCGGCCGTTGCGCTGCGCCGCGGGAACGCCCCCGGAAACGGGAGGCCATGCGCACGGGCGCGGGCAAAAAACTGTGAGCGGGAGTGGATGAGAGTGACAGCACCCGAACGAGACGCGGCGGGGCGGATGCCGGCTTTGACAAGCGGAACGCCGCCGGCGCAATATTTAAGGCGGCGTTCCGTTTTCGTAAAGGAAATATTCAAAAACAAATACTTGTATCTGATGACCGTGCCCGGAATCCTGTTTTTTCTGCTTTTCAGCTATGTGCCCCTGTACGGCCTTGTCATCGCGTTTCAGAACTTCGATTATATGAAGGGGATTGCGGGAAGCAAATTCATCGGCTTCCGGAATTTCCAGTTCCTGTTCAACAGCCCCGACGTGTTGCGCGCGACGTTCAACACCGTCTGGCTTAACGTATTGTGGATCGTAACCGGCACGATCGTATCCGTCGCCATCGCGCTGATGCTTTCGGAGGTGGGCAGCAAGGCCTTCGTCAAGGTAACCCAGACGGTGGTCATCTTCCCGCACTTTCTTTCCTGGACGATCATCGCGCTCTTCCTTCTGGCCTTCCTGAACCCCGACACCGGCCTGATCAACGAACTGCTCAAACTGTTCGGAGGCAGGAGCGTCGACTTCTATTCGAAATCCCAGTACTGGACGGGCATTCTCGTCATCATGAAGCTGTGGCAGAACGCGGGCTTCAGCTCGATCATCTATACCGCCACCATTGCGGGCATTTCGCAGGATATTTACGAGGCCGCGGATATCGACGGTGCCACCAGGCTCCAGAAAATCGTCTTTATCACGCTGCCCATGCTCAAAAGCACCATAATCCTACTCACGCTTTTCGCGGTCGGCCGCATTTTCAACGGCGATTTTGGCATGATTTACGCGCTGGTGCGCGATAATTCCCTCCTGTTTCCCACAACGGACGTCATCGATACCTATGTGTTCCGCGCAATGCGCACGCTGGGCGATTACGGCATGTCCACGGCGGCCGGCCTCTACCAGTCGGTGGTGGGTTTCGTGCTGGTGGTGATCGCCAACGCTCTGGCGCGCCGGTTCGATCCGGATTCGGCCATTTATTAAGAACCTATCCGCAATTTAGGCGCCGGGGAATGCGAGCGAATTTGTCGCAATACCTGCCTCGAATCATTTATGGATAGGCTCTAAGGGGGGATATCGATGCACATCAAAAAAATGAAATCCGATTATATTCTGACCTATACCTTCGTTGCCGTGCTGGTGATCATCGCCGCCGTATGCGTCATCCCTTTCGTGCTGGTGCTTTCCTCCTCGTTAACGGACGAAACCACGCTGCTCAAATACGGGTACCAGCTCTGGCCGCAGAAATTCTCGCTTGAGGCCTATAAGGTGATGTTTCACACGAATAAGGTTTTCGACGCGTACGCGGTAACGATTACCGAAACCGTGGTGGGCACGGCGCTGAGCGTGATCTGCACCTCGCTGATGTCCTACGCGCTTTCGGTGAAAACCCTGCGCTACCGCAATCAGATTGCGTTCTTCGTTTTTTTCACCATGCTCTTTAACGGCGGGCTTGTGCCATACTACCTGCTGCTGAGCAAATATCTGCATATGAACAACTCCATCTGGGTACTCATACTGCCGTTCATGGTGAACGCGTGGAATATGTTCCTGATGCGCAACTTCTTCTCGGAGATCCCCGATTCGTTCGCCGAGGCGGCGAAGATCGACGGCGCGAATGACATCTACATCCTGTTCCGCATTATTCTGCCCGTTTCGCTGCCCGCAATCGCCACCATCGGCCTGTTTTACGCGCTGGATTACTGGAACCAGTGGTTCAACGCCCTGCTGTTCATTACAAACCGGCGGCTCTACCCGCTGCAGTACCTGATGATGGACATCATGAGCAGCATCAACCAGATTGCGGAAAACGCGGCGCACGGCATCTCTTCGGGCAACTACACGCCGCCGGCTTATTCCGCGCGGATGGCCACAGCCATGATGGCGACCGGGCCCATCCTCTTCGTCTACCCGTTCGTGCAGAAGTATTTCGTCAAGGGCCTCGTTGTAGGCGGTGTAAAGGGCTGAAACGGCAAAGCCGCTTAAGCATAAACCGTTCCGCTTCAGATCACGGAAACTTCCGGAGGTTTCCGATCTGCCCGGAAACGCTGCAGCACACTGATAAAACAGGGAGGAGATTACTCATGGCAAAGCGTTCTGGCTCTCGCGTGCGCAAGGTATTAACCGCATTTTTGGCGGTGGCTCTCGCCGCAGGTACGTTCGCCGGATGCAGCAAATCTTCGTCACCATCCTCGAGCGCCGGCGGAAGCTCCAACTCCGCAAAATCCGCAGCCCCCACGACCATTAAGATTCTGGAAATGGGTTCGGAAATCAACCAGATTCAAAAAATCGAAGACGAATTCTATAACCGCACCAAAAACACCCTGAATCTGAAAGTTCAGATTGACTCCGTTATGGGCGACCAGTATGCGTCCAAGCTGAAGCTGGAAATGACCAGCGGCAACGCGGACGGCTACGATTTTGTTTTTGACGCCTCGTGGCTTTCGCTCCCGACCCTCGCCGGTGAAGGCGCTTACACCGACCTTTCGCCCTATTTTGGAAATTCGCAATACCCGGGCCTTCAGAAATGCTTCAGCGATACCTTCCTGAAAGCAAACTATGTGAACGGCAAGCTGTATGCGGTGCCCCTCACGCAGAACTTTTATGACATCCCCGGCATCATCTACCGCACCGACCTCGCGAAGAAATACGGCATCGGGAAGATCACCAGCAACGCCGATCTGCGGAAGTATTTCGAGGACGTGCTGAAGGACGAATCCGGCACCGGCGTGTACCCGCTGGGCGTCAGCGACCGCACCGGCTTCTACGAGTTCCTCGAGGACGACTATGTCAACGAAAACAAAGCCGGCATCTTCGAGGTGAGCGGAATCCTGACCGATACCTCCCAACGCATGTTCCAGGCCGCCATCTCCAAAGACGGCAAGAAGGTGCTCGGCGTGGTTACGCTGGGAGACCCCGATTCCAAATTTGCGAATTTCCCGGCGCCCTACAACAAGAATTATATCGACAGCAAATATATCCAGTATAAGGACTGGGCCAAATACATCGAGCCCGATTCGACCGCGCAGACGGATTCCGAAAACAACCTGTTCGTGCCCGGCAAGGTGGCCGCCACCACGGCGACGCTCAACGACGTCGCCACCATTTCCAAGAAGGTCGCTTCCTCCGTTCAGGGCGCCACGGTCGATTTTTACGCCTATAACGACTACGAGCGCGATATGCAGAAGGGCGCCATGTACACCGCTTACCAGGCGTGGAACGATATCTGCATGCCGGCAAACGCTCCGCACAAGCAGCAGGCCATCACGTTTCTCAACTGGCTTTTCAGCAGCCAGCAGAACCACGACCTGTTCGAACTCGGCATCGAGAACACGAACTGGAAAGCGGTGGGCACCAACCAGTATACCATCCCCTCCACCGTGGACGCCGCCAGCAACTACAACATCCCGCAGTACGAGCTCACGTGGAACCCGGTGCTGACGCGGATTTCCGCCGACCTGCCGACGGCGGCGGGCAGCCTGTTCCAGTACGAGGCCTCCGCCGATTCCTACAGCAAAATCCCGTTCGCGGGCTTCACGTTCGACCCCTCCAACGTCAAAACGCAGATCGCACAGCTCGATTCGCTTGAAAAAGGGCAGGAGTCCGCGCTGATCACGGGCAGCTACCCCGACCCGGCGGCCCAGCTTGCGAAGTTCAACGCGAGCGCCGAAAAAGCCGGCCTTGAGGATGTGCGCAACGAAATTCAGAAGCAGCTTCAGGCTTACCTCGACAAGATTAACGGTTAAACGCAGGCCGGGGCGCTCGCTTGAGGGGCGCCCCGGCCTTTTTTTCGCTGCGGGAACCGGCTGACGGCCGAAGACCGAACAGGAGGCGGCGAGATGAAAATCAGCGTAATTCAGAGCGGACAATATTTCTTTTACGACCCGCGCGGGCCGAGGCTGCCGGAGTTGCCGCAGATGCGCGCGGCGCACGCGCGCACGGTGGAAGAGACGTTCGCGCTGATGGAAAGCGACGGGGCCGCCGGCAGCGACCTGTTTGTTACCACCGAGATGATGAACCTCACCGTGATGTACGGGGACCCGCGCTACGACCTTGCGGATTATGCGGAGCGCCCGGACGGGCCGCTCGCGGAGCGGCTCGCGCGCTTTGCAAATGCGCGAAGCGCCTATGTGGTGGCGGGGCTTCTGACGCTCCGGGACGGAAAGGTATTCAACTCCGCCGTGCTGTTTAATCGTGCCGGGCAGATTGCCGGCATCTACGACAAGGTGCACCTGACCCTCGGCGAAGCGGGCATAACGCCGGGCGGAAGCTACCCGGTGTTTGCCACGGATATGGGAAACCTCGGCCTGCTGATCTGCTGGGACCTGCAGTTCCCCGAGGCCGCGCGGGAATCGGCCCTTGGGGGCGCGGACCTGATCGCCTGCCCCACGTGGGGGTGGGAAAACCGTTACGGCCTGTGCCGTGCGTATGAGAACGGCGTCTGCATCGCGGCGGCTATGGCGCTGCCCCGGGAAGGCCGGATGCGCGCGGGCACGAATCCTTCGAGCATTGTGGATTCCATGGGTGTTCCGGCAGCGGTGGGGAAATGGGACGCGCCCTGCGCGGTGACGGCCGAGCTCGATATCCGCCGGGAGCCGCCCATGCAGTACGGCAACGATACGTCGGTTTACCGCTCCATGCGCCATCTGCGTATGAGCCAGCGCAGGCCGGATACTTACCGACGCACGGTGGAACCGCATCCAGCGCTGATGGAGCGCTACGGGCCCGGGGGCGGATAAGCCCGCCCGAACCGGCCGGGCGGTTTTGAAAAAACAATTGAAATACGGGGTGACACGGTATGGAAATGCAAATTGCGCAGGTGGCGAACGGTGTGTGGAAAGTCACGCTGGGGGAGCCGGAAGCGTTAACGCCGCTTTCGGTGCTAAAGCCTGCGGCGGGCGGCGGGCTGGAGGCGCTTCCCGCGGCGGGCCGTTTCCCGCTGGACGCGGACCGGATCTCGTTTCACGCCGCCGCCCGGGGCTGCGTCGTAACGCTCCCTTTCGACAGCCGCGAGCACGTCTACGGCTTCGGTCTGCAGCTGAAAAAGCTTGATCAGACGGGCCGGAAAAAGCACCTGCGGGTGAACAGCGACCCGGTGTACGATACGGGCGACAGCCATGCGCCCGTGCCGTTTTACGTATCCACATCCGGGTACGGCGTGTATACCGATACCGCCCGGTATGCGACTTTTTACTGCGGAACCAGCGCCCCGAAGGGCGCGGGCGCGGACGCCGCGGCGCAGCGGCGGGAAAACATTGCGGATAATACCGCCGACCTGTACGCGCCCGGCGAGGTGCCGGAGCATGCCGGCATGCGCATCGAGATTCCCGCGGCGCGGGGCGTGACCCTTTATGTATTCGAGGGGCCGGACATGCGTTCGGCCGTGTCGCGCTACAACCTGTTTTCGGGCGGCGGCTGCCTGCCCCCGCTGTGGGGGCTCGGCGTATGGTACCGCGTCTACGGCGGCTGCGACGAAGCGCACGCGCTGGAACTGGCGGACGACCTGCGCCGGAGCGGCATTCCCTGCGACGTGCTCGGGTTGGAGCCCGGGTGGCACAGCCACAGCTATTCCTGCTCGTACAAATGGGATACGGTGCGCTTCCCCGAGCCGGAAAAACTATTGGATGGGCTGGAAAGCCGGCACTACAAGGTGAACCTTTGGGAACACGCCTTCGTGCACCCCTCCGCCGATTTCTACGGAGCGCTTGCACCCTGCGCGGGCGACTGCGAGGTGTGGGGCGGGCTGGTGCCGGATTTTGCGGATGGGCGGGCCGAGGAAATCTTCGGCGCGTACCACAGGGAAAAGTTCATCGACAAAGGCATTTCCGGCTTTAAACTCGACGAATGCGACAATTCCGATTACAACATCACGAACTGGTCGTTCCCCGAGGGCGCGGAGTTTCCGTCCGGGCTGGACGGCGAACAGATGCACAGCCTGTTCGGGCTTCTCTACCAGCGCACGCTGTATCGGCAGTTCCGCCGTGCGGGAAAACGCACGCTTTCCCAAGTGCGCTCCTCCCATGCGCTTGCCGCGCCGTTTCCGTTCGTACTGTATAGCGACCTTTACGGCCATCGCGATTTTATCCGCGGCGTTGCAAACATGGGCTTTTCGGGCCTGCTCTGGTCGCCGGAGGTGCGCGGCTGCGCAAGCGCCGAAGACCTCATCCGCAGGTTGCAGAGTGTCGTGTTCTCGCCTCAGGCGCTGATCAACGCGTGGATGATTCCGAATCCCCCGTGGGTGGAGCTTTCTTTCGAACAGGCGCCGCAGGGTGCGCCGCTGCGCGATTGCGAGCAGGTACAGGCGGTTTGCCGCCGTATTCTGGAACTGCGGATGTCGCTGATCCCGTATCTCTACACGAGCTTTGCCGCCTACCGGGCCACCGGACTTCCGCCGTTCCGCGCGCTCGTTCTGGATTACCCGGAGGACGCCGCGTGCCATGCGTGCGACGACGAATACCTGATGGGCGATTCCCTGCTGGTGGCACCCCTGACGGCGGGGGAAAGCAGCCGGTATGTCTACCTGCCGCAGGGCGAGTGGTTCGATTTTTACACGGGCGAGCGGTACGAGGGCGGCGCGCGGTACAACGTTATGCCACCGCTCGACCGGATTCCTGTGTTTGCGAAGGGCGGAACGGCCATCCCTTGGGCGGACCCCGTGCCTTATATCGACGGTGATACCGTTTTCGACATTACGGCTCGGATTTACGGCGCGGCGCATTCGTTTACACTGTATGAGGACGACGGCATGAGCTTCGGCTTTGAGCGAGGCGATTTCAACCTGCTTACGGGTGCGATCGGCCCGGACGGGGCCCTCGAGGTTTGCAGGAGGGGAAGCTACGGCGGCACGCGGTACCGGGTGCACGGGACGGAAAGGATCGGGTGAGTATCGCAAAAAAGGGGGTGCAAAAGCATCATGCGTTATGCCCCCCTGTGCATGGTTTGCGCGGTTTCATTTTTCGCTTGTAAGCCGATTTCGGCAAAAAGAATGTCGGTTGTATCATCGGTATCAGAATCGACATGAGCCGCACGCACACCCGCTATTTTCCCTGCCAAACCCGAAAAAACGGCGCGGCTTCCCCGCAATTTAATGAGGGAGACGGACGGCCGGCACCCGGAAGCGCGGCGCTGTTCGATTGCGCACAATGCGGTATAACTATTGCAGTAAGGAGGGCCGGACGGCGAGCTCGGTGCGTGGCTGCGGTACTTAAGCCAGCGCTTCGCCATGCCGTATGCCGAAGTGAAGGGCATTTTGACGGACATCGGCACCGAGGAACTCGGGCACCTCGAAATGGTGGGCGCCATCGTCCATCAGCTCACTCAGAACCTTTCGGAAGAGGAGATCAAAAAGAGCGGGTTCGCCGATTGTTTCGTGGACCACACCGTGGGCGTTTACCCGGTTTCGGCCTCCGGCACGCCTTATTCGGCCATGAGCTTCGCCGTGAAGGGCGACCCTATCACCGATCTCACCGAGGATATGGCGGCGGAGCAGAAGGCCCGCACCACTTACGACAACATCCTGCGCTTTGCCGACGACCCCGCCGTGCGCGACCCCATCCGCTTCCTGCGCCAGCGCGAGATCGTCCATTTCCAGCGCTTCGGCGAGGCCCTGCGCGTGGTGCAGGACCATCTCGGTTCCCGGAACTTCTATGCGTTCAACCCGGCGTTCGATCCGCAGCAGAACAAGTGACGGCCCCCGCCGTCCGATTTCGGAAATACCGATAGAAAAGGCCGCCGGGGGGGGGGGCCACCACCACCCCCCCCCCGC
>JAEWAU010000005.1 GCA_023391535.1 Bacillota bacterium | reverse complement strand
GTGGTATTCTAAAACGAATACGTTTTCTTTTTGCAATACCCTGCCAAAAGAGCGCTGACAGCATTTCCACTTCAGATGCAGAGGGTAAATTTTTCAAACTTCCATAGCACGCGGGCGTTTGAAAAATTCTTTTCTGCCACGATCCGAATTGAAATTGCTGTGGGGCGTTCCGCCCCGTTTTGCTGCGCAAAACCGCGTCCTTTTGGCGCTCACAGCACAAAGGGGCTGATGCAGAATGAATTGTAATTCATTTTGCATCAGCCCCTTTGGCAAATAAAACGGAACCGGCGCGAATACCCCTGCAGGGCCGAGGGCTGTGCCTTCTTGCGTCAGTCCAGCAGGAGATTGACATACGGCTGCCGCGCTGCAAACGCTTCGCAGAACGCTTCCGCGCACGGAACCGGCTTGAGCATCCCATACCGCGCCGGAGCCGACGAAAGCGGCCCGGGTTCGGACGGGGGCAGAAAAAACACGAAGCGCTGCGCCGAATACCGTTCGAGCAGCAGCGCCGCCGTAACGGCAAGCGGGCCTGAGGCTTCCCGGACGATCACTTCGCCCGCCTCTTCCCGGCACAGGACGTATTCCCCGCCGAAGCAGAGTATTTCGCCGCCTGTATATCGCCATTCGTCGAGCGCGTAGCGCAGCTCCGGAGCATTCCACAGAACGCCGGGGCGAAAACGCAGCGCGCGCCGCCGGAATATTACCTCATAATCCGGGTTTCCCCCGGCATGGATGTGCCTTCCTTCGGCCGCGGCGGAAATCTGCGCGCGCGAAACCTCCGCTTTGCGGATGGAAAACGCTGCGCGGTAGCCGAGCCGGGTATAGTAGTCGTATAACCCGGCGCTTCCGGGAAGCAGAAAGGTAAACCGGCAGCCCGCCCGTTCCCCTTCCCGCTCCGCCTCCGCGAGCAGGCGCGCCATAACGCCCCGCCCGCGGTATTCCGGCAGCGTGGCGGCGGCATAGACATACTGTGCCGTGCCCAAAGCGCTTTCCGCAGCGCCGCCAAAGCAGCGGGCACCGAACAGGTGCAACATGGCGACAGGCCTGCCGTCCTGCACTTCGAGAAGGCAGCGTCCGGCAGAAAACCGGTTTTGAAGAAAGAACCGGATGTACTCCGCGCTGTCGTCAAAGCTGGCGCGCCAGATATCCGTGACAGCCGCGGCGTCGCCCGGCGTGCTCAGCCGAATCACAGCATGCCGCCCGGAATGGAAGCAATGCTCTTTTCAAGCAGGATCTCGGGGTGGTAGGAGAGCTTCGCCTTGCGCAGGCCTTCGTCTCCGGCGTCGTCCTCGCGGTTGATATAGGCAAACTCCGAGGCGTTGTGCGCGGCGAATTCCTGATTGATGACGGCGTAGGCGCCTTCAATCTCCGCATAGGCTTTTTCAATGCTCGTCAAAAACGTATCCCGACACAGCCTTTTCCCGAACGAAAAGGCCACCACTTTGCCGTTCTGGCGAATGAGCCCGCCCAAAAGGCCCAATTCGAAGAAGTGGGCGAACGCCTGTTCCACCGCGCAGTGCTCCGAACGGAGGGAGGCATCCATTCCACAGCCGTACTTTTTACACCAGTCGTCGCTCATGGCGTGGCATTCCGCAATATTACCGGCGTCGATGGGCTCGTAGCTCCACTCCCCAAGCTGCCTAAAGCGCGTGACATGGTTGCGCTTGGAGTGCAGTTTGCGCCCGGCCAGCGTGATGAGTTGCTGGGCGCTGTAAACATAATCGAAGGAATCCCGCGTGGGCTCGTAGGCGAACCGGCCCGGAAAAGCCGCCTCCAGCTCCGCTTTGAGCTCGGGCGTTACGCAGGAAAGCAGCATGGGATGCCCTTCTTTCCGGGCATCCTCCTGCAAAAGCAGCAGCGCGTCTTTGAGATTGCCTTCCCCCACGGGAACAAGATAATGGGGGGTATTGCTCCAAAGAAATTTGAAAAACACCCGTCCCCCTTCCCAGGCGATGCGGGTTTTATAAACATTTTGCCAGATAAATAAATCGGAATAGCTGTAATCGCACAGACGGTACGGCAGGGAAAAGAAGATTTTTTCGGCCGCCTCCCTGTCTTCCAATCGGAGTTCCCTGAATTCCAGCATACAAAATCCTTTCCGTTTTTTGCTTTTCGGCATTTCCAGAAGAGTCTGCGAAGTCCGTATTCTCCCTTTACTGCCTGCGGCGGCACGATTTGTCCAATCGCACTCGCTTTTCCTGAAAACGCCGACGGTTAGCGCGCGTTTTTTTCGTCGAGATATGCCTCGATCCGCGACATGCAGGCATCGAGCCCGTCGTTTGGGAACACGGTTTCGATCCCGGCTTTTTGCAGGCACACGGCGGAAAAATCGGATTCGTCCGCAAGAAAGCGCCGGCAAAGCTCGCAGTAATCGGGCTGAGCCTGCCGACGTTCGCGCGCAAGCAGCCGTTCCAGCCGTTCGCCGTCCTCCACTTCCAGACAAAGCGGCACAACGGCGGCCCCAAACCGGTGCCGCAGCCCTTCGAGCCCTTCCAGCGTGGCAATCAACAGATAACTTCCCCGCCGCAAATCGATGCTTCCGTCGTCCACCGTTCCGTACTCCCAGACGCCCTGCACCGTGTGATAGGAACGCTTTTCAATCAGCTTGCCCGCGGCTTCATACTCCTGAAACGCGTTTGGGGTGACGAAATGGTATTCCACGCCCTCCGTTTCGCCGCCTCGCCGCGGCCGCGTGGTATACGTTACCACCGCGTGCAGCCGGGGATAGCGTTCCAGCAGCCGCCGGAACACAGTATCTTTTCCGGAGCCGCTTTTACCCACGAGGCAAAGCAGGCTGCCCGTTTCCTCCATGGCTCAGGAATCCCCCTTCGCGAGAGCCCCGTTTTGCGCGTCTTCGTGCAGCTTCGCGTAAAACGCGCGCACTTCCCGAGCCTTTCCGCAGGACATTTTCCCTTCCGGGCAGGCTCCGCGCACGCAGCCCGGGCCGGCCCCGGCGAACACGTGCGGCGCTTTTTGCAGCACCTGGCGGAGCATCTCCAGCGCGAGCGCCCGAATCTCCCACTGAGCGCGGTTGCAGCAGCGCAGCTCGAAAAAGTGGAACAGGGAGCGGCAGTTCATGGTGAGCAGAATTTTGGTGGTGCAGGCGTTGGGAAGGACGAAGCGGGCGTCCTCGTTGGCCAGCTTGCCGGCCTTGGATATCGCTTCCTTTTCCTCTAAGCCCTCGGCCATCAAACGCGCCTTGTGCTGTTCCTGCAGCAGCGCGCGGATGCGGTCGTAATGGCGCTGGTCCTCTTCCATGGCCGCCGTAAATTCGCGCGCGGCCTCCTCGTTTTGGGCGATCTGGGGCGGCACCACATATTCGAACATGGCTTCGCGCACGTAGCGCTGGCTTTTAACACTGTAGGAGGCGATGCGGTGGCGCGTAAGCTCCGCCAAAAGCGAGCGCGAAACGCCTTCGATGCCGAACGTGAACGATGCGTGTTCGGTTACGCTCGCATGCCCCAGCTCGCTGATCATTTCCACATAGGACGTTACGCCGGCTTCGTCCAGCCCGTCCCAGATTTCGTCCACTCCGCTTTTGGAATAGCAGAATTTTGCCGCCGCCGCCACCAGTTTTTCCGGTTCCGGCGTGCATGCGAGCAGCCGGACCTTCAGCGTCGCTCCGGCGTTTTTTTCCGTATGGTTGTCTTTCAAAGGATCGTCCTTTCCTTTCCACTCCACAGCATTTCCGGTTCTGTGTGCGGCAATTCCTTTTCCGATGGAAAGAGAGCCGGATTCCGCTTTTCCCTACGGCATTTCCAGAAAAGATCGAACTGTTCCCAAATGCTTCATTTTTTGCAGGAGGCGGAAAGATGAAACACGGCTTCTCTCAATCTTCCGCGGAATTGCTGTACCATAAAAAAGGCAAAAGCCCATGGTTCAGAACCGGAATACGCAAATTCCCTTCGTTTCGACCGTTCGAACATTTGGCCGTGCGGCCGCAAAAAGAGGACCCGCGCGCTTTGACGCGCGGCCGTTCAGCTTCCGCCGCGGTGCGCGAGCCTATATCCGAATGCGCGCAGCACATAGCGCGGCAGGCGCATCATGCGGCCGATCCTCCACGGCTCGCGCAGCAGGCGGTAGAGCCATTCCAGATTGAACCGGATGAACAGCGCGGGCGCGCGCTTTGCTTCCCCCGCGAAAATATCCAGGCTGCCCCCGAGCCCGATCATGAACGCGCCCAGCTCGCCGCGATGGCGGCGCATGAAAATTTCCTGCCGAGGCGAACCGAGCGCAACAAACAGCATGTCCGGCTTTGCGGCAAGAATATCCGGCAAAATCTCTTCGTCTTTTTGAAAATATCCGTGGTGCTCGCCCGCAATCGCCAGCCCCGGATAGTTTTCCCGGAGATTTTCCGCCGCTTTTTGCGCGATTCCGGGTTTTGCGCCAAGCAGGTATACGCTTTTGCCGCCCTTTGCGAGCATTCCCAGCAGGCAAACGGACGTATCAAACCCCGCCGCGCGCGCCTGCAGCGGCCTGCCGCAGATTTTGGAGGCCAGCACGACGCCCGCGCCGTCGGGAAGACGCATATCCGCGTCCCGCACCGCTTCGGCAAGCGCCGGGGTCACGCGGCACTGTTCCGACATTTCGGCGTTCGGCGTAACGGCGTACCCGCCGCTGCCCGCGCAGACACGGCTGTAAATAACGGCGGCGGCCTGCTCCACCGTGACGTTGTCGTACTCAATTCCGAGAATCGTACAGGTTTCCACAAAAACACCCAATTCCAATTCCAGTATAACCGGCTTTTGCCGGAACGAAGTCCCGTTTTCTCTATAAAATCGAATCTAACGGCCGTTTTTCCTATAGCGCCGCTAAGAATGCACTTATTTTTTGTATGCGGCGCGGCTTGCCATGCCGGCGTATGCGGCGCGGCCCACCGCGTGCTTTGCGGGGCGGCGCGTTTCTTCCCGCCCGCGGCTCCAAAGAAACCTTGCGTAAAGGATGCCGCCCAGCGGCAGCAGCCCGGCGTACTGGATGACGTGCAGCAGAAGGCCCGCTGTCTGCGCCGGTACTCTTGCCACGCCCAAACCAGCCATGCCCAGCACCACGGCGTATTCGAACACGCCTAGGTTGCCCGGCGAGGACGGAATGAGGCAAACCAGGTTGAGGCCCGCGTAGGCGCCGAAAGTCAGCGCCAGCGCGCGGATCGGCTCGTAGCCGAACGAAAGGAAGGCGACCCACATGGAGCCCACCATTACCACCCAGGAGAGCACCGTCCAGAGCACCATATCGAGCGTGCCGCGGTTGAAATAGGCCAGAACATGCGGGCGCGTTTTCGGCACGGCGAACAGCAGAAGCAAAAGGAGCGTGCAGAACGCCGTGAACCCATACCCGGCAAGCCGGAGAAACAGCATGTATGTACGGTTGCGGAAGCCGGCGATGGAGACGGCCGCAAAGGTGAGCAGGAGAATGATGGCGACATCTGTCATGCCGGTAATCAGCGAAAGCCGCACACGGTCCGCCGCACTGTAATGCTGCGGAAAGACCGCAAGGCGCACACCCTCGCCCGCGCGAAACGGCAGCAGCATGTTCGCCGCGTTGCCGATGGCCACCACCTGCCAGGCTTCCATTACCGACATGCCTTTTTCAATACCGAACGGGAAGGCCAGCGCGCGCACCAGCGTGGCCAGGTCAAACAGAGCCGCGGAAAGCGCGGAAAGCGGCCAGTTGATACCCGCTTCCAGCACGTCGGAAATCTGCAGGCCTTTGAGCGCCTGCAAAAAAAAGTATACGGCCGCCGCCGTGACGAGAATGCCGCCAAGCAGCTTCAGCTGCCGCTTCGCTTCCCCCGAAAGCTTCAAAACCGGAACCCGATTCACCCTTACACCCTCTCGCGCGTGATCCCGCCCTTTTCCCTATTCTAATGTAAAATGCCTGTTCCGTAAATAGTATTCCGGACGATTTCATGAACTTGCGCAAATTTCACGAAAGAGGCGCCTGAAATTTTCCACGCCGCGCAGGGCAAAAAAAACCGGCCGGGCGTTTTTGCGCCGCGTGCCGGTTTCAGGAAATGATAGGGGGTCTGCGCCCTTCGCGTGGGGGAAAAAGAGGCGGTTCAGCGTTCGCGGTCCCTTCCGCGTTCCGGGGCAACCGGAGCGGGATCGCTGCAGCCGCAGTCCGCCGAGGGGTCGTCGGTATCGCAAAACTTCGGCGGGAAGAATTCGTTCACGGGGAATTTGATATTGCGGAAGAGGTCGCACGGATCGGAGCTCGAGCTGGTGCACTCCTTATCGGGAATGCAGAAGTCGTATGCCGGAATGAGCATCTGGACATTGCGCTCCAGCCGCACAATGGAGAAAAGCCCGAGCGTTACGAGAACCAGCTTGAGGGGAACGACGCAGCCGAAGCTGCCCTCGAGCTTATCGGAAAAGACTTCGGGAATCTGCACGCCGTCCACAGGGCAGTCGGCGTCCACAAGGCGAGCCGCGAGGAATACGGGATCGACGGCTTCCACAACAGCGCGCGGCATATCGGTGGTGCAGTTGTCGCTGTCGGGTCCGCCCGCATCCGAAGTAAAGACCTTGACGTTGCCTTCGCTGCCGAACAGGATGACCTTTTTGTCGAACACGGCGATGCCTTCCACCGTCGTCGGCTTGCGCCCCGAACGTGTGCCCGGCCTGTCGAAGGCTTCGAGCGTTACGCGGAAGCAATATGTAATGTCCACCGAATAGAAGCCGCGGTTGAATTGCACCGGCTCCACATCCACAAACACATTCGCCAGTTCCGCGCAGCGGGCTTTCACCGCAAAAGCGTTGTTGACGATGGTCTGATTTTCATCGTTGAAAAACACCCTCAGGTCCTCAAGGCAATCTTTGTCGCTGCAGGAGTCATAGACCCGCGCGACATCTATGCATACGGCTTCCTTGAAGGTCTGATGGCCGCTTGCACCCGCAGCAGGGCTGTTTCTGTCTGCCATAAGTATCCTCCTACTTGATAATGTAGAGTTCGCGCAACAGTACCGCCGTCCACGCCGGCAATCCCTTTCCGGCAATTCGCGCCTGCAAAGCCGCAGGCGGCATCACGCGGGCCGGGCCGCCACCCCCCGGGCGGCTGCATGGCGCAATCAACCTGTACGGAATTGCCTGATATTGTGGGAACTACAATACCATCTTATGAAGAAGCCCTCCAGATGTGCAGCCAAAAACATCCAGGCACAGATTTTTCCCTTTTTTGCACGGAATGTGCCCAAATCCGCCTTTTTTTTCGCCCGAAACCGCTTTTCCGCCCGGAGGCCGAAGATAAGAAAAAGGGTGCGGGAACCGCCTTTCGGCTTTTCCCGCACCCTTTCGGATTCGGCGTTAGTTCCAGCTCAAATCGCAGCCGAGCAGTTCGATGTACTGCCCTTCCTGTAAAGTTACCGTTACAGGGGTGCCGCTTTCTACTTCGCCGGAGGAAACAACGGATTTCACGGTGTGCTCGGTGTCCGAACAGATCTGGTAGACTCCATACGGATACCCGTTTGTTTCATCGGGCGTGAGGGTATAGGTTCCGGCGGGAATATCCCGCTGCGGGTCCGCGCTGCTCGCAAGGTACATTCCTTCCACAAGCTGCTTGCCGCTTAAATCAAGCTGGTCGGACGTGGCGAGCGGAACCATGCGTGCGTTCAGCAGAACGAGATACTCGCCCTCCTTCACCGTCAGCAGCGACCTTCCGAGCGTCATGCCCGCGCCGACGATGGTATCCGGGTTGCCGGAAAGATCGGTCGTTATGGAAAACAGGCCGCCGTCCTCGCTGCCGGGATACACTGCATAATCGCCCGCGGGAACGTCGGTGCCAACAACGAACTCGCCGCTCCCCCACGATTTAAAGCCCTTGACGTTCACATCGGCCTCGGCTTCCAGGTCGGTTCCCGCCACTGTGCCGTAAACCGAGAACTGCCCGCCGTCCATATAATCGAGGGGTTCCATCTCATCCCAGGTAACCGGGCAGCTTTTGGTGGTACCGTCGCTCATTTCTGCAACCACCGTTGCGGGAAGGACCGGCGCCGTTTCCTGTTCCGTCGTGACATTCACGGTTTCCAGCGCGGTAATCACGGGAGCGGTTTTCACAATCCGGATCTGTATGGCTTCGACGCGCAGCTTCCTGCCCACCGTTCCGGCGATTCCGGCACTCCCCACAGCCGTTCCGTTGGCAGATGTCTGCCATTGCAGCCAACCCAGGCTCTGCACATGGACACGGTACTGAACTTCATAGCCGGGCATTCCGTTCAGTGCGACCCGGAGCGCTTCCAAACGCAGAGATCTTCCCGTTGTTCCGGCCTCGGCGCCGCCCGATACGGCTTTTTGCCAGCCGATGCTCTGCATATGCGCTTCGTAAGTAACCGTCGCGCCTGCCGGGGCGCCGGTGAGCGTGAGCTTCAGCGCTTCCAGCCGCAGGGAGCGCCCTGTGGTGCCGGAGGTTACGCCTCCTGAAACGGCTTTCTGCCAGCCGATGCTCTGCACATGCGCCGTGCAAAGAATATCGGGAGCCGCAGCCGCCGCATATGCAGAAATAGCCATATTAGGAATAATTGTTCCCGAAAGGAGTGCCACTGAGGCGAGTACCGCAATCGCCTTCTTTAAAACGTTCAACTATTTTCCTCCTACAAATAAATTGCGTTCCGCTGGTCGGCCGTTCTATCCACTCTGCCCGAAGAGTAAAATACACAGCCATATTGCGTAAACAAGCATATCAGAAGGAAATACAGAAAACAATCCTTTAGGGGGAGATTCCACTATTTACACGGCCGCTTCGAAATATGGCCGCGGCAGCCTTGGGGCAATGAAAAGCAGCCGCGCGCACCGGCGGAAAGCCGGGCACGCAGCCGCTTTTGAGCGGAGCATAAAAGGCGGATGTTCTATTCGGCAAACCGCCGGGCAAAGTCATTTCTTTTTGAGCTTTGCAAAATTCGCCATCACCTTTTTGGTGCCGAAGCGCTCGAAGGCGATCTCGAGCAGCATATCGTTGCCCATGGGTTTTGCCGAAAGCACCATTCCTTCGCCGAAGGTTCCGTGCACGACGGTTTCGCCCGCCGCAAAATGCTGCGGAACGGCCGCACTATGCACGGCGCTCGGCATGGTGCCGATGCCGCCCACCGGCGTCGGCTTGGGCTTCCGCTGGAATTCCTTCGCCGTAATCCGTTTTTTGGGCTTTTCAGGCTCCTGCCGGCATTCCTCCGGGATTTCAGCGAGGAAACGGGACGGCGCGTGGTACACGGTTTTACCGAAGATCATGCGCATCCGCGCATAGGAGATGGAAAGCTGCTCCTTGGCGCGCGTGATGGCCACATAGGCGAGGCGCCTCTCTTCTTCAAGTTCCTCCGGGTACAGGATGGACATCTGGTTCGGAAAGATGCCGTCCTCCATTCCGGCGATGAACACCGAGGGAAACTCCAGCCCCTTCGCCGAATGGACGGTCATCAGCACCGCCGTGTCGGCGTCCGCGTCGTAATTGTCGAGGTCGGTCATCAGGGCCGCCTCTTCCAGAAATCCCTCCAGTGTCGCCTCGTCCTGCTGCGCCTCGTAATCAGCGGCGTTGGAGATAAGCGTGTTGAGGTTCTGGATGCGGTCCTCGGCATCCGGCTCGCGGCTGCTCTCCAGCGCTTCCAGATAGCCGCTCCGCCGGATCACCTGCTCCACCAGCTCGTGGGGCAGCGTTTGCTGCGCCTGTTCGCGCAGCTCGTCCATCAGGTCGAGAAACGCGCCGATGCGCGGATTTTTAGAGGAAAACCCGCCTTTCCGGAACGCGTCGTAAAGGCTCAGACCTTTCACCTGCGCCGTTTCGCGCGCCGCCTCCAGCGTGGCGTTTCCGATGCCGCGCTTCGGAACGTTTACAATGCGCTCAAAATGCAGATTGTCGTTTTTATTGTTGAGTACGCAGAGGTACGCCATGATGTCCTTGATTTCCAGACGGTCGTAGAACCGGAAGCCGCCGATGATGCGGTAGGGAATGCCCGAGCGCACAAGCGCTTTTTCCACGGCGCCGGACTGCGCGTTCATGCGATACAGCACGGCGTGTTCCGAGAACTTCCGCCCGCCGCGCACGCCAGCCAGGATGCTTTCCGCTATGTACTGCGCTTCCTCACCCTCGTTTTCGAAGGCGTGGATCTCCACTTTATTGCCGGCGCCGTTGCGCGTCCAGAGCGTTTTGCCCTTGCGGCCCACGTTGTGGCCGATTACGCCGTTCGCGGCGTTGAGAATGTTCGAGGTGGAGCGGTAATTCTGTTCGAGGCGGATAACGGCGGCGTTTTGGAACTGCTTTTCAAAGCTCATGATATTCTCGATAGTGGCGCCGCGGAACCCGTAGATGCTCTGGTCGTCGTCGCCCACCACGCAGAGGTTCTGCGCCTCCGAGGTGAGCAGGCTGACGAGCTTATACTGGATGAGGTTCGTGTCCTGATATTCATCCACCAGAATATAGCGAAAGCGTTTCCTATAATAAGTGCGCACGTCCTCGCAGCGCTCCAGAAGCCGAACGGTGAGCAGGATCATATCGTCGAAATCCAGCGCGTTGGCCTGCCGCAGCGCCTCCTGGTACTGCGCGTAGGCTTCGGCGACGGGTTTGAGCCTGGAATCGGCCGCGACGAGCCGCGCGTAAGCTTCGGGGCCGAGCCCCTTCTCCTTTGCCCGGCTCACAGCCGGGAGCGCTACCTTGGAGGCGAAGCTGCGGTCGTCGGCCTGATTCTTGCAGAACTGCCGCATCACGCGGACGCTGTCCTCCGTGTCGTAGATGGTGAACGAGCGCGAATAGCCCATCCCGAGCTTGTCGATATCCCGGCGCAGGATGCGCGAGCACGCGCTGTGGAACGTGCAGGCCCAAATATCCTCCGCGGTCGGGCCGAGCAGGGCGGCCAGCCGCTCCTTCAGCTCGTTCGCCGCTTTGTTCGTGAAGGTGATGGCCATGATGGTCCACGGTGGCGCGGGCCGCACGGCCAGCAGCTTTGCAAGGCGTTCCCCGCCGAATTCTTTTTTTTCGAGGCACCCGCGCACGAACGTGAGGTCGTCCTCGGTAATTTCTCCCGGTGCCGCGTCGCTTGCGTAGGCGCAGCCGTATTTTAAAATACATGCGATGCGGTTGACCAGCACGGTAGTCTTGCCGCTGCCCGCTCCCGCCAGAATCAGCAAAGGGCCTTCGGTGTGAAACACCGCTTTGCGCTGCATGGGGTTCATACGCGCGAATTCCGTCTCCATGCACTCTTTGCGGAGCCGTAAAAATTCGGCGGCATGGCCGCCGGTCCCGTCGTTCTTCTCAAAAGGCATCCCATCATCCACCCGTTTTGGATTTCGCCCGGTTCTTTCCGTTCGGTTCTCCGCTTAAAATCAAGCCGAAAAATCCGCGCCAAAGCTTTACTTTGTGGAATTGACGCGAATTGAATCCGCACAGTTTGCGGAAAACCGTATTCGATAGGGGCGCTCCATGATATTGTAATACGTTCCACCCCCAAAAGCAAATGCGAATGCCTGTTGGGGCGACGCAAAAAGGCCGCGCCGAACGGAGATTCGGAGCGGCCGCGCGCGCTGTTTTTTTGCCCGGAATGGGAAAGCCGCCGCAATCACCCGGAAAGCCTGCCGCGCAGCGTGAAAAGCAGCTTTTTTTCCCGCCGCGACACCTGGACCTGCGACATTTGAAGCGCCTTGGCCGTTTCACACTGCGTCTTGCCCTGAAAATAGCGCAGCACGATCAGCTCTCTGTCCCGGGGCGGAAGGCTGCGGATTGCTTCTTTGAGCGCCAGCCGGTCCACCAGCGCGCCCTCGTTCGATTCCACGGGGATATCCGCCTGCGTATCCTCGCCGTCGTCATCCAGTGTAAGGGAAAGCGGCGCAAGGCCTGCCTCGAGCGCCTGCGCGGCTTCCGCGGGCTCCAGCCCCATCCGCTTGGCAAGCTCCCCCAGCGTCGGCTCCCGGTCGAGCTCCGCGCGCAGGCGCTCGCGCTCCCGGGAGGCGCGAACGGAAAGGTCCTTGAGCGACCGGCTCACCTTCACCGGCCCGTCGTCGCGGAACAGCCGGCGCATCTCCCCCATGATGACGGGCACGGCATACGTAGAAAACTGGACGCCCCGGCTCGTATCAAAACCGATTACCGCTTTCACGAGCCCCATGCAGCCGGCCTGGAACAGGTCGTCGTATTCCACGCCGCGCCCCGTGAAGTGTTTTGCGGCCGCGTGCACCAGCCCGAAATTGCGCTCCACCACCATACTTTGGGCAGCCGGGTCCCCGCGGGACGCCCGTTCGAGCAGGTCGATCGGGTTTGCCGGCTCGCTTAAAATCCTGCCCGGTTCCATTTCTATCGGCATTTCACGCCCCCCGAGTCACCGTCTTTTTGCCGAGCTTCTTCTCCAGCACCACGGTGGTGCCGAAGCCGGGCTTCGACTTGACGCGCACCCGGTCAGTGAAGCTCTGCATAACGGTAAACCCGAGCCCGGCCCGTTCGCCCCCGGGGCTTGTGGTATAAAGCGGCTCCATGGCGCGCCCCACATCCTCGATGCCGCAGCCGCGGTCTTTCACCGTAACGGTCACCCGGTCGTTCTCAAAAATTTTTACCGTTATGTAGATGACGCCGATCCCGTCCCGGTATGCGTGCACGATGCAGTTCGTCACCGCCTCGGAAACGGCGGTTTTGATATCCGCCAGCTCGTCCACAGTGGGGTCGAGCTGCGCGATGAACGCGGCCACCGCCACGCGGGCAAAGCTTTCGTTGGAGGAACGGCTCAAGAGGTTCACTTTCACGACGTTGAGAGGTCTCACAGATGCAACATTCCTTTCTGATGTCCGGCCTTTTTTCCGGCGTCTTTTTCCAGTGCAGACTCACCGGAATTCCGCGAGCCGGTCGAGCCCCGCGAGCCGCATGACCTTCCGGATATGCATCGACGCGCCCCGGATGGCGACTTTCCCCCCGAACAGCTGCATGGTGCGGTAGCGCCCCATCACAAGCCCGATGCCGGAGCTGTCCATAAACGTCACGCTTTGGAAATCCAGAATGAGCAGCTTGGGGCGAAGCTTTCCGATGGTTTCATCGATCTCCTCCCGAACGCCCTTGGTGGCATGATGGTCGAGCTCGCCCTCCAGAATCACCGTCACCGTATCGCCGCTGTTTTCGATGCGGTAGGACATCAGGGAACCCATGGAATCCTGTACGTTCAACTCCATCACTTCTTATCCTATGTTTTTTCTGCCTTGCCCGACGGCGCATTTCGGGCAAAATAATTCCCCTACCCGAACAGGATAGAGGAATCAGTTAAATATTTCCAGAATAATTTGTCGAACCGCGCAAATAAAAAAAGTGTTGTCCCATTTTTGCGTGTGCCCAAGCCAAAACCCGGCCGTCAATCTCCGAAACGGCGCAGCGCCGCCCGCCGCATCGAGCCGGCCAGGTACAGCGAACCGCAGATTAAAACGGGCGCGCCCGTTTCCAGCGCTTTTTCCAGCGCCTGCGCGTGGTCTTCGCACGGGAAAACACAAGGACAATACCGGGACGCCGTTTCCGCCGTTTTTTGCGGGTCCAGCGCGCGGGGGCTGTCCGGCCTCACGGCCACCACCGCTTTCGCCAGCGGCGCCAGAGTACCGATCACGGTTTCATAGTCCTTATCGGCCAGAATTCCCAGTACGAGCACGGGAGGCTCGTGCAGATAGCGGCGGACGACGCCGGCCAGAGCGGAAGCGCCCGCCGGATTGTGCGCCCCGTCCAGCAGCACCAGCGGTTCGCGGTGCAGCACTTCCAGACGCGCCGGAATGCGCACGGCGGCCATGCCCCGCCGCACCGCGCCGCTGTCGAATACAAAACCCTGTCCGCGCAGCGCCTTCAGCGCCTCGTAGGCCGTGAGGAAATTCCCGATCTGGTGCCGCCCGGCGAGCGGGATGAAGAGCTCTTCGCCCTCGTAGATGATTTTCGTGCCGTCCAGGCCCTCGCTCAGCACGCGCGCGCCGGCAATATCCGGCACGGCCAGCGTGTTGCTGCGCTCCGCGCAGATGCGGCGGATAACCCGCATGGCCTCTTCGTTCTGCGGGCTGGAAACCGTTACGCCGCCTTCTTTTATAATGCCGCACTTTTCAAACGCGATCTGGGAAAGGGTGTTGCCCAAAATGGCGGTGTGGTCGTACGAAATGGAGGTAATGACCGAAACGAGCGGCCGGGAGATGACGTTGGTGGCGTCGAAACGTCCGCCAAGCCCGACTTCCAGCACCACCGCGCCGCAATTCTGCCGCCGGAACCAGCGCAGGGCCAGTGCGGTGACGATTTCGAACTCGGTGGCCTGCAGCCCTTCGCGCGCGGCGGCCTCCACCACGGGCTTCACCGCCTCCATGCCCTCCGCGAGCGTTTCGCGGGGAATCATGGAGCCGTTAATCTGGATGCGCTCGCCGAAATCGCAGACGTGCGGCGAAAGATACAGCCCGGTTTTGACCCCCGAGCAGGCGAGCACATCGGCGATGGCCGTGGCTGTAGAGCCTTTGCCGTTCGTGCCCGCCACGTGAATAAAGCGCAGCCCGTCCTGCGGGTTCCCCAGCAGTTCCAAAAGCCGGCGGACCCGCTCAAGCCCCGGCTTCGAACCGAAGTGCAGCGTCCCCTCCAGATAACCGATCGCATCCTCGTATGTCATGAAATTCCTCCAAAACAGATTGCGTCTTTGAAATTCGGAGCAATTCCATGGCCAAAGCAAAAATCAGGGAAAACATTTCTGCTGGTTCAGCCTCTGGTTTACGCGTTTTTCGCGGAATTGCCCTGCGGGCGCTGCTTTACCGCGCCGCAGCCGCGCGGATGTGCTCCCCGATTTTTTTATCTTCCCGGGAAATATGAAAGAGCAGCCAGTTGGACACAAAGGCGTTGAAGCTCGCCACAAAGGAGATGGTGGGGCCTTCCTTTTCGAACTGATCGGCGTATTTCTGGACGTCGCTCACAAACGCGGTGTGAATCTTGCGGTGCTCTTCGTAGCCGGGATAGCCGACTCTTTTTTGGAGTGCTTCCTCGTAGCGAAAATGCGTAACGACGTAATTCTTCAAAAACTCCAGCGTTTCGCCTATTTTTTTCCGTCCGAGCCCCTTGGAGCAGGCATCGAACAGGTCGTTCACCGCTTGGATCAGCGCCTTGTGCTGTTCGTCGATTTCCGGAACGCCGATTTTCAAATCATCCGACCATTTCATTTTGAACCTTGCCTTTCTGATAAGCCTTTGATTTTGGAAATTTGTCCTGGGCTCCACACACTTCAGTATAGCATACCGTTTCCCCTTTGAAAAGCGGATACGCGCGGCGCTGCAGCCGGCGGAGAAAATACTTCCCGGCGCCGTATATGATTGACGAAAGCGGCTGCGTGGAATACAATAGGATTGCACGAAAGCCCGGACGCTTGATGTGCGCCGGGCACAGCGGCCGGCCGCCTGGGCGGCGATATTTGCGGTATAGGAGGTTTATTATGGAGCGCGAACCGGACGGCACTTTAATCACCCTGCAGGATGAGGACGGCAACGAACGCGAGTTCGAGCATCTCGCCTCTTTGGAATGGAACGGTTCCACCTATGTGGCTCTTGTTCCTGCGGACCTTGAACCGGAGGAACTGGTGGAGAGCGACGCGGAACTCGTTATTCTCAAAACGGTTCCCGATGAGAACGGCGAGGACATTCTTTCAACCATCGACGACGACGCGGAGTACGACTCCGTTGCAAAAGAATTCGAGAGCCTGCTGGAAGACGAATATGAAATTCAGGATGAGGAAGAATCCGTTGATACCGCCGGGGACGAAGACCCGGAGGAATAAGGCGGCGGCTCGGCATCCGGTATTTCTTCCGGCTATTTTATGGAATTTATTAAACACACCTTGTATTCAGGCGGCATCTTGTGTATAATATGCTCTAGAAACCCAGCAACCCCATCGAAAATACAGGATGACAGTCACATCCCTGCCTGGCGCGTGATTATCTGGCTATTATAACCCTACAAGCATAAGAAAAGGGAACCGGCCTCCTTTGGCGGACTGCAGACCTCCCGGCAAAGCCGTTTTCGGCGGTGTCGGAAGAAGGGAGCGAGAAACCGGAGGGACGGTACCCATCCTGCATAGAAGGCAGGTTATTATGCGCCGTAACACGACCCGGCGGGGGACTTGATAAAAATGGAGCGGCCTTCTGGAAACGGAAGGCCGTTTTTATGCTTTTTTTGCAAGAAACGTGCCCGGGGCGCCGCTTTCGTTTCAGCGCGAACGCTTGCCGCAGAGATGCTCCACGCGGATGCGGACGACGGCGGTATGCGCCGTTTCCGCTTCGCTGCAGGCCGGCGCGGGCGTGCCCGGCGCGTATTTTTCCACCAGAAGCCGCAATGCCCGCAGCTTTTCCTCGCCCCGCGCCTCCGCGGCGGTGCCGAACAGCACGACGCTTTCATACTGTGTGGTAAGTTTTTCCGGAACAACCTTCTGGGCGCCGACCACGCAGAACGACACGTTCGGATGCGCGCGCAGGTTCTCGAGCTTATGTCCTTTTCCGGCGCAGTGGAAATAGACGCACGCGTCGTCGTAGACATAATTGAGCGGTACACCGTAGGAGTAACCGTCCTCGCCCACGGTGGAAAGCACGCCGTATTCTCCCCCGCGGAGAAGTTTTTCCGCATCCGCCGGTTCCATCGCGCGGTCGGAACGCCTCAGTTCATGAAACATTATCTTTCTCCTTTTCTCATCTTTTCGCATCGCGGCATTCCCGCTCGCTGAAAAACCGCATAATGCCGGGCGTTCCGGCAAACTCTAGAATGGTGCGGCAGAATAGCAGTACCGAAGCAGAGCCGCATATTCACTACTGCATTTCCGGAAAAGATTGGTCTGTTCCGGGGTATTTCGCCAAGCCATGCGAGGCGGGCAGACGAAATACGCCTTCTCTCAATCTTTGATGGAATTGCTATGGGAAAAGCGGAGGGCTGCGAATTGGAACGGAAGAAGCGCAAATGGCTGCCGGGTGCGTTTGCCGGGCTTGCCGCAGGCGTTCTCAACGGATTGCTGGGCGCCGGCGGCGGCATGGCGGTGGTGCCGATGCTGGAGAAAAGCGGGCTTACCCCCACCAAAGCTCACGCGACATCTATCGCCGTGATCGTCCCCCTCTGCGCACTGAGCGCGGCGCTTTACCTGTTCGGCGGCGCGCTCACGCTGCGCGACGCGCTGCCCTATCTGCCCGCCGGGCTTGCCGGCGCGTTTGTCGGCGCAAAGCTGCTGCCGCGCATCCCCGCGGCGGCGCTGCGCCGCATCTTCGGCGCATTCATGCTCTACGCCGCATGGAGGTTGTTGCGCTGAAATGCTGCAGGGTCTTTTAGCGGGATTCGCCGCCGGTTTTATCGGCGCGCTGGGTCTGGGCGGCGGGGGCGTGCTCGTACTCTTCCTCACGGCTTTTATGGGCATGGGGCAGTACAAAGCGCAGGGAATCAACCTGCTTTTTTTTATCCCCATCGGTGTGTTCGCGCTGATTCTGCACTGCCGTAAAAAGCTGGTGGATTGGAAAATCGCCTTGCCCGCTATCCTTTGCGGGCTTGTTGGGGCCGCCGGAGGTTGTTTTCTGGCAAACTTCGTGGGCGCGGGGCTTTTGCGCAAACTGTTTGGCGGGATGCTGCTGCTGCTCGGGCTGTGGGAGCTGCTCGGCCCGCACAAAAAAGAAAAAAAGTCGCCCGCTACTGCGCAGGACAGAGCCAACGGCAGGCGCGGCCCGGAAAATCCCTCCAAATAAAATAAAGTGCGAATCACTTCTTCGAATTGCGCCGGTAATCAAATCAGCGTCGCGGCCGCCGCATCGATCGTATTCTTGCGCTTTTTGCCGCGGCGGGGCGGCAAATCATTTCTTCGCGTTGCGCCGGTAGTCCAGAAAGTCTTGCAAAATCAGCGTCGCGGCCGCCGCGTCGATCGTATTTTTTCTCTTTTTGCCGCGGGTATCGGTGGCGTTCATATAAACGGCGGCCGAAAGCGTGGTACAGCGCTCGTCCCACAGCGAAACCGGCACGCCCGCCACCGCCTCCAACGCCTGCGCGAAGCGCTGCGATTTTTCCGCGCGGTCCCCTACGGTGCCGTTCATATTTTTCGGGTAGCCCACCACGATCTGCCCCGCCGCGTTCTGCTCCGCGCAGGACGCGGTTTTTTTAACGGTTTCGTCAAAATCGGTTTCTTTGATGACGCACACCGGCGACGCCAGAAATTCCGCCGGGTCCGAAACCGCGATTCCCGTGCGCGCGTCGCCGAAATCCACTCCCAGAATACGCATCAGCGCTGCACCCCGCTTTCCTCGCTGTTCTGCCACCAGCTCTGGTTGGCAAGCGTCGCCATCTCCGCGTCCAGATGCGACGCGTCGCCCAGCTCCACAATTTCGAACCGGCCGTTTTCAAACCGGAACGTGCTCACGGAGGTATTTTCGAACCAATCCACCTCGCGCAGGCGCTCCAGCGGCCAGCCCTTCGCCCGGCAGGCGAAATTGCGGATGGCGCAGCCGTGCGAAGCCACCAGCACCGTGCGGCCGTCGTTTTCACGCGCGATGCGCAGCATGGCGTCCCAGATGCGGTCGTACACATGACGCATGGATTCCCCGCCCTGCGGTGCGAAATTCCACGGCTCGTTCACCCACGCGGCGTTTTCCTCCGGAAACAGTCCGGGGATTTCGTCCCAGTTCTCCCCTTCCCAGCGCCCGCCGTCGATCTCCATCAGCCCCGGTACGGTGACGATGGGCAGGCCGCTGGCTCTCCCCGCCGCCTGCGCCGTTTTGTACGCGCGTTTGAGGGGGCTTGAATAAACGGCGTCGAGGTGGACGTTTGCAAAGCGCCGCGCCAGCCGCTCGAGCTGCCGCTCGCCGTTTTCGCTTATATCGGCGTCAAGCCTGCCCTGAAAAATGCGCAGCTTGTTGCCTTCCGCCTCCGCATGGCGGACCAGATACAGTTTTGTCATAGAAAAAAGATCTCCTATCGGCCGGGCAAGGCCGCGTCAGGCCAAACCGTTTTCATAGGGTTTCACGGCGCCGCGCAGGTCGGCCACGGTGCAGTTGTTCTGTGTGAGATAATCGGTAAGCCCCTGTGCGATTTCCGGGAGGGCGAGCGGGTTCTGAAAGCCCGCCGTGCCCACCTGAACGGCGTTCGCGCCCGCGAGCAGCATCTCCACGGCGTCCTGCCACCGCGCGATGCCGCCCATGCCGATAACCGGGATTTTCACGCGCTTCGCCACCTGCCACACCATGCGCAGAGCCACCGGAAACACGGCGGGGCCGGAAAGCCCCCCCGCGTTGTTCGAGAGAATGGGACGCCGGGTGCGGATATCGATGCGCATGCCGAGCAGCGTGTTGATGAGGGAAACCGCGTCGGCGCCCTCCGCCTCCACCGCTTCCGCAATGGCCGCGATATCCGTCACGTTGGGCGAAAGCTTGACCATCAGCGGCTTTTTGCAGTGCGCGCGCACCGCGCGCGTAATGCCCGCCGCCACCTTCGGGTCGGTGCCGAACGACGCACCGCCCTCTTTTACGTTGGGGCAGGAAATGTTCAGCTCGATCATGTCGATAGGCGCTTCCGAAAGGCGCTCGGCTACAGCGCAGTATTCCTCCTCCACGCTTCCCGCCACGTTACAGATCAGAACAGTATTCTGTTTTTTAAGAAAGGGCAGCTCGTTTTCCAGAAAATACTCCACGCCGGGATTTTGCAGCCCCACGCAGTTGAGCATACCGGCGGGGGTTTCCGCCACGCGCGGCGGCGGGTTTCCCTGCCGCTCCTCGAGTGTCAGTGCCTTGAGGGCGATGCCGCCGAGTTTGGAAAGATCGTAGAGCTTGGCGTATTCCCGCCCAAACCCGAACGTGCCCGAGGCCGCGATCACCGGGTTTTTAAATGGCACGCCCGCTATCGTTACGCTGCAATCCGTATTCCGCATTCATTTCCTCCCGTGCTTCCGCCTGCCTGCCGCAATGCGAAAACCCCTACCACACGATCATTTTGGAGCTGAAAACCGGGCCGTTCGAGCAGACGTGGAAATACTGCTCGCGCCCCTCGAATTTCACCTTGCAGGCGCAGGCGTGGCACGCGCCCACACCGCACGCCATGCGCTCCTCCATGGAAACCATGCAGGGGATACCGCGCGCGTCGCACGCAGCCGCCACGGCCTTGAGCATGGGTTTTGGCCCGCAGGCGTACACCGTTTTGCATGGGCCGGCGTCAAGCCGTTCCTCGAGCGGGGCCGTCACCACACCGTGCCGCCCGGCGGTGCCGTCGTCGGTGCACAGGGTCACCGATGCGCCGAGCCGCTCGAAATCTTCTTTTAAAATCACGGAGGAAGCGCTGCGAAAGCCCAGAATCACCGTGGCATACGCGCCAAACGGCTTTGCCGCGGCGAGCATGGGCGGCGTGCCGATGCCGCCTCCCACAAACACGGAGGGCAAAGACGTATTGCTCAGGAAAAAGCCGTTGCCGAGCGGCCCGAGAAGGCTCAGAGTCTCCCCTGCTTCGCGCTGTGCGATCCAGCGCGTGCCGTCCCCGCGCGCTTCCACCACGAGGCGCAGGCGTCCGTTTTCCGCGTCGCAGATGCTGATGGGGCGGCGCAGAGTAAAACCTTCGCACCCGACGGTGACAAACTGCCCCGGGCGCACATTCTGCGCAACCTGCGGAGCATCGAGCCAAAAATCGAAAATACCGGGTGCAATCTCCGTTTTGGAACGTATCCTGCTAACTTCCAGAACCATATTTTCCAGGCCGCCGGGCGGCCGCCTCCTCCCGCTTTGAAGCGATTCGTACAAAAGGCGGAGCCGCGAAGCTCCGCCCGGGACCTTTTCCTATTATACCGTTAAATTTTCGTGATGTCCACCAGATCGACGTCCTGAATGGTCTTCCCGAGCCGGATGCACGAAAGCAGCGCGTTCGCCGTATCGATGGCGGTGAGGCACGGGATGGAACGCTCCACGGCCTTGCGGCGCATCTTCACGCTGTCGCGCTGCGGAATGCGGCCCTTGGCCGAGGTAGAAATGACGAAATCGATCTTCCCGCTTTCGAGCAGCGTGAAGATGTTCGGCTCCGGCTCGTTTACCTTGCGCACGGAGTTCGCGGCGATCATGTTCGTGTTGAGCAGATGCGCCGTGCCCGCCGTGGCGTAGATGGTGTAGCCGAGTTTGGCGAATTGTTCCGCCACCGGGATGATCTCCTGCTTATCGGAATTGCGCACGGTGAGGAGCACGCCGCCGCCCCGCTTCATCTTGTACCCGGCAGCCGTAAGTCCCTTGAGCAGCGCCTCGTGGAACGTTTTGGCGATGCCGAGCACTTCGCCTGTGGATTTCATCTCCGGCCCGAGCAGCGTATCCACGTCGTGAAGCTTTTCGAAGCTGAACACCGGCACCTTCACGGCCACATAGTCGCCCACCGGGTGGACGCCCGTGCCGAAGCCCAGATCCCGGAGCTTTGCGCCGAGCATGCATTTGGTGGCGAGGTCCACCATGGGCACGCCCGTCACCTTGCTGATGTACGGCACGGTGCGCGAGGAGCGCGGGTTGACCTCGATGACGTAGACCTCGCCGCTATACACGACGAACTGGATGTTTACGAGCCCCACCACATGCAGGGCGGCCGAAAGCCGTTTGGTGTACGCAACGATGGTATCTTTATTGCGCTGCGAGAGCGTTTGCGTCGGGTACACGGAGATGGAATCGCCCGAATGGATGCCCGCGCGCTCGATGTGCTCCATGATGCCCGGGATGAGGATATCCTCGCCGTCGCAGATGGCGTCCACTTCCACCTCTTTGCCCATGAGGTATTTGTCGATGAGCACGGGGTTTTCGATGCCCTGGCGCAGGATGATATCCATGTACTCCACAACATCGTCGTCGTTGTAGGCGATGATCATGTTCTGCCCGCCCAGCACGTAGGAGGGGCGCAGCAGCACCGGATAGTGCAGCTCGCCCGCGGCTTTCACCGCTTCCTCCTCGGTAAAGACGGTGTGGCCCGCCGCGCGCGGGATATGCGTCTGCTCGAGAATTTCGTCGAAGCGCTCGCGGTCCTCGGCGGCGTCGATGTCATCCGCGCTCGTGCCCAAAATGCGCACGCCCATTTTGCGCAGGTACTTCGTGAGCTTGATGGCGGTTTGCCCGCCGAACTGCACCACCACGCCCCAGGGCTTTTCAGTGGCGATGAGGTTCGCCACGTCCTCGCCGGTAAGCGGGTCGAAATACAGGCGGTCACCGGTGTCGAAGTCCGTGGAGACGGTTTCGGGGTTGTTGTTGGCGATTACCGTTTCAAAGCCGTTTTCCTTGAGCGCCCACACGCAGTGCACCGAGCAGTAATCGAACTCGATGCCCTGCCCGATGCGGATGGGGCCGGAGCCGAACACGATGACCTTCTTTTTGCCTGTTTCGTGCTCCGCGATGTGCTGCGCCGCCTCGTTCTCGTCATCCCACGTGGAGTAAAAATACGGCGTTTCCGCCGCAAACTCCGCCGCGCAAGTATCCACCATCTTATAGGCGGCGTACCGCTTTTCGGGCAGCTCCTGCTTTGAGAGCGCCTCGATGGTGGAATCGAGGAAGCCGCACTTTTTGGCGGCGAGGGCTTTTTCGGGGGTGAGCGCGCCTTCGGCGAGCGCGAGCTCCATGCGGGCGAGCTTTAAGAATTTATTGAGGAACCAGCGGTCGATCTTTGTCACGTCGAAGATGTAATCCGGGTCCACGCCGCGCTTGAGGGCTTCGTACACCGCGAAGATGCGCTCGTCGTCTGGCACATGGATCTGCTTATCGAGGTCGTAATCGGAAAGCGCCGCCATCTTCGGCATGGACATGGTGTTGAGCTTCAGCTCGATGGAGCGCACGGCCTTCATCATGGCGAGCTCGAAGGAGTTGCCGATGGCCATCACCTCGCCCGTCGCCTTCAT
Organism: Bacillota bacterium; assembly: GCA_023391535.1. Classification (GTDB taxonomy): domain Bacteria; phylum Bacillota; class Clostridia; order Oscillospirales; family Ethanoligenentaceae; genus JAEWAU01. The sequence continues at coordinate 52,406 of JAEWAU010000005.1, read as the reverse complement.
CTGGGTGCCCAGCACGCGCCTGGCGTAGACGAATTTATCGAACGGCCATTTGGGGAACTTGACCACGCAGTAATCGAGAGCCGGCTCGAAGCAGGCGTAGGTTTTTCCCGTTACGGCGTTCTTGATCTCATCGAGGCTGTAGCCCACGGCGATTTTGGCCGCCACCTTGGCGATGGGGTAGCCCGTGGCCTTGGAGGCCAGCGCCGAGGAGCGCGACACGCGGGGGTTGACCTCGATGACGGCGTATTCGAACGAATCCGGGTGCAGCGCGAACTGCACGTTGCAGCCGCCCTCCACGCCCAGCGCCGTGATGATGTTGAGCGCCGCGGAGCGCAGCATCTGATAGTCCTTGTCCGAAAGCGTCTGCGAGGGCGCCACCACGATGGAATCGCCCGTGTGAATGCCCACGGGGTCGATGTTTTCCATGTTGCAGACGGTGATGACGTTGCCTTTGTGGTCGCGCATCACCTCGTATTCGATCTCTTTCCAGCCCGCGATGCACTTTTCCACGAGGATCTGGTGAATCATCGAAAGGCGCAGTCCGTTTTCGGCGATGTCCGCGAGCTCCTTCGGGGTCTGCGCGATGCCGCCGCCGCTGCCGCCCAGCGTGTAGGCGGGGCGGACGATTACGGGATATTCGATGGTTTCGGCGTAGGAAAGCGCGTCCTCCACGCTCTCCACCACCTCGGAGGCAATGCACGGTTCGCCGATGGAGAGCATGGTGTCCTTAAACGCCTGCCGGTCCTCGGCCTTGCGGATGGTATCCGGTTTGGTGCCCAGCAGACGCACGCCGGCCTTTTCCAGGAAGCCGTCGTTTGCCAGCCCCATGGCGAGGTTCAAACCCGTCTGCCCGCCCAGCGTGGGGAGCACGCTGTCCGGCTTTTCGAGCCCGATCACGCGCTTGACCACTTCCGGGGTGAGCGGCTCGATATAAATGCGGTCCGCCATCATTTTATCCGTCATGATAGTGGCCGGGTTGGAGTTGATGAGAACGACCTCCAGCCCCTCCTCGCGCAGGGCGCGGCAGGCCTGGGTGCCTGCGTAATCGAATTCCGCCGCCTGCCCGATGACGATGGGGCCGGAGCCGATGACAAGAACTTTTTTGATGCTTGGGTCTTTGGGCATGTTGGAATGCTCCTTTCCTGAAAGCGCCTTGCACAAACGCGTCATACGAATCTCCGATAAGCGTTCGCAGATTCGTATCAGGCCTTTTTCATCAGGCCGATGAATTCGTCGAAGAGATACGCGGAATCATGCGGGCCGGGCGACGCCTCCGGGTGGAACTGGACCGTGAACATGCGCCCGCCGCGGTAGCGTACGCCCTCCACGGTGCCGTCGTTGAGGTTCACGTGGCTCACCTCGCCCACCTGTGCGGGCAGCGAATCCGCCACCACCGCAAAACCGTGGTTCTGGCTGGTGATATAGGTGCGGTCGCGGTTCAGATCCTTCACCGGGTGGTTCGCGCCGCGGTGCCCGTATTTGAGCTTGACGGTTTTCGCCCCGTGGGCGAGCGCCAGAAGCTGATGCCCGAGGCAGATGCCGAAGATGGGCATGCCGCTTTGGGTGAGCACTTTCAGGTTTGCGATGGCCTGCGTGCACTCGGCCGGGTCGCCCGGGCCGTTCGAGAGCATGATGCCGTCCGGCGCGCCGCGCAGAATCTCTTCGGGCTCCGTGAGCGCTGGGTACACCGTTACGCTGCAGCCGCGGGCAAGCAGGCTGCGCAGGATGTTCTTTTTATAGCCGTAGTCGAGCAGCGCCACACGCAGGGTGCCGTTTTCGGCTTTGATTTCCTCCTTTTGCGCAATGGTTACGGAATTCACGGCGTTTACGATCTCATAGCCGCGGATCTGCCGGAGCAGCCCGGAACGGTTCGCAAGGCCCTCTTTTGTGGTGATGGCGCCGTTCATCACGCCGTGCTCGCGGATGATGCGCGTCAGGCGGCGCGTATCGATGCCGCAAAGCCCGACGACGCCCTGCTCCTTCAGAAAAGCGTCGAGCGCGCCCTCACAGCGGAAATTGCTGGGCTCGTCGCATTCCTCTCGCACAATATAGCCTTTCACCCAGGAGCACCGCGATTCGGTATCCTCGCTGTTCACGCCGTAATTGCCGATGAGCGGGTAGGTCTGTGTGACGATCTGGCCGTAATAGGAAGGGTCCGTTAGAACTTCCTCGTAGCCCGTCATGCCGGTATTGAACACCGTTTCGCCGATCGTAGTGCCCTGCGCGCCGATGGAAAAGCCTTCGAAGACCGTTCCGTCCGCCAGAAGCAGGAATGCTTTCTTTTCTCCCAAGCCCATGGTGTACTCCATTCCTTTCCTGCCCGGCCCGCGCCTGTTCGGCGGGGCGCCGGGAGCGATGCCCGCGGTAAGTGCAGAATCAAAAGAAAAAGCGGGTGCGGAGCGGTTTGCTCCGCCGGGGTCAGGTTTCCGGCAGCCGGAAGCCGCCCGGAACCACGGCGCGGAGGGCGTCGCGCATGCGGATGGCCTCGCGTTGCGCGGCGGCGGCGAAATCGCGCCCGTCGCTTCCCTCTTTCCGGTAGGCGTAAAGCAGCGAACGCGACGCGTTTACCACGGCGCCGAGGCCGTTTGCATCAAAGCCGCCGGCCACGTCCTTCGCGGCCCCTCCCTGCGCGCCGTACCCCGGCACGAGGAAGAAGGTATGCGGCAGCCGCGCGCGCAACTCGGCAAGCTGGCGCGGCCAGGTGGCCCCCACCACGGCGCCCGCGCCGCTGTACCCGTATTTGCCGGGCAGCTGCTCGCCCCAGCGCTCGCAGAAATCGCCCATCGTTTCAAACACCGCCGAGCCGCCTTCCACGGATTGCTCCTGCAGCTCGCCGGCCGAAGGGTTCGAGGTTTTTACGAGAACGAAAAAGCCTTTTTTCGCCTCGCGGCAGATGTTCAAAAGCGGCGCGATGCCGTCGGTTCCCAGGTATCCGTTCACCGTGAGCGCGTCGGCGCCGAACGGCTCGAACGTTTCGCCGCCGAACCGCACTTTGCCCAAATGCGCCGCTGCATAAGCCTCCATCGTGGAACCGATGTCGCCGCGCTTGCCGTCCGTGATGACGAACATGCCTTTTGCCTTCGCATAGGCGATGGTTTCGGAAAGAGCCCGCATCCCCTGCCAGCCGAGCAGTTCGTAATAGGCGCACTGCGGTTTTACGGCGGGGACAATATCGCACAGCGCATCGATAATTCCTTTATTAAACGCGAATACCGCGGCGGCTGCTCCTTCCGCACCGGAGCCGTGGGCTGCTTCCGCCTCCCGCAGCAGGTGGGCGGGCAGCAGTTCAAGGTTGGGGTCCAGCCCCGCCACGGTGGGGTTTTGCGTCTGTACGATTTTCTCGATCAGCGTATCGAACGGCATTTCGGTTCCTTCTTTCCGTGTGTATTTTTAGCGTGTATTTTCTCTGCTTTTTTCCGGTTTTATTGCTCCGGCCCGCGCCCGCCAAAGCGCGCGCTCCGGAAAACGACACGGCCCGACGCGACGGTGAGGTGGACGCGCCCGTAAAGCTCCATTCCCTTGAAAGCCGTGTTGTGGGATTTTGAGTGCAGGCGGGCGGGGTCCACCGTCCAGCGTTCCTGCGGGTCGAACAGCGTAAGATCGGCGGGTGCGCCCGGTTCGAGGGTGCCTGCGTTCAGATGCAGCAGCCGCGCGGGTGCGACGGACATTTTTGCGATCAATTCCCGCAATGTGAGCACGCCGGGGCGCACCAGAAACGTGATTCCGGCAGCAAGCGAGGTTTCGAGCCCAACCACGCCGTTCGGCGCGGCTTCAAAATCCGCCTTTTCGGCGGCGGTATGGGGCGCGTGGTCGGTGACGATGCAGTCGAGCGTGCCGTCCCGCAGCGCCTCGCGCACCGCTTCCACGTCGCGCGCCGTGCGCAGGGGCGGATTCATGCGGTAATCGGCGTCGCGCCGGAGCACGAGAGATTCGTCCAGGCTGAAATAATGCGGGCAGGTTTCCGCCGTAACGGGAACGCCGCGGCGCTTGGCGCAGCGGATGATCTCCACCGTTTGGGCCGCGCTCACGTGCGCGATATGCACCTGAAGCCCCGTGCAGGCGGAGAGTGCTGCTTCCCGCGCGGCCTGCGCGGCTTCGGCCGCTGCGGGCATTCCCGGCACGCCGAGCGCGCGTGAGATGGCGCCTTCGTTGACCTTTCCGCCCGCAAGCGACGGTTCTTCGCAGTGGGAAATCACCGGCACGCCTAAGCTTTTGGCCGCCCGCATGGCGGCAAGCATCACGGCGGCATCCGCCACGGGGCGCCCGTCGTCCGAAAAGGCGACGGCCCCGGCTTTTTTCAGCGCGGCAAAATCGCACAGCTCCGCGCCGTTCTGCCCGATGGTAACCGCCGCGATCGGGTACACGTGAATTCCCGTGCCCGCCGCGCGCGCAAGTTCGTAGCGCAGCACCTGCGCGCAATCCGCCGCGGGGGATGTGTTGGGCATGGCGGCAAGGGACGTGACGCCGCCCGCCGCGGCCGCGCGGCAACCCGTTTCGATGTCTTCCTTCCGCGTTTGGCCGGGGTCGCGCAGGTGCACGTGCATATCCACAAGCCCCGGAGCCGCGCACAGCCCGCGCGCGTCGAACGCCGGGCACTCCGCTTCGATGCGCGGCGCCACGGCGGCAATGCGGCCGTCTTCAAGCAGGAGGTCGCACTCCGCCTCTTCCCGCTCCGGGGAAACGACGCGCGCGCCGCGCAGCAGCAGCTTATCCGCCATGCGCGCACCTCCCGTCTTCCTCCGGCTCGCCCAGAATGACCACGCGGTTTTCCCCGTCGTATTCGGTGACGCGCACGGCAACCGATTCGCTGCGCGATGTGGGCACGTTCTTGCCCACGAAGTCGGGCCGGATGGGCAGCTCGCGGTGGCCGCGGTCGATGAGCACGGCGAACTGGAGGCTCGCGGGCCGGCCCCGGTGCATCACGCCGTCGATGGCGGCGCGGGCGCTGCGCCCCGTGAAGATGACGTCGTCCACCAGAACGACGATCTTGCCCGAAACGGAGAAGGGCACGTCGCTGTCCTCCTCCGCGCCGCTGCTTTCGCGGTCGTCCCGGTAGGGGGTGATATCCAGGAAGCCGATGGGCACCCGAACGCCCTCCACCTCGTCGATTTTCTGCGCCACCATTCTGGCCAGCACCGCGCCGCGCCGTTTGATGCCGATGATGCAGAGGTCCTGCGCGCCGTGGTTGCGTTCCACGATCTCGTAGGAGATGCGCGCCACCGCGCGCAGAATGGATTTTTCGTCCATGATCTCCGCCTTTTCGTGCTGTTCGGTTTGCACTGCCAAACCCCCATCCGAATATTTATGCATAACACAAGCATAAAAATACAGCCCGGGTTATGAGACCCGGGCTGTTGATTTTCGCTGAACTCCCTGCGTAAACGGGAACAATCAACACCTTTTCGGCCTCACAGGACCGCTTTAAAGGCATTTGACGACAGTAAAGCCGCCATTTCACGCCTAAACTTAATTGTATTTTCTCTGCTGTGCGCTATTATACACCACGCACCGCGAATTGTCCATAGAATATCTGCAAAATTATTAATTTTCCGTTCCGTGAAACGAAGCGCCTAGCACGTTTCGCCGGAGCAGCCCTGTTCCAGAAAGCTTCCGGCAAAGCCGAGCTTCCACACCTCGCCCTGCCGCGAAAAGCCCAGGCGTTTGAGAAGCCGCGGGTCCACGCTGCCGCGGCAGAAGGCTTTGCGCACACCGTGCTCGTAAAGATACGAGAGCGCGCAGCGCAGCAGCCCGTCCTCCAAAAGGCGAAGCGAAGGCTCCGCCACGTGGGAAAAGCACAGCTCGCCCTCGTCCCCTCGCGGAATAAAGCCGCACCAGCCAAGCTCCTGCGCGCCGTCCTTCGCGGCGTAAACCAGCAGCCCCGGAAAGGCGGGTACGCCCAGCCGCGCGCAGAGCGGCCGAAGCCCGCTTTCCGGAACCAGCAGAATTTCAATCATCCGTTTTGCCCGCCCTTTCCGGCTTGTCCCATCCCGTTTGTTCGTGTACCTTTATTTCGGCGCGTTCGGTTTCGGCCCGATGCCCGCCATGCGGCGAAGGGAGGCAAGCTCTTTTTCGGTGAGCTCGCGCCATTCGCCGGGCTTCATGCCCCCGAGGCGCACCGCGCCCTCTTCCACGCGCGAAAGGCGGGCAACCTCCAGGTTCAGCGCTTCGCAGATGCGGCGGATTTCGCGGTTCTTTCCCTCGAACAGGGTGAATTCCAGCACGGAGCGGTCCTCATACCGGTGCAGCATCACGATTTTTGCCGGGGAAACCTTCGCACCGTCGATCTCCACCCCTGTGGAGATGCGCGTGAGCTGCTCCTCCGAAATCGGAGGCCGCACCGAAACGTGGTAGACCTTCGCCACATGATTTTTGGGGTGCATCAGGGCGTTTGCGAACAAGCCGTCGTCGGTGAGCAGCAAAAGCCCTTCGGAATCCCGGTCCAGCCGGCCGATGGGGAACACGCGCGGGCCTACCTCTTTAATCAGCTCCGTAATGCAGCGGCGGCCCAGCTCGTCGCTCATGGTGGTGACATACCCGCGGGGCTTGTTGAGCGCTATGTAGGTCTTGCCCCTCGGCAGTTCCAGCAGCTCGCCGCTCAGCAGCACATGGTCCTTCCCCGGCACTACGCTCATGCCGATTTCGGCGGCGCGGCCGTTCACCGTAACCTCGCCGGCGGAAATCAGCTCCTCGGCATGCCGCCGCGAAGCCTTTCCGCAGGCGGAAATATATTTTTGCAGACGCATGGGTTTGTGGTTCAAAAAAATTGCTCCTTCTTTTTTCCTGTTTTTTTATGATTCTGTATTCCGCCCGGAAGGTGTTCAGAGCCACCCGAGCAAAAGCCGGAAGCTGCGCCAAAAGCGCGTAAAAAAGCTCTGATTTTTCGCGCGCGCCGGCATCGGGTCGCTTTGCGCGGCAATAAGATCCCGGCGCAGGAGGACGACGCCGTCCAGCGTGAACACCAGCTGCCCGAGCTTCTGCCCCTGCGCGACGGGCGCGTAGTAAAACCGTTCGAGCTGCACGCTTAGTTTCACGCGGGCAAGCTCTCCCGCCGCAAGCGGGGCGGAAAGGCCGCCCGAACACGCCACGCGCACCGTATCGGCCATGCCGCCCTCCACGCGCGCCTGAAGCGGCGGCGCGGCCTCGAGCAGCGGGGTGCTCTTGAGCCGGGCAAAGCCGCTGTTGAGCAGCTCCTCATGGTCCTTCCAATCGTTCGGGTCGCTCAGCGTGACGGCAACCAGCGTCACGCCGCTCCGCGTCGCGCACGAAACAAGGCAGCGCCCGCTTTTTTTGGTGAAGCCGGTTTTCACGCCGATCGCACCCGCATAGGAAAGCAGCAGGCGGTTGTGGTTCACGAGCAATCGGCCGTTTGCAATGCCGTCGTATGGGATGCGGATGGAACGCGTGGCCGCGATCTGCGCGAAAGCGGGGTTCTGCATCGCCGCAGCGGCGAGACGCGCGAGATCGACGGCGCTGGTGTAGTGCCCGGCGGCGTCCAGCCCCGAGGGGTTGCAGAAATGGGTGTTTTGCAGGCCCAGCGCCTGCGCACGCTCGTTCATGCGCGCCGCAAAAGCCGGAATGGAGCCGGAGAGCGCAAGCGCGATGGTGTTCGCCGCATCGTTTCCGGATTCCAGCAACAATCCGTAGGCCAGATCCCGCACGGTGAGCTTTTCACCGGCCTTGAGCCCCATGGAGGAACCTTCCACGGCCAGCGCCTCTTCGGGCACCGTCACCGTTTCGCCGAGTTTTCCGGATTCCACGGCCAGCAGCGCCGTCATGATCTTGGTGGTGGAGGCCATGGGCAGGCGCGCATCCCCGTTTGAACTTGCAATTACCCTGCCGGAGGTTTCCTCTACCAGCGCGTAGGCGCGCGCCGAAAGAGCGCGCACGGGCAGCGCCGCGCCCTGAAAGGCCAAAAAAATGCACATGGCTCCCGCTGCGAGCCGCCGCCCCAGCCTGCGTTTTTCCACGGCAAAACACCGCCCGTTCGGTTCGGAATTGCGCCCGCTCGTTTTGCGCGGGCCGCTTTTCCATACCTATGCGGGGTGTGCCGCCTCCTATACGGGAAAAAAGCGGCTTACATCCCCGCCGGGGCCGTTTCGGAAGAGGAATCGCCGGGCGCGGCGCTTTCCGGCGCAGGCGCGGGCTCGGGTTTTTTTTTCTCCTTGTTAAACAGGGACGCGACCTTGTCGAACAGCTCCGGAACGAGCGCAACGGCCTTGCCGCCTGCCGACGTGGCGTTATCCACATGCAGCAGCTTGACATTCCCGTTCGAGATGACGATAAACGCGACGGGCTGGATGCTCACACCCGCGCCGCCGCCTCCGCCGAACAGCGGTTTTTCCGCCTTGGCGCCGAAATCCGAACCGCCCGAGGCAAACCCCATGGAGACGCGCGACACCGGAATGATGACGGTGCCGTCCGGCGTGACGATCTGCTGGCCGATGATGGTGTTTACATCCGCCATTTCCCGGATCTTCTGCAGTGTCGTGTCCATCAGCGATTGAATAGGATGCTCGCTCATTGTACTTACCCCTTTTCCTCAAAAAGATTGGAAAACCGCGTCTTCCGCGGCGTCTTCCGCGGCGCCGTCCGGGCGCGCCGCGTTTTTTCACTTCTGCTTTATTTCCGCTTTATGGAATCATCCGCCCGGGCGTGAAAACGCTCAGCGCGCCGGCTTCGGTTTCGGCCGCGCGGGCGGGCGCAGCGGCGCGCGCACCAGCGAAACGACGACGCGCGCTCCGGTGGAAAGCCCCACGGCAAGCAGAGCGCCGAGCCGGGCGCTTACCGCGCAGCGAAACTCCACGCCGCACTCTCCGCCCACCTGTGGCTCGATCTGCACAAAACGCCGGCGGATGGGCAAAAGGGCGTTCAGCCCCGCGAGCGCCGGGTACAGCACCGCGCACACGCCGCCGAACGCGACGGCCGCCTCCGCGGGGCCGTCCTGCGCCACAACAAGAGAGAGATCCAGCCGGTCGATGCGCGTGTGACGCCGGATTCCGGCAGCGGCACGGGAAACATCGGCCCGAAAGCGTTCGAACAGGTCGATAAACTGCCGGATCTGCTCAAACGAAACCTTCGCCGGGCCTTTTTTTTTCGGCTTCGGCTTAGCTTTTCCCTGCCCGCCGGGTTTCATGCGGTAGCGGATGAAAAGGTACCGGGCGCGAAACTGAAATTCTTCCTGCGCGTACTCCACATACAGATGCACGCGGCAAAACAGCAGAAAGGCCAGAACAAGCAGCACGGCCGCCACAATGAAAAGCGCCTTCATACCCGGCCCTCCGAAGGAAAGCGCGCCGTTTTAGTGAAAGCTCTTCGCGTCATTCCTCCGCCTCCCAGCTCCCGCTTTCCGCCGCGCCGGGCTGCGGCAGGTCGCTCAGCGACTTCAGCCCGAAGCTGCGCAGAAAATCCAGCGTGGTGCCGTACTGGATGGGCCTGCCGGGCAGCTCGAGCCGCCCGCGTTCCTCCACAAGGCCTTTGGAAACCAGCAGCGACACGATGCCGCCGCTGTCCACTCCGCGCTGCTCTTCGATATAGCCCTTGGTTACAGGCTGGTTGTAGGCAATGATGGCGAGCGTTTCCATTGCGGCGGGCGAAAGCGGCATGTTCCGCCGGATATCCAGCGCTTTGCGGATGATCTCTGCAAATTCCGGCTTGGTGGCCATCTGGAAGCTGTCCTCCACCCGGAGAATCTCCACGCCAAAATTAGCTTCTTCCCGTTTTTCCGACATGCGCGAAACAATCTTGAGCAGCGTCGCGCGGTCCGTTTCCAGCACCTGCGCCATCCGTTCCACCGGGATCGGTTCCCCCGAAGCGAACAGCAAAGCCTCCACAGCAGCTTCCAGCTGCCTGATATCCATCTGGTTCATCGCTTTCCGACAATCCTTTTCTTCGTCCTGCTTCTTCGTCCTGCGAATTTTTGCAACCGGCCCCCGCCGTGTTGCCGCGCGGCTTACGGCTCCAAGCCGGAATCTTCCTGCCGGGCCGGAACGGAAACGCGCCGCGCGCGGCCCTTTTGCCACGGGGCGCGCAGACGCACGGAAGCGTCCGCCGTTTCCACGCCCTCGCCGTTTTCCCGCCCGCCTTCCATCACGACGCGTTTGGAGCGGATGAGCTCCAGCACCGCGAGGAACGTGGCCACCGCTTCGGAGCGCGAGGAAGCATCCTCGAACAGCGCGCCGAAGCTCTGGCGCCCCTCCCGGAGCAGGCGGCGCAGAACGTGCAGAACGCGCACGCCCACGGAAACGATGCGTTTGCCCACCACGCCGCGAAACGCCTCCGCCGTGGGGGGCTTCCGGCTTTGAATACGGCGGCAGGCAAGCAGGTAGGCCTCCAGCAGCTCCCGCGGGTTTAAAGAGCCTTCCTCGCAGGAGCTGCGGTGCTCCACCGGCTGGGGCTGCCGAACGAAACGGTTCAGCCCTTCCCCGCGCCGCGCGAGCGCCTGGGCCATCGCCTTGCAGGCCTGGTAGCTTACGAGGGTGGCGATCAGCTCCTCGCGCTGAGCCATCCCTTCCTCGGGTTTGGGCAGCAGCATGGCGGATTTGATCTGCACCAGGCGCGAAGCCATTTCCAGAAACTCGCTGGTCACTTCCATATCGAATTCGTCCATGGCGGCGAGGTAAGCGAGGTATTGATCGAGAAGCTCCGAAATGGGGACGTCGTAGATATCGAGCTTATCGCGCGAGATCAGGTACAGCAGGAGCTCCAGAGGGCCTTCGAATGCGGGCAGCTTAAAAGAAAGTTTTTCCATTCTCCGCTCCGATTATACGTCCATCGAAAAAGGCAGCGCGCCGTTACCGGGCAAACAGCCCGAACAGCGCGCCCGCGATCGCGTTCAGATTGCGGTAGATATTTTGCGTCATCGCCTGAAGGGGTGCCGTCAGCTCCGGGAAAAAGAACAGAAGCAAAATCAGAAACTGAAAATAGCGTGCGTTGCGGTCAAAAAACTCCTGCGCCGCGCGCGGGAGGAAAAATTGCAGGATGTTCGAGCCGTCCAGCGGCGGCACGGGAATGAGATTGAACAGGCAGAGATTGATGTTCACGATGGCCAGATACATCAGAAAAGTGGCCAGGATGGTGGCGAGCCAGACCGGCATGGTATAGGCGGCCGCGGTGCCGAACAGATGGAGCAGAAGAATGGAAACGAACGCAAGAATCAGGTTGGAAAACGGGCCGGCTATCGCCGTTGCGGCCATGCCCGCCCGCGGATTCCTGAAATTGCGGGGGTCTACCGGCACCGGTTTTGCCCAGCCAAATTGAAACAGCACCAGGCAGATGGTGCCGAGCAGATCGAGATGCTTAAACGGGTTCAGCGTCAGCCTCCCCGCGCGCTTGGCTGTGTCATCTCCCAAACGATAAGCGGAATAGGCGTGGGCGCTTTCGTGCACCGGAAAAGAGATCAGAAGAACGGGGGCCATATAGATCCAGATGCTCACATTCTTGAGTATCGTGGAAAGAATTGCGCTCATACCTGCACCTCCGCATTTTATACCATTATAACCCGGCGGCGGCGCAATTACAAGAGAGGCGCATCCCGCACCAATTTGCGCTTACGCGGCGCCGCGCGCCGCTTTACGCCGTTTTGCGCAACTTGCGGTGCCGCGGACATTTACTTTCCTGATTTATTGTGTTAAAATACTGGAGGCAACAGATTATTCTGCCGCTTCGGGAGATGACATTCCAAATGAACAGTAAAATGAAAGACGAAAACCTCGATTTTCTTTTTCAGGCGATCCTGTCGCTCCAGACGCTGGATGAATGTTACGATTTTTTTGAGGACCTTTGCACGGTGGCCGAGATGAAGGCGATGTCCCAGAGGCTGCATGTGGCCAAGATGCTGCGCGCCCACCATGTGTATAACGACATCGTGCGACAAACCGGCGCGAGCACCGCGACCATCAGCCGCGTGAACCGCTGCCTCAACTACGGCAGCGACGGCTACACTCTCATTCTCGACCGCATCGACAAGGAATAACCCAGGATTCACGGGCTTTTCGGAAAAAAAAGGGGATGATTTCCGTTCCGGCTTACAGCGTATTCGCAAAATATTACGACCTGCTGATGCGGGACGTGGATTACGCGGAGCGGGCCCGGTACATCGGGGACCTGCTCCGCCGTTTCGGGCCGGTTTCCGGCACGGTGCTCGACTTGTGCTGCGGTACGGGAAACGTAACCTACGCGCTGGCCGGCCTTGGATTCGATATGCTGGGCGTGGACAGTTCCGAGGAGATGCTCGCGCAGGCCTCCCAGAAGCGGAGCTCCGGCGCCGGGCCCGCGTTTATCTGCCAGGATATCCGCGAACTGGACTTATACGGCACGGTATCCGCGGCCGTCTGCGCGCTGGACGGGTTCAACCACCTGCTGCGGCCCTCCGACATGGTGCGCGCCTTCTCGCGCGCCGCTCTGTTTCTGGAGCCGGGCGGATTGCTGGTATTCGACCTCAATTCCCCCTATAAATTCGAGCACGCTTTCGCAGAAAACGCGTATGTTTATGACGAAAACGGCGTTTTCTGCGTGTGGCGCAACCATTACGCGCCCAAAACGCGCCTCTGCCGGTTCGATCTCACGTTCTTCGAGCCTTCGGGCGGAAAATACCTCCGCTTCGACGAATCGTTTTCCGAACGCGCCTACCCTACCCCGCGTGTAAACGCCTACCTGGCCGCCGCGGGCCTTACGCCGCTCGCCGCTTACGCGGACCTGACGTTTGAAAGCGCTTCCCCCGAAACCGCGCGCATCGTCTATGTGGCGCGCCGGTGACACGTAAAAACGGATTTCCGCTTTGATTGTTATGTAAAGTATAGCAACTTTACAAGGAGATTTTATGGGCAAACTCATCCGTGCCATCACTTCCGACGGCGGCGTCGTCGCTTTCGGTTTGGATTCCAAGGATATCGTAAACCGCGCCGCGCAGATTCACAGCCCGAGCGCAGTCGTCATTGCGGCGCTCGGGCGGCTGCTGACGGCCGCCTCCATGATGGGCGTTATGCTCAAGGGAAAGGACGACAGCGTCACGGTGCGCATCACAGGGGACGGCCCGGCCGGCCAGCTCACTACCGTGGCGGACAGCGCCGGAAACGTGCGCGGCTTCGCGCAGAATCCGGTTGTGGAGCTGCCCTTAAACGCCCGCGGCAAGCTCGATGTGGGCGCCGCCGTGGGGCACAGCGGGACGGTGTTCGTGGCCAAGGACCTGGGCCTTAAGGAGCCTTACAGCGGCCAGACGCCGATTGTTTCCGGCGAGATCGCCGAAGATATCACCGAATATTTCGCCGCGAGCGAACAGATTCCCACCATCTGTGCGCTGGGCGTGCTGGTGGATACCGATCTTTCCGTAAAAGCGGCGGGCGGCTATATCATCCAGCTCCTCCCCTTTGCCGACCCTTCCGCCATCGGGAAGCTGGAAGAAAACCTCAAAACCGCGCGCCCGGTATCCGCGCTGCTCGACGAAGGGCAGACGCCGCGTGAAATCCTCGCCTCCGCGCTGCGGGGCTTCTCCCTGGAGGTTCTGGACGAAACCGAGCCGGAATACCGCTGTACCTGCTCGCGCGCACGCACCGAAAGGGCCCTCGTGAGCCTCGGCCCGCGGGAACTTGCCGCGATGATTGAGGAGCAGGGGCAGGCGGAGGTCACCTGCCAGTTCTGCGATTCCCGCTATCTTTTTTCAAAAGAGGAGCTGGAGGCGCTGCTTGCGCGGAGCGTCCGCGCCAAAAAAGGAAGCGTTCCGCCTGCCTGAGCGGTCTTATTGGTATCCCTCCGCTCTCCGGTTGAAAAGCATTTAAAATCCGTGTCAAACCTCTTTGCGAAGGGGTTTGACACGGATTTTTCCATGCGATTCTCATAAAATAGGATCATACGCTTTTGGTTTGACCGCCCGGCGCCCTTTGAAGCGCAAAGCGCTCGATGGCGCAGGCCACGCCGTCGCGGTCGCTGCGTGCGGTAACAAAATCGGCCGCGCGCTTTACACCCGCGTCGCCGTTCTCCATACAAACGCCCGTTCCGGCCCAGGTGAGCATGCCGAGGTCGTTGTAGTTGTCCCCCACCGCCATCACGTCTTCCTGCCGAACGCCGAGGTGCCCGCACAGGAGCTCAAGCGCCTTCCCTTTTCCGGAGCCGAGGTTCGTCACTTCCACGCTGTTCATGCCGGAGGTGGTGATGGAAAGCGGCATTCCTGCGAGCCTTTCCGCCATTTGTTCCGATTGCCGCGCGTTCTCGGGCAGCAGTTCGATTTTTTCCACCTCGGCGCCGCTGCTCCGTATGAATTCCGCCAGATGATCGACCCTTACCCGCCGCCAGAACAGGGCGATGAGCCGAAACGCGAAGTTCTGCCGCGCAAGGTAGGGCGACGTTCCCTTCTGGATGTACGCCCGGCTGTTTGTATATACTTCGGCATATACTCCAAGTTCCGCCGCTGCGGAGAGGATTTCCACGGAAAGGAACAGCGGAACTATGTTTTTGAACAGCGCTTTTCCGGCGGCGATATCCGTGACGCACGCGCCGTTTGACGAAATAACATAGCGGATGCCGGGAATGCCGAGTACGGAGGACGGTATTCCCCCATAATAGCGGCCTGTTGCGGGAACAACCTGAATTCCCGCCTTCAGAGCATTCCGGATTGCGCGGCGATTGCGCCGCGAAACGGTGAGGTGGTCGTTTCGCAGGGTCGTTCCGTCCATATCCAAAGCAATCAATTTGATCGGCATACTGTCTCCCGGGTCTGTTTTTACTGTAAGCGAATTTTTTTGCCGGATTTGCTGCGCGCTATCTGGATTGTACCATCCGCACGGAGGCGTTGTCAATCGCGTTTCGCGTATCGCATCTTCCAGCCGCGCGTGCGCGGGAGGAAGATGCGACATTGCAATACGCCGGTAAGAATGTTATAATCGGAGAAGGTTTTTAAAGCCGCGGCCGCGCTTTCGGCATCCCCGCTTTCCGCTGAAAATGCTGCGTCTGTTTCGCACCGTTTCGCCGGAAGCGGACGGACGAAGCGCCGCTTTTTTTCAATTTGAAACGGAATTGCGGAAATGCTTTTTTGCGATACGCGCCGCGAGATTCGGACAAGCATAACAGAGGTGCCATTAATTTGGAAATTTTAAAACATACGGATTCGGAAATTACCGCTTTGCGGGCGTTTGTGGAAGCAAACCCCAAAGGGCATTTTATGCAAAGCCCCGAATGGGCCAAGGTGAAAACGGCCTGGAAATGGGAAACCGTGGTGGAAAGGAACGCACAGGGGAACATTATCGGTTCCCTTTCGGTGCTCATCCGCCCCGTGCCCGGCCTGCCGTTCACGCTGATGTACGCGCCGCGCGGCCCCGTGTGCGACATTGCGGACCGCGACACGATGGCGAAGCTGATCGGCGGCGTGCGCGCTCTTGCCGTGAAATACCACGCCTATCTGTTCAAGATGGACCCGGACGTGGACGTTTCGAACAACGCCTTTATGGCGCTGATGGGTTCGTTCGGCTTTGAGCTGCGCGACGGCGGCAAAAACTTCGACGGTATCCAGCCGCGTTTTGTTTTCCGCCTGAACGTGGAGGGTAAAACGGAGGACGAGGTTTTCGCCGGGTTCCAGTCCAAAACGCGCTACAATATCCGCGTCGCCGTAAAGCACGGCGTTGAAGTAAAAGTCTGCGGCAAAGAGGCGCTTGCGCAGTTTGTGCCCATCATGCGGGATACCGGCGTGCGCGACGGCTTCGCCACCCGCCCGCTAAGCTATTTCGAGGGTCTGCTCGACGCGTTCGGCCCGCACGCGCGCCTTTATATGGCCTATTCGGACGGCAAGCCCATCGCCGGCACCATCGCCGTGCAGTATGGGGATAAAGTGTGGTACCTTTACGGCGCTTCGGCCAACGAATTCCGCAATCTCATGCCCAATTACCTGCTCCAGTGGGAGATGATCCGCTGGGCGGTGGAAACCAAGTGCCGGATCTACGATTTCCGCGGCGTTTCGGGCGATCTCTCGCCCCAGAATCCGCTCTACGGCCTTTACCGGTTCAAAAAGGGCTTTAACGGCGATTTCACCGAGTTCTGCGGCGAATTCGACCTCATTCTGAACCGCCCGGTCACTGCCGCGGTGGAAAGCGGCGTCAAACTGATGAAGAAGCTGCGCCACCTCAAGAATCGCCGCCATCCGGTTTCCTCCGCCGACTGACCCGTTCGACCGGCCCGTTTTTTTCCCCCGGCGTCGGTTTCCGGAAAGATGCGAAAGGACGACGTGTTTATGACAGCCCTTGTGGTGCAAAAGGATTTTATCGTCGAAAATTACAACGCCATGAAACGCGTGACGGGAACGGCCGTCATCCCCGTGCTCAAAGGTAACGCCTACGGGCTGGGAGATGTGGACGTGGCACACATTCTTTGGGACGCGGGCGCGCGCCTGTTTGCCGCCTCAAGGCTCGAAGAGGCGCTCCGCCTGCGCGGCGCCTTGCCGGAGGCCGAGATTCTGCTGCTTTCGCCCTACGGCGCGGAGGAGGACGCCGAGCGCATCGTCGCTTCCGGCATCACGGCCACGGTGGGCTCCTATGAAAGCGCCGTGCTCTTAAACGGCCTTGCCGAAAAGCACGGCGTTAAGTGCCGCGTGCATCTCAAGTTCGACACCGGCATGGGCCGCTTCGGTTTCCTGCCGGAAGAAGCCGAGCAGGCCGTAAAGGCGGCGAAGTATCTGCAAAATCTCGCCGTATCCGGCTCCTTCACGCATCTTTCGAACTGTTTCGGCCGGAACAAAAAGGGAGTTTTCAAACAGCTCTCGCTGTTTAACCAGTGCCTCAAAACGCTTGAGGACGCCGGCGTTTCACCCGGCCTTCGCCACATCGCCAATTCGAACGCCGCGCTGCTCTACCCGGAGCTGCGGCTCGACGCCGTGCGCGCCGGCTCCGCGCTTCTGGGGCGCGTAGGCGTGCGCAACAAGGCGGGGCTCAAAAAGGTGGGCTATCTGCAAAGCACGGTGTGCGACACCCGCTGGCTGCCCGCCGGCCACAACATCGGCTACGCCAACACGTTCCGCACCAAAAAGCCCATGCGCGTTGCCGTGATCCCCATCGGCTACGCGGACGGCGTGTTTACGGAGAAATCGCGCGACGCGTTCCGCTTCCGCGATATCCTGCGCTATGGCTGGCACGACCTGGGGCTTCTGTTCCGGCGCAAGCTTACCTGCGGCATCGGCGGCAAAAAAGCCCGTATCATCGGCCGCATCGGGCTAAGCTCCGTGGAAGCCGACGTCAGCGCCATCGAGTGCAGCCCGGGCGATACCGCCGTGTTCGACGTCAATCCCCTTCTGGTAAACGCCAATGTGCCGCGCATCTATCTCTGAGGAGGACGCACCCCTGTACGGGATGCTGCTGCGCTATGCGCGGCGGCACCCCGCGCGTTTTCATATGCCCGGCCACAAGGGGGCGGCCGGGCCGCTTGCGCAGGTGTTCGGGAACGCGCTGGCCCTCGACGTGACGGAGCTGCCCGAAACGGACAACCTCTTCGAAGCCTCCGGCGCCATTCTGGAAGCGGAGCGCCGCGCCGCGCGCCTTTACGGCGCGCGGGAAACGCTGTTCTCAGCCGGCGGCTCCACGCTGTGCATCCAGGCCATGCTGCGTATGGCGGCGGGCGGGCGCAGCGCGGGCGCACGCGTTGTGTGCGCGCGAAACGTCCACCGTGCGGCCGTGAACGCCATGGCCCTGCTGGGGCTGGAACCGGAATGGGTTTGGCCGCGCCCGTTTGCCGGTTCCGCTCTGCCTGGTGAGATCCGCGCCGAAGATGTAGAAAATGTTCTCGCCCGCACGCCCGGAGTGTGCGCCGTTTATGTTACAAGCCCCGATTATTACGGCGTGCTTTCGGATATCGCCGGCATCGCGCACGCCGCTCACGCATACGGCGTCCCGCTTCTGGTGGATAACGCCCACGGCGCCCATCTCGGCGCGTTCGGATTGCACCCGCTTCCGTTTGGGGCGGACCTTTGCTGCGATTCCGCGCACAAAACGCTGCCCGCGCTCACGGGCGGCGCGTTTTTGCACATTGCCGATTCCGCGCCCGCCGATTTCACGCGCGAAGCGGCAAAAGCCGCCATGGCGCTGTTCGGTTCCACCAGCCCCTCCTATCTCATTCAGCTTTCGCTCGACCTTGCGCGCGCGTGGCTGGAAAGCGAGGGACGCGGCGCTTTCCGCAGCCTTGCCGAAACCGTGGCCTCCTTGCGCGCGCTGTGCGCCTCGCGCGGCTTTTTCGTGCCCGCCGCGGCCTTCGACCCGGCCCGCCTTATGGTGGACACCGCTTCGCGCGGGGTGCCGGGAAACGCAGCCGCGGAGTTTTTGCGCTCCCGCGGCGTTTCGCCCGAGATGTGGGATTCCCGCCACGTGGTGCTGCTGCCCTCCCCATTTAATCCGCCGGAGGATTTCGAGCGTCTGGCGCGCGCCCTTTCCGATCTGCCGCTGCCCGCGCACTCCCCGGAGCCATACCGCGCGGAACCGCTTGCTCCTCCCTGCCGCGTGCTTCCCATGCGCGGCGCGCTGCTGGCCGTTCATACCCGGGTGCGGGTGGAGGACGCCGCAGGGCGCGTGGCCGCCGAAGCGGAATGTCCCTGCCCTCCGGGCGTGCCGCTGGTGATGCCCGGAGAGCGAATTTCGGAGCAGCTGGTAAATTCTTTAAAATCGTATGGCGTTTTCACGGTGAACGTGTTAAAATGAGAACGGAAGACGTGCCGCACAGCCGTTTCCGGCAACCCTTCCGCGAAGTGCGGAAGGCGGTTTTTACGGTTCGGCGCACCGGCCTACTTTCCCCGTTCGGAGCGGAAAACGCCAGAGGGCAGGAGGGTTTATCATGAAACTGGTTCTCGCCATTGTCAGCAACGACGACAGCACCGCGGTTTCCTCGGCGCTTACCCGCGAGGGTTTTACCGTTACCAAGCTCGCCACCACAGGCGGCTTTCTCATGGCCGGCAACACCACGCTCATTGCGGGCGTGGATGACGACAAGGTGCAGCAGGTGATGGATCTGATCGCCAAACACAGCCGCAAGCGCAGCCAGATTATGCCCACATCGGCTTCCTACGGCGTCGGTCTTTACACCTCCTTTCCGGTGGAGGTAACCGTGGGCGGCGCAACGGTCTTCGTTCTCAACGTCGACCGGTTTGAGAAAGTCTGATGCGGTTTCCCGGTTTTTCCGGCAACGCGCCGGCCAAAAAGCTGCTTTCCGCCGCGTTTGACAGCGGACGCATTCCCCACGCCGTTCTGTTGGAAGGCCCCGCGGGCAGCGGGCGCAAAACCCTTGCGCGGATTCTTGCCGCGGCGGCGGTGTGCGACGGGCAGGGCGAACGCCCCTGCGGGGTTTGCCGCCAGTGCGGCAATGCGTTTGCGGGCCGTCATCCGGATATTCTCTCTCCCGAAACCGGCGCCAAAACGATCGGCGTGGATGCGGTGCGCCGCCTGCGGCTCGACGCGTTCGTGGCGCCCAACGACGCCGCGCGCAAAGTCTATCTGATCGCCGACGCCCAGAATATGACCGAACAGGCGCAAAACGCCCTTCTTAAAATACTGGAGGAGCCGCCCGCCTATGTGCTGTTCCTGCTCACGTGCGATACGCGCGCCCACCTGCTGGAAACCGTGCTTTCGCGGATGCAGTGCATTCCGCTCGGCCCGGTTGCGGAAGACGAAGCGGTACAGGAGCTGTGCGGGCAGTGCGGCGTTTCCGCAGAACAGGCCGCGCAGGCGGCACGTATGGCCGGCGGCATCATCGGGCGCGCCCGCCTGCTTCTGGAAGGCGGCTTCGGCGAACTGGAGGCGTTCTGGCCCGAATTTGAAAAAGCGCTCGGCGGTACCGATCTTTACGCTTTTCTGCGCCTTTCCGGGGCGCTTGAAAAAAATGCCGTGCTCTACGACACGGTGCTGGACATACTGCCCGGGCTTTTCCGGGACGCTATCGCCGCACAGAACGGCGGCCTGCCCGCCCTTTCGGGCGCGGACGTTTCCCCTCTCGCCCGCCGTTTTCCGGCAGGAAGGCTGTGCGAAGCGCAGCGCGCCGCTCTGGATGCCGGCGCTGCGGCGCAGGACAACGCCAACCGCACATTGCTGCTCACAACGCTGTTCGCGCAGCTTTGGCGCTCCCTGCACGATTAGGGGCGCGGGCAGCTCATAAATACCGATCCCACCGGAGCCGGAGAACGGCCCGGTTTATGGAGGTTCAAATGACGGAAGTCATTGGGGTTCAGTTTAAAAGCGTAGGGAAAGTTTACTATTTCGACCCCTGCGGCATTTCGTTCGAACGCGGCGGCCATGTCATCGTGGAAACAGCCCGCGGCATTGAATGCGGCGAGGTGCTGATGCCCAACCGCACCGTGGAGGACGATTCCATCGTCAAACCGCTCAAAAGCGTCATCCGCGCCGCCACGGAAGAGGACCTTGCCCATGTGGCCGACAACGCGCGCAAGGAAAAAGAAGCGTTCCGCATCTGCCTCAAGAAGATTGCCGACCATAAGCTCGGCATGAAGCTCATCGGCGTGGAATACACCTTCGACAACAATAAGATTCTCTTTTACTTCACGGCGGATGGCCGCGTGGATTTCCGCGAGCTCGTCAAGGACCTCGCGTCGGTATTCCGCACACGCATCGAGCTGCGCCAGATCGGCGTGCGCGACGAGGCCAAAATGCTCGGCGGCCTCGGCATCTGCGGCAAACCGTTTTGTTGCAGCACGTTCCTGGGCGATTTCCAGCCGGTTTCGATCAAAATGGCCAAGGAACAGGGGCTCTCGCTCAACCCGGCAAAAATCTCCGGCACGTGCGGCCGCCTGATGTGCTGCCTCAAATACGAACACGAGGCCTACGAGTATCTGCTGCGCACCACCCCGCGCGTAGGCACCCTCGTCTCCACGCCGGACGGGAACGGCGCGGTGACGGATGTCTCCCTGCTCACCGGAATGCTGAAAATCCGGCTCGACGCGGCGCCGGATTCTCCGGTAAAGGAATACCACAAGAGCGCGGTACACGTTTTGAACGATCCCTCTTCCGGGGGCCACACGCCGCAGCCCGACGAAAACGGCCCGGACGTGTTCGCGGGGTTGGAGTGATTTTTCCGGTTTTGCACCGTGCAATATCCGAGAATCCCGCCGCACGTATTGAAATTTGTCGAATTCGTGATACAATAAATAAAGAACTGCAAGGAGGTGCATATCAATGCCTTATGTCATTAACGACGATTGTATCAGCTGCGGCGCCTGTGCCGCTCAGTGCCCCGTTTCCTGCATCAGCGAAGGCGATGGCAAGTATGTGATCGACCAGAGCGTATGCGTGGACTGCGGCTCGTGCGCAAGCGTCTGCCCTGTCAGCGCTCCTCAGCCGGCCTAAAGTCAAAATTGCTTTTCGGAATACATACTCCGCTTCGGCGGAGATATGCTGCCGGCCAATCGGGAACCTGCGCGTATGCGCGGGTTCTTTTGGCATCAGGCGGGCTTTAAGCGGGCACCGCGCCGGCAAACAAACCGATTTTCCTGAAATGGCGGAACGGATCACGGCCGCTTTCCTGCGGCAGAACAAATTTTCTGGGAGGCAGGCGCAGTTGGAAAATTCCGCCGTAAAACGCGAAGCCCTGGGCGCGGGTATTTTCGCCCTTACCACGCCCGCGCACTCCTTTGGCGCAGACGCCGTACTGCTGGCGGATTTCGCCGCCCCGCGCGGGGAAAAGCACCTTTGCGACCTCTGCGCGGGATGCGGCATTGTCTCGCTGCTCTGGAGCCGGGACGGCGCGTTTGCCATCGACGCCGTAGAGCTCCGGCCGGAAGCGACGGACCTGGCCCGCCGGGCGGCTGAGGAAAACGGCCTTGAAAACGTGCAGGTATGGGAAAAGGATTTGCGTATGCTCCCCTCCTCCTGGAACGGCGTTTACGGCCTCGTGGCGTGCAACCCGCCCTACCGCGCGCTCGGAACCGGCCCGGCCAGCCCCTCCCCCGCCGCGCGCGATGCGCGCTCCGAGGCTTCCTGCACGCTGGCTGATGCGGTCGGCACAGGTGCGCGCCTGCTAAAAAACGGCGGGCGCCTTTGTTTCTGCCACCGGCCTGAACGTCTGGCGGAACTGCTTTACCGGATGCACGGGGCGGGCGTGGAGCCGAAACGCCTGCGCTTTGCGCAGCACAAGGCCTCGTCTTCCCCTTTTCTCGCACTGGTGGAGGGCAAAAAAGGCGCGCGGCCCGGCCTTTCGGTTGAGGCCGTTCTGATTCTGCAAGAGGAAAACGGCGAACCCACTCCGGAATTCCGGCGCATTTACCGGATGTAGCTTCTCTATGGCATAATGCAAAAGAAACGGCGCCCCGCCAAAAAATGCGGCAACGATTTTTAATGAGGTGAATGCGGCATGGCCGGAAAACTCTATTTGGTGGGAACCCCCATCGGGAACCTCGGCGACTTTTCCTCCCGCGCGCAGCAGGCACTTACGGGTGCGGATTTCATCGCTGCGGAGGATACGCGCGTCACGCTGCGGCTTCTGAACCATTTCGGTATCAAAAAGCCGATGATCAGCTATTTTGAACACAACAAATTTCAGCGCGGCGAGGAGATCGTCTCGCGGCTGGAAGCGGGCGAAACCTGCGCGCTTGTGACGGACGCCGGTATGCCGGCCATTTCGGACCCCGGCGAGGACTTGGTCGCCCTGTGCGCAACACGCGGCATTGAGGTCGTCGCCGTTCCGGGGCCGTGCGCGGCGGTTACGGCGCTGGCGCTTTCCGGCCTTCCCACCGGGCGGTTCTGCTTTGAGGGTTTTTTGAGCGTCAATAAAAAAAACCGCTTCGCGCATCTCGAAGCGGTAAAAGACGAGCCCCGAACCCTGATTTTTTATGAGGCGCCGCACAAGCTGCGCGCCACGCTGCGCGACATGCTGACATTCTTCGGCAACCGGCGCGTCGCTTTGGTGCGCGAAATGACCAAAATCCACGAGGAAGTTCTCCGCACCACGCTGGAACAAGCCGCAGAAGCCTACGCGCACAACGAGCCGCGCGGCGAATTCGTCCTCGTCGTGGAGGGGAAGCCGTCCGCCTCACAGACGCTCCCGGCCCGAATGGAAGAACCAGCCCCCGGAAAGAGCGCCGCTGTAGCGGACGATGCCGCCGTGGAAGCCGCCGAAGCCCTGGTGGAGCGCTATCTTTCCGAGGGCATGACGCGCCCGGAAGCCGTGAAACGCGCGGCCCGGGAAACCGGAGTCAACCGTTCCGGCCTGTATAAGAAATCGGCCGGCCCCTCGTAAAAATGTTTTTATGCGCTTCCTGCAAGCCGAAACCCGTTTTCTGCCCGCATGCGGCGCACCGTTGCGCCGCTAGGCCGCACAAGGCATACTGAACGGCAAAAAACGTCTTTTCCGCCATCTCGTACACCATGCCGAGAGGCGCATTCTGCAGCATCAGGAACGGCGCGATTCCTCCCATTGCCACAATGCCGGTGATGGAAATATCCCCTACGCGAGGCAGTTCCTTTCCAAGGCCGCTGCCCGGCCGCACGGGCACATCCGAAACGGCCACATGGCCCACCATGCGCGCGTCCCCTACGCCGGCGTCCACAGCCAGCACTAGGCTGTTTTCCGTATCAATTCCCTCCATAGTTTCCGGAAGGGACAAGGCGTGCACCGGCTTCTCCAGCGTGCCGCGCAGCTGGAACGGCACGAACGTCACATGGGAAAGCATATGCCCCACCAGCGGACCGAAGCTGTCGCCTGTGGAACGGTCGGTTCCAATGCAAACCACCGTCACATCACGGTACGGTTTTCCGACAGCTTCCAGCAGCTCAAATAACGTTTTGTTCATTCTCCATTGCACGCCCGGTTCACGGACATCAAAATACTGATTGTTCGGCATCGTCTTCCCCGCGTTTCCAAAAATATCTTCCTCGAAAGTATGCCCGGAAAATGACTATTTGTTGCGCGGGGGAAATATTCTGTTTTTCTGAAGCTTCGCTCTTTTTTTCGGATAGACGGTGCCGTTTCGCGCGCTTGAAAATATGCCGCCAATATGGTAAGATAGATTCGTTTTCACAAATAAGCCGCTGTGGCGAAATCGGCAGACGCAAGGGACTTAAAATCCCTCGGTGGCAACACCATACCGGTTCGAACCCGGTCAGCGGCACCACCCGCGAACCCGCATAAACTCTAGGTTTGTGCGGGTTTTCTGTTTTTCAGATGTGTAAATAATTTCCTTCGTTCTGCGGTTTTGGCTACTATTTGGCTACTACGGGCTTCAAAACGGGCAAAAAAAGAGAGCCGCCCGCGTGCTGCGGAACGGCTTCTCTGTAGATAGTGCGGATTACTGATTTATGATCTCGGATCCTTTGTTACTCACTAAATGAGCAGCGAAACCAACTTCTTTGAATTTTTGTGTACGGCCATCTGTGAATATGCCCCTTGTCGAACTTCGCTGTTTCGAACTTTTCACCCCCTACTTGATATTGGACAGAATCGGAATATAATGGATTTGGAGGGGATAGCCGTGAGAGACGCAATAGGAGAAGTTGCAACGGACATTTTCAGTGTTATAGGAATAATCACTGTTATCTACATCCTTTCACAAGTCGTTTCGCTAATCGCACGAAGTTTAGATAGTAGTCCGATAGCCTCAGAAATTGCAACTTGGGCTTTTATTGGATTATTCGCGGGGCTATGGATCGTATTGATTGTGAGAAGCATGCTGAAAAAGCGCCATTCATGAAATTTGCCCGAGCGCTGTTTGCTCCACATTCTGCGCCCGCAGCCGGAAGGCCCGCGCTCCCGCCGTGTTCCCCACGTCCTCCGCAGCCTTTGCCTTGTTGTAAAGGTCGGAGATCGTGGAGGCGTAGCGGTTGAGCGTCAAATATTTCGCGTGGCTCGCGTTGTAGCCGGGCGACTTGTTTTTCTTATCGCTGCCCGCCTGCCGCTCCCATTTGTCCAGAGCGTCGTAAAATCGGTTGTCCCAATCGCTGGAATACGCGGAATCCGTGGAAAACTTGTTCACGAACAGGTTGGTAAGCGGGTTCTTGTTTTTTTGGCTTACAGCCGTCTGCCCTTGCAAAGCGCTCCACAGGTCGCTTAGATAGGACTGCCCGAGATAGTCCCACATATGGGGCGATGTGCCTGTCTGCTTGCCGAGGGTCTTTGCGGCGCTGCTGGTGCGCGTGTCGTACTGATCCTGCGGCAGCAGCTTCCCGGCTTCGGATTTCGGGATGATGCGCTGGCCGTTCCAGTTCTTCACGTCCTCGTCGCCGTTTAGGATTTTCCCGGCGTTGATTGCGGGCGTGAATGTGGAAGTGGAGCCACCGATCGGGGAAATATTCAGCATGGTTTGTAGTTTAGAGCCGAAGCTGGACGATTTCCCTTGCTGCGCGTCTACCATCCAGTCGAAGGCGGTGCCGAGCAGAAATCCGAATTGACCGATTTCCAGCAATCGCACCGGGACTTTTTCAACCAGGTGCGGGACGCCGTGATGAAGTCCTTCAAGACGAAGAATCCAGCCGACAGCTCCGTGGTGCAGCGCATGAACACGGCGCTGGAGGCCCTTGCAAAGTCCGGAGACGGGCAAGCGCAGGAATGGCTCGACCGGATGGACGAGCTGAAAGAGGCAAAGAACAAGCCGGTTCTTCCCATCACGAAGGAGCAGGCCTTGCAGCGCATCGACGCGATGGAGCAGGCCGCGCCGGAACTCAAAAACGCCCATCAGAACCTGATGGACGCATGGGATAAATTCCAAACGGAGCGTGTGCGCGGCGGTTCCGTCTCGGGCGACACCTACGCGGCGCTGAAACAGAAATACCCGAATTACGCGCCATCCTTCCGCGAGCTTTCAAAGGATATGGTCGGCTCCGTGTATCCGGGTGCCGGGTATGGCCATATGTCCGAAGGGGCCGCGTTCAAAACGGCCACCGGCAGCGAGCGGGCTTTGAAACCTTTCGCGCAGCGGTGGAATGCGCGCGTGAACCAGATGCTTCGCGTGGAGGCGCGGAACAACCTCTATGCCTCCATGATAAAAAAGGCGCAGGCGCGCCCGCTGGACGCGGCAAAGGCCGGAATTCGCATCTTGCCTACGGTTCCAGACGAAGTGCTAAACGACCTCAAAGAGGCCGCGCGCGGCGGGGATGATATTGTGGGGCTAGATACGGTAAACGGAAAGGTCGTGACAATCAGCGGCCAGAAGCTGCCGACCATTACGGCTATGATCGACGGGAAGCCCGTCACCGCCGTGGTGCGCAAAGACATTTCCGACGCGCTGCAATTTCTGGAACACCCGAAGGGCACGGACGAGGGGCTGCGCTCTATCCGACTTCTTAACCGGCCTCTGATGAACCTGATTAAGGGCACCGCCGTGCGATACAGCCCATCCTTCCAGGTGCGCAACATAGTGCGCGACCTTCCCACCGCTATGATTCAGTCCGCGGCCGGAACGCACAACTTTTTGGCTGCCATGCCGGATGCAGTGCGTCAGATGGCGACCGGCGGCAATGACTGGCTGGACTTTCTGGCCCTCGGCGGGCGCGGCTCCGGATATGTCCGCAACGAAACCGGATTCTCGCTCGGGAAGATCCTTTCCGGCGTGGAGAACGTCACCGAGGCCACGGAAATGTTTCCGCGCTTCACGGAATACCTCGCCACCGTCCGCAAAGGCGGCGGCACTTTCGACAGCAAGCTCCGGGGAATCTACAACGCCGCCGAAGTGACCACCAATTTCAGCCGAACTACGCCCCTTTTGCAGGTGGTGGATTCCATGCTGCCGTTTGCAAACGCCAGCGTGCAGGGCTGGGACAAGTTCGTTTCCACCGTGACAAAGCACCCGCTCCAAACGGCGATCCGCGGCGCGGCCATCATCACGGCTCCGGATTTGGCGCTCCACGCGCTCAACGACAATAACCCGAACTGGCAGAACCTAGACCCCTATGTGAAGGACAACTATTTCTGCATCCCGAACTATTTCGGCCCGAAAGACGAGAGCGGGAACCCGGAAACGTTCATCAAGCTCCCGAAGGATCGAGAAGCTGAACTTATGAAACTAATGCTTTTTCGCTGTAGATGGAGAAGGGCGTACACGCGCTGTACCCCCTACGGGATGCCCTCACATGAAATGAGGGAAAAGGATGTCATTTCAAATGACCCCCTTCCGGCCTATAAAATACCATCGTTTGAATCGCGGGAAAGGGTGTGAGTTCAGTTCCCACTCTCGTTTCAACCGAGGGTGGGATACAATTTGAGCCTGTGCCCCTTGCAAAATATCAGTGGAGGGCAATTTGTCCGGTACTGCATTCGTTACCAGGGCGCCCGCATGATTCCCCAAATTCGGGGAACCCAAACTGTAAAGGTCAAGCCTTATTGTACGACTCCTCAAAATTGAGGAATCCCCCCTCGATATGTACTACCATCGGTACGTATCAGCCCTTGATATGTACTACCAGTGATACGTATTTTTTTGAACAAATGGCATAACTCTGCGGGTTCCCGGCGTTTTGTGCCTCTGTAGCTCTTACTCTCCGTGGGGAGGATGAATTTACGTTCCCCCCTTATGAGATACATTTAGTACTATTATATTGTTTACAACGCTTTAAACTTACTTCGTATGATTCGAGCAAAGCTATCAACCATTATCTTCCTCCAAAGTCTATTTAATAGACTTGTTGAAAAGTGCCTTGAAGCCTTACGCCGTCTGCATTGACGGGGTGTTTTTTTTGATTTCGCCCCTCTATAAAGGATTCCGTGGTACGAATTTTGTACAGCTATGAGCATTCAGATTTTGGCGGCGCGAAACCGTGCGGTCAGGCGAACGCAGTTCTGCGCTGAACTGGCGGTCCAGATTTGGATAGTCAAGGGTATGTGTTCAATACAGGCCCTATGCCTCAGCTCAAAGGTAAGCCGAGTTCATATATGAGCGCAGGTATATACAGGAGCTGCGCGAAACCGGGGCGCCCCCGAAAATACCCACCCCCCCGGTGCTCGCATAGAAGGTGTGCGGAATGTGCGTGGTTCATGGATATGCCCGTCAGGTTTTCACCTTCCAATAGGGATTCCGACATGCTGACGCGACCATTCTATGTAATATTTTGAGGTACAAAATTTCAGTGAAGCGGATGAACCTAGACTTTGTGCGGGTTCATGGGTTTCGGTGAATTATACGCAATTACTGTTTTGTATAATTGGAGCATCTCGGCCCTGGTGAACCAGTCCGCGTGATGTGGACATCTGCATGTTTATAATCGGCATGGTTGTGAGGCATGAAGTAGGTGAGAAAATGTATGTCTATGCACGCTATAATGCATATTTGTACATTCATTCTCTCTTTCTTTTCGTCTGCACACGCTGAAAAATCGCCTTTTACGGCTTTCTACTGTTCCCTTCAGCCTTTGCAGTATGCCGCATGAACCCGCACATTTACTACGTTTTCGGTCTGTTATGGTGCTGATAGATCGGCGGCAGATGTTTCCTATCTCACACGCGCGCGTATATAGGTTCGATTTATAAATATACAATATTATTGCATAAATATGCGGTCTATTTTTATTAGATATGGGTATGAAAAAGCAGCGGGGTTTGTGGCCCTGCTGCTTCTTTTTATACCTTTGAATTCCAGGGGTTCGGTTGAATCTAAACCTTTTCATCATCGTGAGGGGTTCAGTTGGCGGCGTGCTTCAACATGGAAGTGATGATTGTGGCAAATCGAATGATTTTTTAAGCTTGCCTAGAAAATCATCATGCTCCGCAATGTTTGTAAAATGCACAGGACGGACAAGCCTTATTTTACGAACGTTCCTATATTGAAGAACTTCATGTTCGCTGCGACCATTAGTAAAGGCTATTATGCTCTTTATGTTGATCTTCCCGCAGTACACAAAACAATTCTGCCAGTCAGTACGCCGAAGTGCAAACCATGTTGCAACATTTTCGCTTGTTGTCCAAGATAGTGCCTTATCTACTCGGTCGATTGTTTCATTACACCCACGATAAATAGTTATATCCCCTTTTTCATCTGCCAAACTCTTAATTTCATCGGCATAACTGAAAGGGCGGTATTTCTTTATATCTTTTATATATTTAGCCAAAGCCTTACCATCACGAGCACCGATATAAACATCCAGTACAGCTTGATATTTTTTCTCATTCGGCAGTCGTTCATAAAACATTTTGAGTATATCCGTGCTAGTGTATCCAAATCTATTAAAGTTTCCGCCTACCATAACGAGGGCGTCGTATTCTTTGTTACGAAAGAATTCTTCTGCTTTTTCCATTTCAAATTCTTTGGTTTCATGCATTTTTTGTTCCAGCTCTTTGCTATTCATCGCGTGCTCACTCCTTTTTCGCTATATCATCCGCTTCTTCTGTTTGACTTTTCGTGGTCTGCAAGTTGTCACGCTCGATAGTTTCATCAATGGCTCTATTTACGAACCCGTTCAGGCTTTCGCCCCGGCCCTGCGCGTGGGATTCAATCTCAGCTTTGCGGCCTTTTGGTACACGTACTCGCAGATCTTCCAGCTTTGCCAAGTGCTTTTTTATTGCCCTTTTTTGAGCTTCTGTTGGCATATGAATCACCTCCACAATAGAATATCACTCAATTATATATGCGTCCATATACAATGTTACTAAATATATGGTACCATATTCATGCTACTTATCCATTGATATATGGTACCATATATATTATCATGTAATCGCAGTCAAGAAACAGCAGACAGGCGGAAACGCCGGGAGGAATTGAATATGAAAACAGTATCAATAGACGATCTGCGGAAATCCGGAGTTGAATCGTGGTTAGTCAAAGACAACAGCCCGCGCGGCATATCAACCAAATACACAAGCGAAATTGTTCCAGGTGACAAAGTGGTCCTCGACAACTATTTTACACTGGTAACAGAGCGCTGAGGGCGGGGCTTATGCCCCGTAAAGCGAGTGCCCGGTCCCAACTCCGGGCGAACGCTACAACGAAAGGCAGGTTAATATCATGATGAACAAAGAACAGCGCGCCTACGCTATCGCAAAGGCGTATCTTGAAACGCTCGAAGCGCAGGCTCGGAAGATCGAGCATGATTACATCATCGCGCACGGAATCCGCAATCCCGACGGCACGGTTCCGTCGGAAATCTATCAGATCGAGGACGAATCCGTTTTTGATTCCGCCAACCAGGGGTGCGCGTGCATTGATGAGTTGGGAATTTACGAGGCACGGGAATCCCTCCGAGCTGCAGAAGATGCGCTTATTCACTACGGCGTAGCTCTTGCTCCTGCATCAGTTCGAGCGCAACTTGAATCCGTGTGCTTCGGGCCTCGCCGCCGTTATGACTACCGGCAAAAGGTTATTGACCTAACATTTAAACTCGACGTATCAACTGTTCCGCGTAGGCGCTGAGCACACGCCCTTTTGGGCGCGTAAAGCGGATGGCCGGTTGCAATCCCGGCCAAATACAAGGAGGAATACACCGTGAAATGGTTTTCCGGTATCCAGTCTATGGACGAGCTGAAATCGCGCTATCGTGAACTCTGCAAGGCCCACCATCCGGACGTAGGCGGAAGCACCGCCGAAATGCAGGAGATCAACGCCGAATATGACGAGCTGCTTCACCGGTTCGCCCGCGACGAGCACACCGGGAACGCCGAGGAAGCCCACCACGCCGCCCAGGAGGCCGAGGCATACCGCGATATTATCAACGCCCTGGTTACGTTCCCCGGCCTGTGCATCGAGTTGTGCGGGCGCTGGATATGGATATCCGGAAACACCTATGCAGCGCGCGACACGCTGAAAGCGCTTGGTTGCTGCTGGGCGACCATCCGCGAGAAGTACGGAAGCGAGGTCATCAAAGGCGAACCTGTCAAAGTGCTGGCATAAATAGCGCGGAGGACGCCCGCGAGGGCGTAACGCGGCACACCGGTTCCAAGCCCGGTGAATCCATACCGCAAAGGGAGGCTTTCACCCGCAGATGGTCGAAACCCGTCGGATTATCCCAACATAGAAACGGCCCCTGCCGCCGCCAAGCCCGCAGGAGCCGCCAAACCAAAAGGGAAACTTCCCATATCCCTATTGTAGCATGTGGGAAGAATCCCTTCAAGATCAAAAGGAGGCATTTATATGCAGGTTACAAAAAGTCGAGAGGACGAGTTCTGCGAGCTCATGGGGAAACTTTCCCCCGATGATTCGCAACTGATGTGCTACGTGCTCGAACACCCTGAGTTGTTGGCCGAGGCGGAGCGTGCAAAGAATGCTGCCGGTTACGCCGCCCTTATAAGCCGGACGCGCAAGATGCTTTCGGACACGTACAGCAGAATCGTTCTCGGTATGAATGTTACATACGACGATGCCGCAAATGCTTTTCGAGGTATTGGCTTGCAGGACGCGAACAATGCCTACGATCTTTTCGAAGCCGCCCTAAAGTTGAATCCGGGTTGGGGAATTGTCGGCGCGCTGGCCGTGGTCTTTTGCGCCGGCCGTGTAGATGGTGTTCGCCGCGAACGCGCCCGCCGGCTCCGGAAAGGCGGTGCTTCCGTATGAATCGTATCCCTCTTACCATGGCCGACTTCTACAGAATCCGTTACATAGACGCCGGATGTGTTCCCGATGCCGATGAAGTCCGGTTCATGTTTGCCATGTTCGACACACTGAAAACTGGCCTTGTGTTTCCCTTTCTCGCAGGAGCCGGTGATTCGGAACCCGTGAAGGACGCATTTTTCAAGCGGGTATGCAGAACCTACTCCGACCATTACCGCGATCTTCCCGTTCCAACGCACCGGAAGTTTATGGAACTCATAAACAGGTAGTAGTATTTCATCAAATAGGCAGGCGAGGCCGCAAAGCCACGTCTGCTTTTTTTCTGCGCAATTCCCTGCCGCGCTTTTGCGCCCTTGCCACAACGGGTTGCAAGCTCCCGGAATGGAGATATTGCTTCACTTCCAGCACCAAACGGCCCGCAACCGTGTAGATTCACCCCGGAGCAATCAGGCCCGCAGAGCGGCGTACAGACGGCACACACGCCACGCGCGGGGAAATTGACTACTACGCGGATGTTCTCAAACTCACGAGCCCGCATAAAGTCTGGCTCCACGGGCATTTTTCTGGCTACTATTTTGGCTACTGTTTGGCTACTACGGGCATAAAATCGGGCTTTATTTCATGAAACGATATAAAACGTAAAGCGCCATAAACTCAGTGTTTATGCGGGTTTATGACACATGGTGAAACAGCGTAAAATCTAATGTTCGTGACTTAAAATCCCTCGGTGGCAACACCATACCGGTTCGAACCCGGTCAGCGGCACCAGTTGCGCTGGAGGCAGTACGCGCTCGCAGGTTTGCGGGCGCGTTGCTTTTGAGCCCGCGCTTTTATCCTGCATCTTTATAACCTAACTTGCCAGCGGCGATGCGCCGCGGCAATGGCGTGCCCTCCACTGATGTGGAGGGCGTTTTGCTTTTATCCCGCGTCCTGGCCCGCATCTCTTTTAGGGCCGGGCCCGCCGAAAGAATCCATATGCCTGCCACACCACTTATATATAAAACATAAGGGCTGCTGCACGCTCTAAGCTTGCAGCAACCCTTATGGGAACAGCGGCCGGGCAAAGAATCCGGCTGACCGGAAATCTGTCGCGGTGCGTCAGTCAATCAAAATATTTGACGCCGTCTTTATCCACCAGCGCATAAACAAGCAGTTCGGCCGCGGGAGCGGTTTCCGAGATAATTACCGCGTCCCGGTACATCTTTTCGGCCGTGTGAAGTGCCTCTTTCTTGTTTGTGTAAAGCACGGCGAGGAGGTCGCCCTGGCGGACAGCGTCGCCTGTTTTGGCATGAATGACGATGCCGGCGCTGTAATCGATCTTGCTCTCTACCGTTTCACGGCCCGCGCCGAGTATTGCAGAGGCGATGCCGCATTTTTCGGTATCCATGGACGCGATATAGCCGTCTTTCTCCGCTCGAATCTCCTGTGCGATCGTGGCCTTTTCGAATTTAGAAAAATCGTCGAGCATGGAAGCATCCCCGCCCTGAGCGGATACCATCGCCGAGAGCTTCGCGAAAGCGGAGCCGTCCGCAATCGCGCCGCGTGCCATCGCCGTGCATGCCTCGAGCCCGCCTTTTCCGGCAAGCCGAAGCATATTGGCCGCCAGCAGGACGCAGACTTCCGTGAGATCCTGCGGCCCTTCGCCCCGGAGCGTTTTCACCGCCTCGATGACCTCCAGCGAGTTCCCCACCGCATGGCCAAGCGGCCTGTCCATATTCGTGATCAGCGCGGCGGTCCGCCTGCCCGCGGATTCGCCGATGCTCACCATCACCTCCGCAAGCTTGACTGCGTCTTTTAGCCGCTTCATGAAAGCGCCGTTGCCCACTTTCACGTCGAGCATGATGCAGTCCGAACCCGCCGCAATTTTTTTGCTCATGATGCTCGCCGCGATCAGCGGAATGCTGTCGACGGTCGCGGTTACATCGCGCAGCGCGTAGAGCTTCTTATCCGCCGGCGCCAGATTGCCCGACTGCCCGATAACCGAGAGGCCGACGGTGTTTACAATCTCGATGAACCGTTCGCGCGGAAGGGATATCTGAAATCCCGCGATGGATTCGAGTTTATCCACGGTGCCGCCCGTATGTCCGAGGCCGCGGCCGGACATTTTTGCCACCTTGACGCCGCAGGCCGCGACGGTGGGCGCCACAATCAGCGTCGTCTTGTCTCCGACGCCTCCGGTGCTGTGCTTATCCGCCTTGACGCCCCGAATGGACGAAAGGTCGACCGTATCGCCCGAATGCGCCATGCAGTTGGTCATGACGCTGGTCTCTTCGTCGTTCATGCCTTTAAAATAGATGGCCATCAGCAGCGCGGTGATCTGGTAATCGGGAATGAAGCCGTTTACGCAGCCGTTCACCGCAAACTCGATCTCTTCCCTTGTCAGGACGCCGCCGTCCCTTTTCTTCAGGATAATATCATACATCCTCATATCGTAATTACATCCTTTGTATAATGTTTAATTGTAAACTGGTATTGCTGTGGGAGCACAAAGCCTCCCGCCTGAAAGCGGGAGGCTTTGTGGCAATATGGGTGCTGCCGCCTTCCGTCAATAGCCCTTGATATAAGGTACGCCATCGGCCTTGGGGGCCGTGGAGCGCCGCACGAACAACACGAGCACGACGAGCGTCAGCACATAGGGCAGCATCGAAAGGATGGACGACGGAATCTGTATTTTTGAGGTGCTTCCGCCGAGGAGCACAACCAGCGCCTGCGCGAAACCGAAGAGCAGGCATGCCGCCAATGTGCCGTGAGGCTTCCATTTGCCAAAAATGACCGCGGCGAGCGCGATGAATCCCTGGCCGGAGATCGTGGACTGCGTGAAGTAGTTGACGACCGCGAGCGTCATCGCCGCTCCTCCGAAGCCGGAAAGAACGCCGGACATAAAGACGCAGATATATTTGACCTTATAAACGTTGATGCCGAGCGTATCCGCCGCGGCGGGGTTTTCGCCCACCGACCGGATGCGCAACCCCCAGTTGGTTTTGTAAAGCATGAACCACAGCACCAGCACGATGATAAAGACGATGGGCACCGTCCATTCCACGTTTGCCGCGTTGAGCAGCGCGTTGGAGCCCATTTTCGCGGCATGGCTGCCGAAAATGGAGGGGATCTGGTGCGGCACGGGCTTGGTCATCGTGCTCCCGGCGAACAGTTTGCGGGAAAGGAAAAGGGCGAGGCCGGGGCCGATAAAGTTGATGGCGACACCCGAGATTGTCTGATCCGCCCGGAAGGTGATGCAGGCCACGGCGTGCGCAAGCGCAAGCACGCCGCCCGCAAGCCCGCCCGCAAGCAAGCCGAACCAGGGGTTGGCCGTGTAGTAACCCACAGCCGCGCCCATAAAGGCGCCAAAGGTCATCATTCCCTCAATGCCGATGTTCACAACGCCGGCATTCTCCGAGATCACGCCGCCGAGGCCCGCGAATATCAGCGGCGCGGAATACATAAGCGTGATGCTGATTGCAAGCAATACGCTAATCAACATTTTTAAGCCTCCTCACCTTGATCTTCTCGGCGATCATGGTAAACATTGAGGCCACCGCAACGAAGAAGACAATGACGCCGATCATGATGTTGACCACTTCGGACGGGGCGCCCATGTTCATCTGCATGGTGCTGCCGCCGAATTGCAACGCCGAAAGCAGCAGCGCCGTAAAGATGCAGCCGACGGGCGCGCTGTTGGCCATAAGTGCCACGGTGATGCCGTTGAAGCCGTAGCCCGGCTGGATGGCGAGGGAATTGAGCGCGTGGGGCATGGTGCCCGCCATCTGGAGCGCGCCCGCAAGGCCCGCGAGGGCGCCGGCCACGAACATCGTCATAACGAGGTTCTTTTGAACGCTGATGCCCGCGAATTCGGAGGCATCTTTATTGAGGCCAACCGCACGCACCTGGTAGCCGAACGTTGTCTTATACAGCAAAAACCAAATGAACACCGCGACGACGATTGCAATAAGGATGCCGTAATTGATATCGGTGGCGAAAAGAATGGTTTGGAGCGCATGATGGTGCGAAAGAAACGCATGGCCCTGAGCGGTTTCCTTCCAGTTTACCAGGATGTTCGTCCAGGCGCTTTTTTTGATCGTGAACGAATACTGCGTATTCGCAACGCCGATGCCCGGCAGCGAAATCAGATAGTTGTTGAAGTACATCGCGATCCAGTTGAGCATGATGGTCGTGATGACCTCGTGGATGCCGAATCTGGCTTTGAGGAAGCCCGCGAGCGCGCCGTAAAGGCCCGCCGCGAGTATCGCCACCAGCATGATGACGATAATATTGATTACCGGCGGCAGGTTGAGCGTGCCGCCCACAAGCACGGCCGCCATGGCGCCCACGAGATACTGGCCCTCGCCGCCGATATTGAACAAGCCCGTTTTGAAGGCGAACGCGACGCTCAGGCCGGTAAGAATGTTCGGCATCGTAAGTATCAGCACCTGAATCATGTTCTGCGGGCTTTTGAAGATGCTGGAGAACATCATCGAGTAGGCGGATACCGGGTTGTAGCCGGCCACCGCGAGCGTGACGGCTCCGACGATAAAGCCAAGGATGATTGCAAGAATGATTTTTGTGACGGTCCGGTTTAAGATAGCGGCAATCTTATATCTCATTCTTTCTCTCCCCCCCTCCTGCCATCAGCAGCCCGATCGTGTTCTCGTCCACTTCGCCCTGCTGGAACTCATCCACAATACTGCCGTCGTACAGAACGCAGATTCTGTCCGATACATTCATGATTTCGTCGAGTTCGAAAGAGATCAGCAGGATCGAATGCCCGCTGTCGCGGTGTTTGACAAGCGCTTTGTGCACGAATTCGATCGCGCCCACGTCGAGCCCTCTGGTGGGCTGAAACGCGATGAGCAGTTCGGGGTCGTTGGCAAGCTCCCTCGCAATGATGACCTTCTGCTGATTGCCTCCCGAAAGCGCCTTCGCAGGCTCTTCGGCGCAGGTGTCCGGCCGGATATCGTATTCTTTGATGGCCTCCGCCGCGAAACTGCTGATTTCTTTATCCTTCAGAATAGAGCGGTTTGAAAACCGGGGCTTGTTGTAGGTTTCGGTGATCAGGTTGTATTTAACGGGGAAATCGAGCACAAGGCCTCTTTTCTGTCGGTCCTCATGAATGGTGCAGACGCCGTGCTCAATGACGTTGTGCGGCGTAGTGTTCTGAATCTCTGTGCCGCCGATGAGCACCCTGCCGGACTTCGCTCTTGCAAGGCAGGTGATGGCCTCCACAAGTTCCTTCTGCCCGTTGCCGTCTATGCCGGCGATGCCTACGATTTCCCCTCTTTTTACCGAAAGAGAGAGGTTTTTCACCCGTTCTATCTTTCGGTTGTCTTCAACGGTAAGATTTTCGATTTTAAAGATTTCTTCCTGAGGCTTCGCCTTGCTTTTCGCCACGACGAGGCTGACCTCGCGGCCCACCATCATGGACGCGAGCTGCTGCTCGGAGGTATCTTTCACCTGGACGGTGTCGATGTACTTGCCGCGGCGGATGATCGTGCAGTACTCGGAGGACTGCTTGATCTCCTTGAGCTTGTGTGTGATAATAATGATCGTCTTGCCGGACTTCGTGAGGTTGTGCATGATACTGACGAGCTCGCTGATCTCCTGCGGAGTCAGAACCGCGGTGGGCTCGTCCAGAATCAGTATTTCGACGCCCCTGTAGAGCGCCTTGAGAATCTCCACCCTCTGCTGCATGCCCACGGAGATATCCTCTACCTTGGCGTCCGGGTCTACCTTGAGCCCGTACTTTTCGGAAAGCTCCTGAATCTCCCTGCGCGCCTTGGGGATATCGAGCACGCACCCCGCCTTGATCACCTCTTTGCCGAGGATGATGTTCTGAACGACGGTGAAGTTTTCCACAAGTTTAAAATGCTGATGGACCATGCCGATCCTGTGTTCGATGGCGACGCTGGGGTTCTTCATCTCCACCTGCTCGCCGTTAATCAGAATTCTGCCGCTGTCGGGTTTATAGAGGCCGTAAAGGACATTCATCAGCGTAGTTTTGCCGGCGCCGTTCTCACCCAGAAGCGCATGGATGCTTCCGCTTGCGACCTTCAGATCGACCGAACTCAACGCGCAGAAATCGTCGAAGTACTTGTAGATCGACTGCATTTCCACCGCATAAGTAGCTTGATCTTTCAATATATGACCTCCTTCTCTATAGGTATAGATTCCTTAGCCGATACCGAAGAAGGCCATCGGCCATTTGTTACGAATCTCCCATAAAATAATGGAGAAAAAACCGCATCAAAACCCATAGGAAAACTTTTGCTGCGGATTTTATCTGTTTTGAATCGGATATTCGTATCAAGCCATCCGGATCGTTTCCATGTGTCCGCGGGCGGAAATTCCCGTCCGTCTCTTCGCAAAACGCCTGTAAGGCGAGTCGCCTCAGCCTTACAGGCGTTCTACAGCAGTTCCGTTAAGGATTAAGCGCGCCGGAACGCGGCCGCCTTTCCCGGAAACGCCGTAGGGAAGAGAGTTCCAACGTTGCCGGGCTGATTATTTCAGCGTGCTGAGATAGGTTTTGTAAGTGTCCTTGTTGTACGGCGGCACGATCTTGCCGTCGATGATGTTCTGCTGAACGGTTTTCGCCTTATTCAGAACATCCTGGCCGCACATTTTAACGGCCTGGTCCGTATCCGGAATGCCGACGCCGCCCTCTTTGAGCCCGTAGCTGAGGGTCTGGCCGCCGACTTTCTGGCCGCCCTTCACCTGCTTGGAGATGAGTGCGACGACGTTGTTCACGTTCTTCATTGCAGAAGTGAGGATGTTACTCGGTGCGAGGGAGGATTGATCCATATCGACGCCCTCGCAGAGCTTGTTCTCCGCCTTGGCTTCGGCGATCATGCCCTGGCCGACGTTGCCCGCTGCGGCGAAGATGATATCCGCGCCCTTGGCGTACATGTTCTGCGAAATCGCCTTGCCCAGCGAAGCGTCGCTGAATGAGTTCGCGTACTGCACGTTGACGGAGATGTCCTTGTGGAGTTCCTTTGCGCCGTAGGCGACGCCCGCCTGGAAGCCGTACTGGAATTCGTCGATAACCGTACCGGATACGCCGCCGATAAAGCCGACCTTGTTGGTCTTGGTCTTGAGCGCCGCGATATAGCCGACGAGGAAGGAGGATTCCTGCGCACGGAAGAGCACGCAGGTCAGGTTCGACGGGGTGGGCGAAATCGCGTCGTCAACGATCGCGAAGTTGACGTCGGGGTACGCCGTGGCCGAAGCCTTAACCGCGTCGGCCATCAGGTAGCCGATTGCCCAAACGAGGTTGTAGTTGGTGCTTGCGAACTGGTTGAGGTTGGTAGAATAGTCCGAACTCTGGGTCGATTCCAGATACTTGACCTTAGCGTCGGGGTTCTCCTTGCCGAATGCCTGCAGGCCGTTCCATGCGCCCTGGTTGAAGGACTGGTCGTTGACGCCGCCGATATCGGTAACCATGCCGTCCTTAAAGGTCACCGCCGTGGACGAGGCCGAACTGGAACTGCTGCTGGACGACGAACTGCCCGAGCTGGATGAACTGCCCGAACCCGAAGATGCGCAGCCCGTGAAAACTGCGGCAACCATGGAAAGGGACATGACTACGCCGAGAACTTTTTTGATTTTCATAAGATCCTCCTTTTATTTTTGGCTTTTCCGCTGCCGGAGCCATCCCGTGTAAAACGCTCCGCATCCGTATCATTTGCACCGGGCGGCTTCCTACAGCATTTCCAGAAAAGATTGAACCATTCCGCGGTATTTCGCTGAGCCAAGGGAGGCGGACAGACGAAATGCGGCTTCGCTCAATCTTTAATGAAATTGCCATAGCCAGCGGAAAGCCAGTTTCGCGAAACTTGCTCTATCGGACGGACAGATTATCCGGTCCGAATCCGAGGGGAAGCAGTTCCTTCAGCGTGTATATCACATAAGCGTCCTTGCTTTTCGCCAGAATAATCCGGAAATTCTCGGGTACGCAGAACTCCATCATAACCTGCCTGCAAACGCCGCAGGGCGGACAGTAGTTTTCGGTTTGCGTGTCGCTTTTCCCCGGGCCGCCCACGATGGCGATCTCCTCAAACGAGCGTTCCCCCTCCGACACCGCTTTGAAAAAAGCCGTGCGCTCGGCGCAGTTGCTCGGGCTGTAGGAGGCCGATTCGATATTGCAGCCGCCGAAAACTCTGCCCTCTTTCGTCAGGAGCGCCGCCCCCACCCGGAAGCCCGAATAGGGCGCGTAGGCCTTTTCGCGTGCCCGAAAAGCCTGTTCGATCAGTTCTTCCGTCGTAATCATTGTTTCGCGGCCTTCTTTTCATGGAAATATCAAATAACAAAGGGATAAATTCCGCAGCAAAAGCTTTATTCCATGGTTTTAACACGGATCCCCCCCTGGTTTCATCGGAAATCCGCATCCAGTATTTCTTTTTTAAAGCTGATGCCCTCGGTGTTTTGCGGCAGTTTAAAAAGATCGAGCAGCGTGGCGGCGATATCGGCAAAGGAGCTTCTGGTTCCCAGGTTTGCCCCCGCCCGCACGCCCTTTCCGCCGATAACCAGCGGAACATATTCGCGGGAATGGTCCGTGCTCGGCGTGGAAGGGTCGCAGCCGTGGTCCGCCGTTATGAAAAGCACGTCGTCCTCCCGCATGGAAGGGAGAAAGCCGCCCAGCCAGGCATCGAACTCGGAAAGCGCGGCCGCATAGCCGTCGATATCGTTGCGGTGGCCGTAGAGCATGTCGAAGTCCACAAGGTTCACAAAACACAGCCCGCTGAAATCCGTTCCCGCAATCTCTGCGGTTCTGCGCATGCCGTCGGCGTTGCCCTCGGTTCTGTACGTAGCGGAGATGCCGCGCCCCGCGAAGATATCGTTTATTTTGCCGACGCCGATGGTGTCGAGGCCCGCGGCCTTAAATGCGTCGAGCATCGTCTCCTTTGGCGGAAAAAGCGAAAAGTCGTGCCGCCGAACCGTTCGCTGAAAATGGGGGTATTCCCCGTTAAAGGGCCTTGCAATCACCCGGCCCACGGCATAGTCGCCCGTGAGCATGCCGCGCGCAAGCTCGCAGCAGCGGTAGAGCTCGTCCACCGGCACCACGTCTTCGTGCGCCGCAACCTGGAATACGCTGTCGGCCGAGGTATAGACGATAAGCTTGCCCGTTTCCATATGCTCGCGGCCGTAATCCGCAATCACCTGCGTGCCTGAATACGGCTTATTGCAGAGCACCCCGCGGCCCGTGAGCCTGCTGAACTGATCCAGCACCTCCTGCGGAAACCCGTTGGGAAAAGTGGGCATGGGCTTGTTCGAAACAAGGCCCGCAATCTCCCAATGCCCCACGGTCGTATCCTTGCCGGCGGAGCGCTCCGCAAGCCTTGCAAAGGCGCCCTGCGGCGCGGCCGCAGCGGAGCCGCAGTTTACGCCGTCGATGTGAAACAGCCCCAGTTTTTCAAGATTGGGCGCGAAAAACTTCGGGGATTTCGCAATGGCGGCCAGCGTATTGCTGCCCTGGTCCCCGAATTTTGCGGCGTCCGGCAGTTCTCCGATGCCGAAGCTGTCCAGAACGATCAAAAAAGCTCTTTTAATTTTCATATTTCATCCGCTTTCATGCGATTCCCGTCGCA
This sequence comes from Bacillota bacterium, assembly GCA_023391535.1. GTDB lineage: Bacteria > Bacillota > Clostridia > Oscillospirales > Ethanoligenentaceae > JAEWAU01. Next base: position 11,399 of record JAEWAU010000005.1, on the reverse strand, counting down.
AGTTTCAGGCGATTTCCAGCGCGAGTTCCATCATCTGGCGGAAGGAGGTCTGCCGGTCCTGCGGGCTGCATTCCTCGCCCGTAAACGGGCAGTCGGAGATCGTGCAGAGGCAGAGCGCGTTTTTCCCGCTTCTGGCGGCGTTCATATAGAGGGCGGCCGCCTCCATTTCCACCGCGAGGACGCCCATCTTCTGCCACTTGGCAAGGCTCTGCGCGTCGTCGTAAAAAGTATCGGACGAAAAGACATTGCCCACTTTGAACCGCAGCCCCGCCTTTTCCGCCTGCGCGGCCGCGCTCTGAAGCAGGCCGTAACTGGCGATGGGGGCAAAGGTGCCCGGCAGATCGAACTGCCGCGCATAGCTCGAATTGGTGCAGGCGCCGGCGGCAATCACGACATCCCTGATGTGAAGGCTTTCGTCGATCGCCCCCGCGGAGCCGATGCGGATGATATTCTGCACCGAATAGAAGTTGAAGAGCTCGTAGGAATAGATGCCGATCGAGGGCATACCCATTCCGCTTGCCATCACCGAAACCTTTTTGCCGTGGTAAAAGCCCGTGTAGCCCCGGATACCCCGGACGTTGTTGACGAGCACCGCGTTTTCAAGATAGGTCTGCGCGATAAAGTCCGACCGCAGCGGGTCGCCCGGCATGAGAACCGTTTGTGCAAAGTCGTTTTCCTTCGCGTCGTTGTGCGGCGTCGGTATACTCATTTGTGTTCCCCCTAAGCGGCAAGCCGCCGAAATCATTTCGCCTGCTCTTTGGCGAGCCTGACGATGCTGCTGGCGCCGATGCGCGAACAACCGAGCTTGACAAACTCCTCCGCGTCGGAGATGGAGCGAATTCCGCCCGCCGCTTTGATTTTGACATCCGGCCCGATATGCTCCGAAAAAAGCTGAACGTCTTCCCGGGTTGCGCCGCCCCTGGAAAAGCCCGTTGAGGTTTTGATGTAATCCGCCCGGACGGCCGTGATGATTTCGCACATTTTGATCTTTTCGGCGTCCGTCAGCAGGCAGGCTTCGATGATGACTTTGAGGATCTTGCCTTTGCAGGCTGCCCGGACGGCCGCGATCTCGTCCGCGACCTGCGCGTACCGCCGCTCTTTCAGATCGCCTACGTTGATGACCATATCGATCTCATCCGCGCCGTTTCGCACGGCGTCCTCGGTTTCAAATACCTTGGCGGCGGTCGTCGAGTAGCCGTTGGGAAACCCGATTACGGTGCAGATTGCGAGCTTTGCGCCCGCGTATGCCTTTGCGCGCGCAACGAAAGAGGGCGGGATGCACACCGAGGCCGTGTGTAACTCCATTCCTTCGTCGCAGCATTTCTGAATGTCTTCCCATGTGGCCGTCTGTGAAAGCACGGTGTGATCCACTTTCGACAAAAGTTCGCGGATTTCCATTTAATGATGCTCCTCCAGCGATATCTTATGCAAATATTCCATTTAAAAACGGACCGAATCCGCGTCCGAAGTTTCCATCTGTTATTCCGGGTCCCTTTGCGGGTTCTGCTCCGTAATCAAGCCTTTTGGGGTTTGGCGGTGCTCTGCCGAACGGCGAGTTTGGGTTCCAGCAGGTCTACCCTGCGCGCAAGATCCTTTTTGTTCACCCGTTCGGTCAGCAGCTTAACGGCATGCGCTCCCATTTCCTGAATCGGCAATGCCACCGAGGTAAGCGGCACATAGAGAATCTTTGAAAAGAAGATGTCGTCAAAGCCGACAACCGAAATCTGTTCGGGCACTTTGATGTTTCTTTCCTTGAGATATTCGAGCGCGCCGTAGGCCATCATGTCGTTGAAAGCGTGGATGGCTGTGATGCGCGGGTCGGTTTCAAGCAGCTGCCGCGCCCCCGCAAAGCCAGATTCGATGTGGTAGTTGCCCCAGGCGACAAGCTCGTTCCGAAACGGTATGCCGTTTTCTTCCAGAGCCTGCCGAAAGCCCTTCAGCCTGTACTTCGTGGCGTCCAGGTGTGCCGGGCCTGCGATGCAGCCAAAATTGCGGTGCCCTAGCCCGATAAGGTGGGCAGCCGCCATATAACTTCCCTGAAAGTGGTTTCCAATAACGCAGTCCGACATCAGCAGCGGATCGGTTCTCTCTATGAGAACCACCGGAACAGGATGGTCGGTGAGGAAAGCGGCGACCGCTTTCATCTTCGCGTCCCGGATCTCATCCGAAAGCGTAAGAATAATGCCATCCACATTCTGGCTGACCAAAATGTGCAGGAACTTCATCGTCAGCTCATAGCTGTCTTCGGTGTCGCACAAAATGATGTTGTAGCCGGATTCCGCCGCCTTGGCGCTGATTCCCTTGCCAAGCTCCGCAAAAAACGGGTTCGCAATATCGGTTACAATATAGCCGAACGTTTTGCTTTCTTTGGTGACAAGGCTGATGGCGTTCTGGTTGGGAATATAGTTCAGTTCCCTCGCAGTTTTCAGAATCAGTTCCTTTGTTTTCGCCGCGATGCGCGACTCTTTATTGTTCAGCACAAGGGAAATGGTAGTGATGGATAAACCGGTCTTCGCCGCGATGTCCTTGATCGTCGCGCCCATAACAGCATCCGTTTCAAAGGTGTTAAAGCGTTTTATCTACCAAAAAAAATATACCGCCGTATTGCGCTGCCTTCAAAATTGCGGCCGCGATACCGCTCCTGCCGAGCCTGCCGGGTGCCCCGGCGCGAAAAGTATCCGTCGAATCAACGTTACAAAAAAACTAAAACGCTTTACCCGATTATAATAGCACCGAAAGCAGTAAAAGTAAACAGAAAAGTCATCTAACAAACACATTTTTTCGTTATGCATATTGCATATAATTTTTTAAACTATGTTGGAATCAATAGGCGTCTTTGCTATTCTTTTCATGTTCGGTCTTCTACTGCCGCCGGCCCCGGCCAGGATTCGCTGGTCCTTTCGGCGCTCTGAAAACGGGACGGCTAAAAAGTCCGCTCTTTCCGGCGTTCGATCATTTTATTGTGCCGCTTGAACAGATACGCGCTGTCGCTCGGTTCATCTGCCGCCTTCCCGCACAATCCGGCCATCCGCAATAGTGAGCGCAGCATCTCACGGCTTGGCCGGATACGCCAGCTATCAAACAAAAGCCCGACTATCGTTTCAGTCCAGATTTTGAACGACACGATGGCCATTGCCCGATAAGCAGGAGGACACGGGGCCGCACGTCAAAACGGCGGGTTCCCGTGCCCTGCGGCAATATCGGGCTTCGCATTTCTATTGCATTTTCAGCTTATTCCGCAATCCCCTTGCCGGTGGCTCTGCCGCCCAGCACGTTGCGGGCCTCTTCCAGCAGAGATTCCATCTTATCCCTGCCCATCGTGCCGAAGTCCTTCATATAGGTCTTCACCCCGTAAGGCCGGAACGGAATCAGCCGGAGCATGGTGTAGTCGTTGAGTTCTTTGACGTAGGACGCAATCCGGACGATCTCCGCCGCGTCGTCGGTAAAGCCCTCGGCCACGACGGTTCTCACCTCGTACAGCAGCCCTTTTTCGGAAACGGAAGCGAGGTTGCGGAAAACCCGGTCGTTCGGCTGGCCGGTGAGTTTGCGGTGCTTTTCCCTGTCGAACGCCTTGAGGTCGAACATGAAGCCGTCCGTCACCGCACAGAGCGCTTCCAGCGCGGGAGGCTCCATATATCCGTTGGTATCGACGAAGCAGGTAAGCGCAGTCTCGCTTTTTACGGCGCGAAAGACATCGCAGACGAAACCGTACTGCAGGCTGCATTCCCCGCCCGAAAAGGTGACGCCGTCGATGAAATCGGCGTTTCTGAGGATCTGCCGGAAAAGTTCCGCGTCGTTTACAAGCACGCACTTGGGCGACGAAAAATGCGGACAGACGGCGAGGCACCGATCGCACTGCACGCATTTCTGCCTGTCATAACGCACCCGGCCGTTTTCGAGGCGCAGCGCTCCGGCAGGGCAGCCGTCGACGCACGCCCCACAGCCATTGCAGACGCGCTGCGTTTCGGGGTTATGGCAATACAGGCAGCGCAGGTTGCACCCCTGCAGGAAAAACGCCATCCGGTTGCCCGGGCCGTCGATAAACGTATTCTCGATGACGCGGTTAAGAAGCGCCTCAGACAATTTTCCTCACCGCTCTGTTTTCCGTGTGGTGGTTTTTGATGCTGTCCGCTCCGAGCGCGACGGTATCTTCCCGGATCTGCTCGTGATTGCGGTACTTCTCGATATCGCTTTTCTTCACGAGATAGCCCGTGATGCGCACAAGCTCGGAATCCGCGCTGTTTACCGCGAACATCTTGATGCCGTTTTTGAACGCACCCTTGATGATGGTGAGCAGGCCCTCCACGTTTTGCTTTGCGGTGGCGTCGAACAGATAAATATCGCTGACGCCCGTGTTGAAGGGCTTTTGCAGCCTGCCTTCGATGCGGATCTGATCGTAAAGCGAAGGTTCTTCGCCGATTTTGATGCGCACGCCCGCCGTCACATCCAAATCGCTCTGTATGAGCGACTGCGCATGAAATCCGATTTTTCCGCCCGTACCGCCGCAGTATTCGCCCTTTTCGGCTGCCACGCAGGCGGCCGCCGCGTCGGTAATGCGTTTCGCCGCCTCGAACGCGCCGTCGTCCCTGCCGAGTTTGAGGCCGCCCGTGAGCTTTTCCACGCACTCGTAAAGGCCGTATACCCCCGCCATGGCGGTAAAGTTCGAAATGCTGAGCATGCCTTCCCGCGCAAGGAAGGAATTTTCAAAAAAGCGGACATCCTCCACAAGGAATTTGACGCGCGCGTTGATGACCTCGCACTGCGCGTGGATGATTTCCGGCAGCACGCGGCCGACGAAATCGTCCACATTTTCGGCCGCCCCGGCGGCCTTTTTCAGGTTCAGGCGGATAAGGGTATAGCTCCCCCCGCCGAGTTTGAGCGAGTTATAGCAGCTTGCGACGCCGTACCGTTCCCCAAGCGACCGGATGATCTCCTCGTCGTTTGCGAAGTACGGCTTGCCCGTGTCGAGCGCGGTTTCCGCAGCCAGCTTGAGGAGCTCCTGCGGGGTGCCCCGGTTTACGAGCAGGGAGAGGTTCGGAACAACCTTTTTGAGCTCCCGTTCGAGCTCCAGCACCATCCGGCCCGTTTGGGTATCCGCGGGGCCGATATCCATATGCACAAAGCCGTCCGGGAATACCCTGTCCACGTAAATGAGAAAATTGCGCAGCAGCTTTCTCATTTCGGCTTCGGTCACCGTATCCGCAAAAGGCTCCAGCAGTTCATCGAGCTTGCCGAGAAAAACGGGAAACCCGGTAACGGAGGGAACGTAGCCGTACAGGATCTGCAGCGCGGCCGTCGCCTCGTAAAAATCCTTCGGGGGCTGCAGGTTTAGAAATTCGCTTCCGTTTTTCATAAACACCGGGTAATCCGGAAGGATATAGCGCGGCGAGCAGGGCGCGTGCCCCTCGCCGAGATCGTCGATCACGCCGCTTTCCATGAAAGCGCGCGCCTTTTCGCCGATCGGCACATAGGGCAGCCGATCCTGTGCATAGGCCGCGAGCTGCGCTTTTTTCTGTTTGAAGTCGAGCGAAACATCTTTGACGATATCCATCGCACTGTTCATGACAGGCCCCTTTCTCCGCCGTTCAACGGCCCTTTGGGGTGCGGAGCCGCGAGGCGCGGTCCTCCGCCTTGTTTTCCTGAATATACTTCCGCAGCCGGTCGTAGCATTCCACTGAAATAAAAATCTTTGCGTGGATTACCGTAAGGCAGCCTTGTTCCTTCAGCGCCCGGACGGAGCGGTTCACGGTGCGGACATTGACGCCGAGCTGGTCGGCCATGCCCTGCCGCCTGCTTTTCACCGCAAAGCCGTTTTGCGCGGCGTCCTCCGGCGCAAGGTTCTGCAGATGGACGGCCAGCTTGTAAACGGCGTCGTAAGTGGTGTATTCGGTGAGCGAGTGGGAAGTGACGCTCCACATCGCCGTTACGGATTTCAGCAGATGCCGCGCAAGTTTTTCATCGCTGTTGAGCCAGTTTACAAAGCCGTCGCGGGGGATGCGCAGAACCTCGCAGCCCGTGGAGGCTTTCACGGTATAGCGGGAACGCGTTTCCCCCAGGATGACCTCCATGTCGCCCACGAAATCGTCCGGCTGCAGCTCGGCAAAGTCGTAGATGCGCCCGTTCGCGCCGAGATATTCCACTTCCAGCTTTCCGGAGCAGACGAGATAAACGGAATCCACCGGCGCGTCCTGCGCCATGAGCTCCTCCCGCCGTTTCAGCCGGAGCGCCGTGCAGCTGCGCCGGAGCGCTTCGTCCATGCCGTCGAGCGTCCGCTTCAACGATTGGTATTCGTCTTTGAGTTCCTGCAAGCTACGCACCTACTCGTCTTCTTTACTGTACTGTGATCGGCAATCGGTAAAAAGGACACCGGTCCTCTTTACCGATTTTTCCTGCCGCACCGGTCAAAGCGCGCCCTGCGCGTTTTCCTTTGCGAATTCCACGGCAAGGTCGGCCCCCACCGCCGCGTTGTTGTAGACGAGCCGGATATTGGAATCGAGGCTGTCCCCGCCCGTGATATCCTTGATCTTAGCAAGCAAATAAGGCGTCGTGTCCTTTCCCTTGACGCCCGCGGCTTCGGCATCCCGAAGCGCCTCGTCGATCGCGCTGCCAATCACGGCGGGGTCCATCTGGAATTCCTCCGGGATGGGGTTTGCAATCACCATTCCGCCATTCAGCCCCAGCTCCCATTTCACGCGCAGCATTTTGGCGAGTTCCTGCACCGTATCGGCGCGGTAATCCGTTTTGAGCCCGCTCGTGCGCGTATAAAAGGCCGGCAGCTCGTCGGTGCCGAAGCCGATGACCGGCACGCCCCGGGTTTCGAGATATTCGAGCGTCAGGTTCAGGTCCAGAATGGATTTGGCTCCGGCGCAGACGACGGCCACGTTGGTACGCGCAAATTCCTCCAGATCGGCCGAGATATCGAAGGTTTGCTGGGCGCCCCGATGCACGCCGCCGATGCCGCCCGTTACGAAAATCCGGATGCCGGCGAGCGCCGCGAAGATCATGGTGGTCGCAACCGTGGTGGCGCCGTCGCCGCCCTTCGCAATGATATAGGGAATATCCCGCCGGCTGGTTTTTACGACGCCCTTCCGGCTCCCGAGATATTCGAGCTCATCGTCCGAAAGGCCGATTTTGATCTTCCCGCCGAGAATGGCGATGGTCGCGGGCTCGGCGCCGTGCTCGCGGACGATCTTTTCGACATTGCGCGCGGTTTCCACATTCTGGGGGTACGGCATTCCGTGCGAAATGATCGTGGATTCCAGCGCCACCACCGGTGAGCCGCTTTCGAGCGCCTGCCGCACCTTGGGGTTTATTTCAAGATAGTCTTTTAACATGTACGATTCCCTCCATTGTATTCATTACGTTGTTCACCGACATTTCCGGCGAGATGGTTCTGTCGCTTTCAAGCGCCAGAATGGAAGCCGCGGCCGAAAAGCGGGCGGTATCCACCGCCGAAAGGCCGCTGATCCGCCCATAGACGAGGCCCGCCGTGAAAGCGTCCCCGGCGCCGGTGGCGTTTACAACCCGGCATTTTCCGGCTTCCACCCAAAATTCATTTTCGCCGTCGCGATAATAGGTACCTTCCCTGCCCAGGGAAATGACGACGCGTTTGACCCCCTGTTTTAAAAAGTATTCCCCGTTACGCCGCAGACCGTCCTGCCCGCGGATCGGGATGCCGGAAAGCGACTCGGCTTCGATCCGGTTGGGTTTGATCGTATGGAAGCGCCCCAGGATTCCGCGCGCCTTCTGCGCCTTTGCGGTGGAAACAGGGTCGAGGTAAAATTCGGAGCCCGGGATTTCACCCGTGAGATAGCGGAGAGTCTCCTCGGGCAGATTGGTATCCAGCACGCAAACGCCCGAACCGGCGATGATCTGCTTCCGGTTTTCGATGAACCCTACGCCGATCTGGTCGAGCACGCTCATGTGGGATACAGCCAGCTTCATATCGCCGTCGGATTCCAGAATCGACAGGTAGGTGGAGGTCGGAAATTCGTCCGAAACGAGGGAATAATCCGGCTCCATGCCTTTCTCCCGCGCGTCGTCCAAAATGCTTTTGCCGTAGTTGTCGTTTCCAACCGCGGTAATCAGCCGCACAGGAACCCCCAGCCTGCTGAGATTTTCCGCGATATTCCTGCCCACGCCGCCGAAGGAGATGCGCACGGTGCCGGGGTTGGAATCGGCCATCACCAGTTTTTGTTCCGAAAAGCCCTGAATATCCACATTCGAACCGCCGACCACACAGACGTAGGGCTGCTCGCCGAGGATATAGCTTCTTCCCCGAATAACACCCTTTTTCATCAGGTTGGTGATATGCACGGCCACCGAGGAGCGCGAGATCGAGAGCCTTTCCGCAAGCTCGTTCTGCGTGATCATGGGGTTGCGCCGGATCAGGCCGATAATTTCCTGTTCCCTGTTTGTCGTAGGGTTCGCCTCCTTGGAGTTAACATATGCTTATTTCGTAAGCATATGTTGATTCTATCACGCCTTTCGGAAAATTTCAATATACTTGCAGGCATCTGAACGGAAAATAGGCAGCCGCCTCCGAACGTGCGCCTCTTTCATCAAAAAAGGCGGCCGAAAAGCAGCCGTTGCGCCGAAAGCGGAAAGCAGCGCCGCGCCCGGGTATGGATTGGCGGTGTTGGGCTGCCGCGCGCAAAGCGCCCGCACGGCGATTGTGCGGCGAAACTTTTTTTGACGCGCCGGGCAAAACTGAGTATAATAGTGCCTGAATCGATCCAAAACGAAGCAAAACGGGCGCGCGGAAAGGAGCGGTGCGGCGTGAAGCAGATTGTCACCCGTTCGGTGAGCGAAACCGAGCAGGCCGGACGGGAGCTTGCAAAAACGCTTCATGCCGGCAGCGTTGTAGCGCTTACCGGCGGGTTGGGCATGGGTAAAACCGCTTTTATCCGCGGGCTGGCCGAAGGGCTCGGCGTCACCGATCCCGTATCGAGCCCCACCTTCGCGCTGGTGCACGAATACCGCGGCCGGCTCCCGCTCTACCATTTCGATATGTACCGCGTCTCCACGTGGGCCGATCTCGATTCCACCGGTTTCTTCGATTATCTGGAGATAGGCGGTGTATGCGCCGTGGAGTGGAGCGAAAACATCGAGCAGGCGCTACCCGAGGACGCCGTGCGCGTGGATATTTCCCGTATGGAAAGCGACGCCCGCGGAGAAACGGAGGACGACGGCGCGCGCCGCATCGTTTTTTCGGGCGGCAGGGACGCAGGCGCCGGGAGCGCAGGCGGCGGGAGCGCGCCGGGATAAAACGCGGCCGGCGCACCGGGGCCGTATCCGGGCAGGAAAGGGATGGGCGGTTTTTTGAAAATATTGGCCATCGATACCACCGCCGCCGCGGCCTCCGTCGCTCTTTGCGAGGACGAGGCGCTGCGCGGCGAATTTTTTGTGAATATCCGGCAGACGCACAGCGAAACGCTGATGCCCATGGCGGGAAGCCTGCTGCAAAACTGCGGCGTTTCGCCCGCGGAGATCGGCCTGTTCGCCGTCTCCTGCGGGCCGGGGTCGTTTACCGGGGTCCGCATCGGCGTGGCCGCCGTAAAAGGGATGGCCCTGCCGTTCGGCACGCCCTGCGCGGCGGTTTCCTCTCTGGAGGCGCTGGCGGAAAATCTGCGCCCCGTGCGCGGGCTTGTGTGCTCCGTGATGGACGCGCGGCGCGGGCAGTTCTACAACGCGCTGTTCGAAGCCGCGGGCGGCTCTCTGCGCCGCCTCTGCCCCGACCGCGCCGTAGATGCTTCCCAGCTCGAAAAAGACCTTTTGCCGGCGGTTCGGGAGGCAAAAAACGTATTTTTAGTTGGAGACGGCACGGAAATATGCTATAATATGCTCAGCCCGGAGTTAGCGAAGGGCGTGCTCCCCGCCCCGCCGAACGTCCGTTTCGCACGGGCGTCGTCCGTTGCGGCGGTGGGGCTTCGCCTGCTGCGCGAAGGGAAAACCGTTTCGGCAGAGGAACTGCTGCCGTATTACCTGCGGCTTCCGCAGGCGGAACGGGAACTGGGCGCAAAACGAGCGCGTCCGGCTCACGACGAACCGGGAGGACTGTAAATGATAGCTCTTGGATGCGACCACGCCGGCCTTGAACTGAAACAGGCGATTATGCGGCATCTGGACGAAACCGGCACCGCCTACCACGATTTCGGAACGTACTCCGCCGCTTCGTGCGATTACCCCGACATTGCCAAAACCGTATGCGACGCCGTGCTCGGCATTTCCGGGGAAAGCTGCGAGCTGGGTATCCTGGTGTGCGGCACGGGCATCGGGATGTCCATCGCGGCCAACAAAATTCACGGCATCCGCGCGGCGGCCTGCTCCGATTATTTTTCGGCGAAGTTCACCCGCATGCACAACGATGCGAATATCCTTTGCCTCGGCGGCCGGGTAATCGGCGCGGGGCTCGCATGCGAACTTGCGGATGTTTTTCTGCAAACGCCGTTTGGCGAGGGTGAAAACCACCGGCGCCGCATCGGCAAAATCGCGTCGCTTGAAAACGGAGGCTCCGAAGCCTGAGGCTTCCGGATATTCCCGCCCTGCCAGGGAAAAAACGCCGCAAGGCGGCCTTTTCTCTACAGAAATCCGATAGGAAACCCCATCGATACGTGATGCGGGAAACTCCTCCCGCAGCGAAAGGAATGGTAAAAAACATGCCGGATACTGTATTTATTATGGATCACCCGCTCATCAAGCACAAACTCACGCTGATGCGGGACAAGAATACCGGTTCAAAGGAATTCCGTGAAATTGCCGGAGAGATTGCGATGCTGATGTGCTACGAGGCGACCCGCGACCTCCCGCTTGAGGAAGTGGAGATCGAAACGCCCGTGAGCGTTGCGAAAACACAGGTGATTTCCGGCAAAAAGCTTGCTTTCGTACCCATCCTGCGCGCCGGAATCGGTATGGTGGACGGCATGCTGAACCTCGTTCCCGCGGCAAAAGTCGGCTTTATCGGGCTTTACCGCGACCCGCAGAGTCTCAAGCCCGTGGATTATTACTGCAAGCTTCCGAGCGACATCGAGGACCGCGAGGTCATCGTGCTCGACCCGATGCTGGCCACCGGCGGCTCCGCCGTGGAAGCCATCTCGCTCATCAAGCGCAAGGGCGTTACGAATATCAAGTTCATGTGCATCATCGCGGCTCCGGAGGGGCTTAAGGCGCTCACCGAGGCGCATCCCGACGTTTCCGTTTACTGCGCCGCAAAGGACGAGCACCTCAACGAGCACGGCTACATCGTGCCGGGCCTGGGCGATGCGGGCGACCGTCTGTTCGGCACCAAATAAGAATTGTTTTTCTATAAATTTAAAGAGTGATTGAAGCGGCCGGGGATCAAACTCCCCGGCCGCTTTTTGCGCGCGCCGCGGGTCCTGAACCCTAAAAGCAGCGCGGGC
>JAEWAU010000101.1 GCA_023391535.1 Bacillota bacterium | reverse complement strand
CCGGCGGCTGAGCGGCGCCAAAAACCGGGGCCACCCGCGGAACGTCCCGCGGGAGGCCCCGTTTTTTGCCTTTTTGGCAGGCGGCGCTTACGCCAGCCCGTTCGGAATGAACTTGTCGTGCACCACGCGCACGGCGCGCTCGGCGTCCTCTCGCGCGATGAGCACCGAAATTTTGATCTCGCTCGTGGAGATCATGCGGATGTTGATGCCGGCCTCGTAGAGCGCCTCGAACATGCGGGCGGCCACGCCGGGGTTCGATTCCATACCCGCGCCCACGATGGAAACCTTCGAGATATGGTCGTCGAAATCCATGCCGCGGCCCTTGAAGGCGGCCATGTTTTCCTTCAGCACCGCAATGGCGGCCTCCATGTGCGGTTTGGCCACCGTGAAGCTCATGTCCTTGGTGCCGTCGCGCCCGATGGACTGGAGAATGATATCCACATTGATATGCTTCTGCGCCAGCAGCGAGAACACGCGGAACGCGATACCCGGCTCGTCGGGCACCCCCAGGATGGAAATGCGCGCGACGTTGTTGTCCCTCGTCACACCGCGGATCAGCATTTTTTCCATATTGACGACCTCCTTGACTTTGGTACCAGGCACGCGCCGGAAGCTGGAGAGCACCTCGAGATCGACATTGTAACGCTTGGCCATTTCCACCGAACGGTTGTGGAGCACCTGCGCGCCCAGAGAGGCCAGTTCCAGCATTTCGTCGTAGCTGATTTCATCGAGCTTGACGGCGGTGCTCACGATGCGCGGGTCCGCCGTGTAAACGCCGTCCACGTCCGTGTAAATCTGGCAAAGGTCCGCGCCCAGGGAGGCCGCGAACGCCACGGCCGTGGTGTCGGAGCCGCCGCGCCCAAGAGTTGTGATGTCGTCGTATTTGTTGATGCCCTGAAAGCCCGCCACGATGACGATTTTGCCCTTGTCCAGCTCGGCCTGCAGGCGGTCCGCCTGAATTTCGAGGATGCGGGCGTTGCCGTAGAAGGAATCGGTTTTCATGCCGGCCTGCCAGCCCGTGAGCGATACCACGGGGTAGTCGAGCTTCTGGATGGCCATGGCCAGCAGCGACATCGACATCTGTTCGCCGCACGCGAGCAAAACGTCCATTTCGCGTTTGCCGGGGTTCTCGTTGAGTTCGTTTGCTTTTTCAATGAGGTCGTCGGTGGTGTCGCCCTGCGCGGAAACCACCACGACCACGCTGTTGCCGGCCTTATACGTATCGGTCACGATGCGCGCCACATTGCGCACCCGCTCGGCGTTCGCCACCGAGGAACCGCCGAATTTCTGAACGATCAAGCTCATTAAAGACCCTCCATGCCGCGCTTGCGGCTGAATTGATGGCGGCGTCAGCCGCAAGCGGCCCTCAGCCGCAAGCCGCGCGCCGCCGCAAGCGGCCTCAGCCGCAAGCCTCCTGTGCCATGCTATGCGGCGCGCCGCTTCCCTGATTCATTCCCCCGCCGGGAGCACGCAGGCGCCCGTCTCGTCCGGGTCGAGCACCACGAGCTGCCAGCCGGGAAACTTTTCGGCAAGCTCTCCACGGGCGCGGTTCTGAAAACGGAGATCGGTGACGTTCACCATGGCCATGAGGGTGGGCCCCGCTCCGCTGATATACACGGCGTAGGCGCCGCAGCGCATGGCGAGGTCGAACACGTCCTGCGCCCCCTCGATGAAGCCCATGCGGTAGGGCTGGTGCAGCTTGTCCCCCGCGGCGATGCGCAGGTTATCGAGCCTCCCGGAGAACAGCGAGGCGATCATCAGCGCGGAGCGCGAGAGGTTGAACACCGCGTCGGCATGGGGCACCTCTTTGGGCAGGGCCGCGCGCGCCACCTCCGTTTTGAGCTCGAAGGGGGGGATGAACGCGGCAAATTTGAGCCGGCCCGAAATGGGTACCTTTACGCTGTAGACGCGGTTGCCGTCGAACACCGAGGCCACCAGCCCGCCCAGAATGGCGGGGGTGGAATTATCCGGGTGCCCCTCGAGGCGCGCCGCCAGATTCACGAGGTCGTCCTTGGTGAGCGGTGAGCCGAGCAGAGTGTTCGCGCCCAAAAGCCCCGCCACGATGCAGGCCGAACTGCTGCCGAGGCCGCGGGTCATGGGAATATGATGCTCTTCCACAAGGCGCAGGCCGCAAAAAGAACGCCCGCACAAATCATAGAGGAATTTTGCGCTTTTGTAAATAAGATTCGAATCATTTTGCGGAACCGCGAACTCATCCGCCGAGGAAATATCCATGCCCTCGAATTCTTCCATGCGCACGCGGTTGTAAAGCCGCAGCGCGATGCCCAGCGAATCGAAGCCCGGCCCGAGGTTCGCGCTCGTGGCAGGGATCTGCATTGTGATCATGGAGGAAACTCCTTTTGAATTAAAAATCGGTGATGACGCGCACGCGCGAAAGTACGCGCATTTCAAGCCCCGTGAGCGCGTCCAGCGCGCGTTCGATTTCGCCCTCCGGAAGCTCGGGGGTGATGAACGCGGCCTCGCCCGCGGGCATATTGGGCCGCACCACCTCGGTGACCTTTTGAAACAGCCCGTTCGCGGCCCGCAGCGCCGCGGCGCGGTCGTGCGCCGCCACGCGCACGAAGAAGCTTTGTGGCATGAGCCGGTAATCGGCCACGTAGTTCGGCTCGGCGGGCTGCCAGAACACATATTTGCGCGCGCCCAGGTGCTTGGCTTCGTCGATGATATCGGCCACCACGGCGCTGGCGGTGGGCAGTTTGCCCGCGCCGCGCCCGTAGAACACCACGTCGCCGATGGCGTCGCCGCGCACGAGAATGCCGTTGAACACATCGTCCACACGGGCGAGCTGGCTGTTGCTCCTCAGAAACGCCGGGCTCACCATGGCGGCCACGCGGCCGTCCCCGGTGGGGCGCACGCGCCCGATGAGCTTGATGACGCCGCCCCACGCCTCCGCGTAGCGCACGTCGTCGAGCGTGATCTTCGTGATGCCCTCGGTGTGCACGTCGCGCGGATAGACGTGTTTGCCGAACGCCAGCGACGCCAGTATGCAGATCTTGCGGCAGGCGTCGTGGCCCTCGATATCGGCGGCCGGGTTGCGCTCGGCGTACCCGAGGCGCTGCGCGAGCGCGAGCGCCTCCTCGAAGCTCATGTCCTCGGAGATCATGCGGGTGAGGATAAAGTTCGTGGTGCCGTTGAGGATGCCCGCGATCTCGGTGATCTCGTTGGCGGCCAGGCACTGGGTGATGGGGCGCAGAATCGGGATGCCGCCGCCCACGCTCGCCTCGAACAGGAAGTTGACGTTGCCCTGCCGCGCGATCTGCAGAAGCTCCGCGCCGTATTCGGCCACCAGCTCCTTGTTGGAGGTGACGACGCTCTTGCCCGCCTGCAGGCACTGCTTCACGTATTCATACGCGGGGTGCAGCCCGCCCATGACCTCCACCACGATGCGCACCTCAGGGTCGCTGAGGATGGGTTCGAAGCTCTTGACGAACTTGCCCGAATACGGCAGGCCCGGAAAATCCCGCAGATCGAGAACGTATTTGATGTCCATATCCATCGCGGCCTTGGCCACGATGCTTTCCCTGTTTTTGTAAAAGACTTCGAGCACGCCGGAGCCGACGACCCCGTGGCCCATCACTGCAATTCCAACCATAAAGTTCAGTCCTCCATGCACCCAATGCACCCGGTTCCCGTTTCGAACCGGCGCGCCTACAGCCCCGTTACGACCTCGAGGCTCTCGATGCCGTCGAGCGTGCGGAGCTGCCCGAGCAGTTCCTCCACCGTGAGGCTCATGCCGTCGGCCCGCGCCGTCACCGTTACGGGAGCAAGCCCGTTTACGGGGATATTCTGGTTGACGGTCATGATATTCGCCCCCGCGTGGTAGAGGGCGTTCGTGAGTTTCGACAGGATTCCCGCCTCGTCGCGCAGCATGGTGTGCAGGGTGAGGATACGCCCGCCCACATGCTCGTTGAAGGGGAAAATACTGTCCTTATATTTATAGTACGCGCTTCTGGACACGCCCGCAATACGGGCCGCTTCGTTGATGGATTTTGCACGGCCCGAAAGGAGAATCTGCTTGGCCTCCACCACACGAAGGAACACCTCGGGCAGCGCGGAGCTTTCCACCAGCAGATAGCGCGGCTCTTCTCCCATGGCGACCTCACCTTTCTTTTTGCGTCCGCAGACGCCGTCCGCAGACGCCGTCCGCGATATATGTACGTTTGTAGCGCCTTGAAATACACTATAACACAGGACAAGCTGCCGGTTCAACCGCGAACTGCGGCGGATTCGGCCGGATATCCCAGGCGGGCGCGGATTTCCTCCTGTTTTCTCGCGCTCGCGCCCATCCGTTTGGAGAAAACACCTGTCCGCACGACGGAAATGCTTTTGCCCGCGCGCTGATAAAATACTGAAAAGGCGCTCAGACTAATAAAATGGAATCGACGGGGGCGTGAGCGGCGCGAACGCGCGCGCGGCGCGGGCGGAAAGGGGGCGATTTCTTATGGAGCAGGCCGAGAGCGACGCGCGCAAACGGCATTTTCTCATCAGCTTTGTTTATTACGTGCTGGTGCTCGCCCTGGCCTACCTGTTCCTTAAATATCTGCTCGGCTGGGTGCTGCCGTTTCTGCTGGCGTTCCTGCTGGCGGCGCTGCTGCAGCCTCCCGTGCGCTGGCTGCGCCGCAAAACGGGGATGTCCCTGCGCTTCTGCGGGGTGACGCTCACGCTGCTTGTTCTGCTGGCGCTGCTCGCGCTGTGCGTGTTTTGCGCGTCGCGCCTGGTTGCGGGCCTCGGGGATCTCACGCGGCTGCTGCCGCAGTTTACCTCCCAGCTTTCCGCGGCTCTGCTCGGGCTTTCCGCGCGGCTTTCGGAGCTTGCGAAAAACATCCCCCAGAGCGCGGGGCTTGCGGTGGATACCTCCCTTGCGGGCGTGACGCGCCAGATCGTGAAGCTGACCTCGCTGGAGGACGGCGCGGGCAGCTTTGTGCAGGGATTTTTGCGCTTCCTGCCCCTGATGCTGGTGGACTGCCTCACCGCCGCGGTGGCGGCCTGCTTTATCGCCGCCGATTACCCGGGCGTTTCGGGCTTTCTGCTGCGCCAGCTCCCGGAACGGCACCGCCGCACGGCGCTGGGGCTCAAGAACTTTTTCCTCACTACCATGGCGGGGCTTATCCGCGCTTACCTCAAGCTGATGCTCATCACCTTCGGCGAACTCACCGTGGGGCTTTTGCTGTTGCGCGTGCGCCACGCGGTGGCCGTGGCGGCGCTCATCGCGCTGGTGGACGTTCTGCCCGTGCTGGGAACCGGCACCGTAATGATCCCCTGGGCGGCCGTGGAGTTCCTGCTGGGGCGCGCGGGGCTGGGCTTCGGCATCGCGGCGCTCTACGGCGTGGTGACGGTGGCGCGCAACATTCTGGAACCGAAGATCGTGGGCCGGCATGTGGGCCTGCATCCGCTCGTGACGTTGGCGGCCATGTTCGTGGGGTTCAAGGCGCTGGGGCTTTTGGGGATGCTGGTGCTGCCGCTGGGCGTGCTGATGCTGCGGTATCTGCGGGAAAGCGGCCTGATCCATCTCTGGAAGGATTGAAGTAAACCCTTTCCGGGCGAAAAAACGCGCAAAATGCGGAAACGCGCGCGCCGCGGGGGCGGTTTATCTTGTTTTTGCCACCGGCTCTTGCTATAATGGATTTAACTTCACCGGCCGGCGGGGCTTATTGCGCGGCCCGCTGGCCTGCTTCGGAGCCTGGGAAGAACGGATGGAATATGGGAGGGGTACCATGAACGAAGCAATCTTTAAAACCGCCGTGGGCGGCTTTAACAAGAACGACGTCCTCGCATTCATCGACAAGCAGGATTCCCAGTTCAAAAAGCGCGAAAAGGATCTTGCCGCGGAGCTCGACAAGCTCCGGCTCCAGCTCAAGGAAGCCCAGGAACACGGTTCCGAGCAGGAGGAGCGCGCCCGCCGGGCGGAGGAAGCGCTGGCCGAAACGCAGAGCCGCTACGACGGCTCCTCGCAGCGCGTGCGCGAAGGCGAGCAGGAAAACGGGCGCATCCGCGAAGAACTGGAAAAAACATCCACAGAGGCGGGCGATCTGCGGCAGGAAAACGCCGCGCTCAAGGAGCGGCTCGACGACGCTTTGAAGCGGGAGCGGGAGCTTCAGGCGCGCTTCGAGGAGAGCGAGGGCAAGCTGCTTTCCATCGGCTCCTCCGAGGAGCAGATCGGACGCGCGTTGCTTGAAGCCCAGCACGCGGCGGACCGTGTTGCGAAAGAGGCGCAGGCGCAGGCCGAGGAGCTGACCTCCCGGGCGGCAACCGAAGCCGGGGACACGGCGGCCAAAGCGCAGGCCGAGGCCGAAGAGCTGCTGGCCAAGACGAGAGCGGACGCCGAGGCCATTGCGGCCTCCGCCAGGGAGCAGGCGGGCCGCCTGCTGGACGACGCCCACGCGAGGCTTTCGCGCCTGCTTGCGGGCGCGGGCTCCTACAAGCAGCAGATGGAGCAGGCGCAAAGCGGCCTGCGCGCGTTCTTCGATACGGCGGAGGGAACGCTTTCCGCGCTGCTCGAGGACGCTTCGGGCACGATGCAGGCCCTTTCCGAGGCCATGAAAAGCGACACCGCGCCTCAGGCGCAGGAAGAAGCCGAGGCCGCGGCGTGCGGCGAAGAACCGTGCGAGCCGGAAGTAACGGATCCCGAGCCGGAAACGAAGCCGGAAACAGAAACGGAACAAGCCGGGCAGCCCGAGCAGCCGCATAAAACCAGGGAGCCGCTCCGCTTCAACTTCTGGGGAAGGCCGTAACGGATGGCGGAGGAAACGCAGCTGCGCCTGAATACCGAAGAGCTTGCCGCGCGCGCGTCCGAGCTGCGCGCG
Source organism: Bacillota bacterium (assembly GCA_023391535.1). Classification (GTDB taxonomy): domain Bacteria; phylum Bacillota; class Clostridia; order Oscillospirales; family Ethanoligenentaceae; genus JAEWAU01. Next base: position 11,518 of record JAEWAU010000101.1, on the reverse strand, counting down.
GGGGAGCGCATCCTGCTTTCGGGCGCCGTTTACACGGCGCGCGACGCCGCGCACAAGCGCCTCGCGGCGCTCATGGAGCGGGGGGAGCCGCTGCCCTTCCCACTTAGAGGGGCCGCAATCTATTACGCGGGGCCTACCGGTACGCCCGAGGGGCTTCCCATCGGCTCCTGCGGGCCCACCACCTCCGCGCGCATGGATGCTTTCACGCCCGCGCTGCTGGACGCCGGCCTCGCCGCCACCATCGGCAAGGGCGAGCGCAGCGCCGCGGTGGCGGAGGCCATCCGGCGAAACGGCGCCGTCTACTTATGCGCGCTGGGCGGCGCCGGGGCGCTGGCCTGCCGCTGCATCACGGCCTGCGAGGTCATCGCCTTCGAAGATCTTGGCTGCGAATCGGTGAAGCGGCTCGTGTTCGCGGATTTTCCCCTCACCGTGGCAATCGACTGCCGCGGCGGCAATCTTTTCGCAGCTGCCCGGCTGCGCTGGGCGGCTGCGCCGCGGGCAGGTTCGCGGGGCGATTCGGCGGAATAAGCAGCCCGTTTCCGCACCAGTTGCACTGGAGGCACCAGTTGCACTGGAGGCAATCCGCGGGGCGGCGGAGCGAACAGACAATTTGCTTCCGCGCAGGGAGCGCGCGGATATGGACAAAGAAAAACCGCGCCGGGGGCATCGTCCCCGGCGCGGTTTTTGCATATTGCCGCACGGTGCGTGCCGCACGCGCACGTGCCGCTCACGCGGGAGAAAAGAGATGGGTTTCCAGAAATTTGGCCGGGCCGTCCCGGTCGTTGGAAAGCGCGATCTCATCCGCCGCGCTCTTCGCCGCCTCTTCGGCGTTGCTCACGGCCACGCCCGTTCCGGCTCCGCGCAGCATGGCGGCGTCGTTTGCGCTGTCGCCGAAAGCGACGCAGTCCTCCGGGGCGACGCCGAAGCGTTCGCAGATATGCCGCAGGGCGGCGAGCTTGCCCGCTTCGCGGTTTGTGATGCGGATGAAATTCACGAGCCACTCGAGCCGCATGTTCCCGGGCAGCAGCGTGCGCACCCGTTCCACCGTTTCCGCGCCGTCCACGCCGCCCAGAATCTTTTCCGCCTCCTGCGGCGGAAAATCGGAAAAATCCGTCTGCACGGCGTGAACGTCCGGCCAGACCTGCGCGGTGTCGAAATCGGCGTAGAGGGTTTCGCGGCTGTCGGCCATCACCGGCATGTGGGGAAACGTTGCGTGCAGCGCGCGCAGAATGGACGCGGCGGTTTCGGCCGGAATGCACAGCCGCGTATCCTTCTCTTCGCCGAAATAAACGGCCGCGCCGTTGTGAACGGCCACGGCGTCGCACGAAAGCTCCTTTAAAAAGCCCTCGGTGCGGCGATAGGAGCGCGCCGTAACGATCGCCACGCGGATGCCCGCCGCGCGGCAGCGCGCGAATACCGAAAGCGTATACGGCGAAAGGCGCTCGCTGCCGCGCAGCAGCGTGCCGTCGAGATCGGCGGCGATGAGCCGCCAGCGGTTTTCCCCCATCGGTTTTCTCCCCATACGAACAGCCGCGCGGGCGCGGCGCTTTGTTTGATACGAATACGGATATCCGGCCCGAAAGCGAAAAGATATGGAACCGGATCGGAAATCCGGTTCAGCGGATGACGGCGAGCAGGCGCTTCGCGGTTTCCTCCGCGCGCGCGAACACGTCCTCCGGCACGGTGCACATCTCGCGGTAGCGCGCGAACGCCGCCCACGATTCCTCCTCGTCCAGCAGCAGGTCGCCGCCGTCCTCCAGCGAGGCCACCACCCGGCTGAACAGCCCGGAAACGGTGTGCCGGCAGCCGAACAGGCGGATGGAGATATCGTCCACGCGCGGGCGCGGGTAGCAGATGAACTGGAGCCGGGCGATGTTCACGCCCCCCGCCACGGCCTGGAACACCGAAACCTCCGTTACGGCGTGCAGGAATTCCTGCAGGCGCGCGTTTTCCGCGGGGGCGGCGAGCCGGCACCAGAAATGATAGCCGTGGCCGGACCGGAGCACGAGCGGCTCGATCTCCAGCCGGCGCAGCAGGGCGAGCAGAATCCGCGCGAGCTCCCGCAGGTTTTCTTCGGTTTTCTGGAACCGGTCGAGGTTCAGGCAGAACATGGAGTTGGCGCGCGGGTGGAAATAGACGCACAGGTTGAGTCTCGATTCGAGGTGCCGGCGCAGCAGCGCGTCGAACCCCTCGGGGGAGATGCCGGCGAGCCGGTATTTGAACGTGCCCTCGATCCATTCGCCGTAGCGCAGCGTGCCCATGCTCTGCAGCTCCCGCAGAAAACCGGGGCTGTGCTCCGCGGTTTCGAGCTTGGCCTGCGTGCGGTCCGCCGTGGGGTAGAACGCTTTCAGAAGCGCCGCTTTCGCTTCGAGCAAAGATTCCGCCTGCGCGCCCGTCAGAGCTTCCGCTTTTGCATCCATGCCTTCACGTCCTCCAGATCTCCGAATGTGCCGAGCACCTCAAACCCGCCGCCCGGCCCCGCGCCCGCGGTGAAAAAACGGTCCTCCCAGGCGGGGGCGGCCCCGGCGCGGGAATCTGCGCGCACGGGCAGGTTATACACGAGCAGCGCGGTGCCCATATCCTCGCAGAAGCGCGCCGGAGCCGTGGCCGTGAACAGATAGTCGTATTCCACTCCGTGCGCGGCAAGCCACCCCGTGGTTTCGGCGTAGGTGAGGCGGATGTCCCGGTCGGTGCAGAGCACCACCGTATTCCCGCGCGCCTTCAGCCACCGGAAAAACGCCGCGCCCGCGGGCCTTACGGGCAGCTCCGTGAGCACCTGCTCCCCCAGCCGGGTAAGCGTTCCCTCCGGGGTATAGAGAAGCTCCCGGTACTTCCGTTCGCTGATGGAGTGCCGTTCCGGGTCGTATTCCACGCCGCGCGCGCCCAATGCGGCGGTAAACTCGTTGAGGATATCGTCGAGCATCACGGCAATCCATCCGTCCATCGCTCCGCCCCGCTTCCCGCTGCGGCCGCGCGCACAGGCGAGCGGCCGTAAAATCCGTCGAATCGCGTCGTTTGATTGGAAATTCGCACGAATCATCCTACCACCAAACGCGGCGCTTTGCAAGGCGGCGCGGCAGACGCGGACGATTGCGAAACGCCGCGGGCCGCGAAAAACCGGCGGCCGAAGCCGCCGGTTTTGATGCGCGCCGCAGGAGGAAAGCGGGGGAACGCGTCATTTGAGAGCGGTTATGCCGCGCTCGCGGGTGCGGATGCGCACGGCGTCGAGCACTTCGGTCACGAAAATCTTGCCGTCGCCCACCTCGCCCGTGTAGGCCTTGCTGCAGATGCTGTCGATCACGGCGTCCGCCTGCCCGTCCTCCACCACGAGCTCGAGCTTGACCTTCGCGCGGAACGTGACATCCACCTCGCTGCCGCGAAAATACTCTTTATATCCCTTCTGGTTGCCGCACCCCATCACCTGGCTGACGCTGAGGCCGTTCAGATGGAGCTGGTTGAGGACTTCCTTGATATCCTCCAGTTTTTCCGGACGGATGAAAGCCTCGATTTTTTTCATAGTCGAAAACACCTCCGGTTTGCGTTTGGCGCGGATAACGTTCGGCGGGTGTGAAGTGAAACGGATTGCCCCGCATGAAACCCCGCCCAAACGAAAAGCACGCAGAAACTGCGAACGTTTCAGGTTATAGGATTCCCCGATTAAAAAGCGGATTTGATCCGCGCGCGGCTCGGAGAACAAAGCCATTCCATAAATAAATGCCGGCGCTTCAATCCATGCCGTTGAAGGAGGGGTAGGCGGATTCCCCGTGTTCGGAGGCGTCGAGGCCGATCGCCTCGTCCCTCGCCGAAACGCGCAGGGATTTCGTTACGAGCTTCGCCGCGCCCAGCGCGATGAGCGTGCCCGCCACGGCGACGACGATGGTGACGCCCACGGCCGCGAGCTGGCGTACGAACAGCTCCCAATGGCCGAAGATCAGGCCGTTCCACTGCACCGCGTCGGCCTTCGGGTCGGGGTTGAAGCCCTTCAGGGCAAAGATGCCGGTGGCGATGGCGCCCCAGATGCCGCCGACGCCGTGGCAGCCGAACGCGTCGAGGGAATCGTCATAGCCGAACCTGGGCTTTACCACCGTGATGAAGAAATAGCACAGAGGGCTCACCAGCGCGCCGATGATGATGGAAGCCCAGATGGGCACGAAGCCCGCGCCCGGCGTGATGGCCACGAGGCCGATGACAGCGCCCGTGGAGGCGCCGGCGAGGGTGGGCTTGCCGGTTTTGACCTTTTCGATGAGGTTCCACATGAGCAGCGCCGTGGCCGCGGCGGTGTTGGTGGTGAGGAATGCGTGCACCGCGAGCTGGTTTGCCGCGCCCGCGCTGCCGGCGTTAAAGCCGAACCACCCGAACCACAGCAGGGCGGCGCCCAGGAACACGAACGGGATGTTGTGAGGGCTGTAGGAGATTTTTCCGTACCCCTTGCGCTTGCCGAGCACCAGAGCCGCCACCAGGGCGCTCACGCCCGAGCTGATATGTACCACGGTGCCGCCCGCGAAGTCGATGGCGCCAAGCTTCTGCAGGAAGCCGCCGCCCCACACCATGTGCGCCAGCGGGTAGTACACCAGCAGCGACCACACCGCGACGAAAACCACCAGCGACGAAAATTTCATGCGCTCCACGATGGCGCCGGTGATGAGCGCGGGCGTGATGATGGCGAACATCATCTGGAAGATGGCGAAGCACATCGTGGTGGGCGCGTAGGCCGAGGCGGCCGCGCCCTCCGTGCCGTTCATGCCCAGCCAGTTCAGGTTGCCGATGATCCCGCCGAGATCGCCCGAAAAGGCGAGCGAGAAGCCTGCGACGACCCACATCAGAGAAGCGAGGCCCATGATGATGGCGGAAGTCTGGATGGTGTTGACGGTGTTTTTGCGCTTGACCATGCCGCTGTAGAAAAACGCGAGGCCGGGGGTCATGAGCAGAACAAGTGCCGAGGAAATGAGCATCCAGGAAATGTCGCCCGAATTAACCGATCCCATGCTGGTCCCTCCCGGAAAGTATTGGCCGGCTGCTTCGCTCCGGCGGCCCATCCGCCGGGGAAAGCGCGCCGAGGGCATGACGCTGCCTTTCTCTGGACAAAATAAAGCCGTGCCCGGGGCGCGCTGCCCTGGGCACGGCTTCATTGCCGCATACCCTATCATAATTCAATACTATAGCATGGGAACTGCAAAAAATCAAGATAATTATGAAAAATATTCATATTATTACGGCCGCCCGGTTTTTACAAAACATAGAAACCGAAAAATTCGGAGAACTAACATGAAAATAAGATGAAAACGAATGATTTATGGGATTTATATCGGATATTCTTTATATATCGGCACGATACGGACGATATCGAAGATAATCAGGACAGATAATTTATAGAACCGATTCCGCGCCGGATAAAAAATGAATTATTATAATTGGTTCTGTTCATTTTTGCTTCGGGCGGAGCGCGGTGAGCGGCTGTTTTCTTATGGCGGACAAAACCGCCGCCGCCTGCCCGCCCGCGGCGGCGCTCCCGCCGCTCCGCCGGAAACGCCGGGGCGTGAAAACGGGGACTTTACAAGCGCAAAACGTCGTGCTATACTGTAATAAATCTGCGTACCCGGCACTGAGCAGCAGGAATCACCGTCCTCTGCCCGGAGCGGGGCGAATAAAAACAAGAGGTGGAACACATGCTGTTAAAAGAGGAAAAACAGGGCATCATCGAGCAGAACCGAATCCATGAAAAGGATACCGGCTCGCCGGAGGTGCAGATCGCGGTTCTTACGACCCGCATCAACAAGCTCAACGAACATCTGAAGGAACACAAGAACGACCACCATTCCCGCCGCGGCCTGCTCAAGATGGTCGGCCATCGGCGCAATCTTCTTAACTACCTGATGAAGAAGGATGTCAACCGGTACCGCGCCATCATCGAAAAGCTTGAGTTGCGCAAGTAAACCGGCAGGAGGGGGCCGTCTGCGGCGGGCAAACGCCGCGGCAGGCCCCGCTCTGTTTTTTGCGGCTGTTATTTTTGCCGCATCATTTTAACTCGGATGCCCGGGGACGGCCGGTTTTAGCAATAAAGCGGACGCTCAAGAACGCGCAAAGCCCCGCCGCGCCTTTTATCGAGGAAAGAGACGGGCTTTGAGCTTCGGCTTGATTGCTGAATCCTGCCACCCCCTGAAGCATGATAAATTTTCAGGAGGATTGATTTAAGAATGTTCGAACAATTTCGGACTTTTGAAACGGACTTCGCCGGCAAAAAGCTCGTGATCGAAACCGGCAAGATGGCGCAGCTCTGTAACGGCTCGTGCCTTGTGCGCTACGGCGAAACCGTGGTGCTCGTAACGGTGTGCGCCTCCCAGAAGCCCCGCGAGGGCGTGGATTTCTTCCCGCTCGCCGTGGATTACGAGGAGCGTCTCTACGCCGTGGGCAAGATCCCCGGCAGCTTTTTGAAGCGCGAGGGCAAGCCCACCGAGCGCGCCGTGCTCACCTCGCGCATGATCGACCGCCCCATCCGCCCGCTGTTCCCCAAGGACATGCGCAACGACGTCACCGTGTCCATCCTCGTGCTCTCGGTGGAGCAGGATTGCCAGCCCGAGATCGCCGGCATGGTGGGCACCTCGGTGGCCATCGCCGTTTCGGATATTCCGTGGAACGGGCCGATCGGCGGCGTGGCCATGGGCTACGTGGACGGCGAGTATGTGGTGAACCCGGACGCCGCGCAGCGTGAAAAGAGCGAGATGTACGTCACCGTGGCGGGCACCGCGCAGAAGGTCGTGATGATCGAGGCCGGCGCCAACGAGGTACCGGAGGACATCATGTTCGGCGGCATCCTGAAAGCGCACGAAGAGATCAAAAAACTGGTTTCGTTCATAAACGGCATCGCGGCCGAAGTGGGCAAGCCGAAGTTCGAATACGAGCACCACGAGCTCGACCCCGAGATGTTCGGCGCCATCGAGGCGTTCGCCGCCGAGGACGTGCGCCACGCGCTCGATACCGACGACAAAACCGTGCGCGAGGAACGCCTCAAGGTGGTTTCCGACAAGATCGCCGCGCAGTTCGGCGAGCAGTACGCCGATAAGATATCCGATTTCCCCGAATGCCTGTACCTGATTCAGAAGCACGTGGTGCGCGAATGGCTGCTCCAGAAGCACCGTGTGGACGGCCGCGGCATGGACGAAATCCGTCCGCTTTCCGCGGAAGTGGGCCTGCTGCCGCGCGTGCACGGCTCGGGCATGTTCACCCGCGGGCAGACGCAGGTGCTCACCATCGCCACCTTGGGCGCCATAGGCGACGCACAGCTTCTCGACGGCATCGATTTCGAAGAATCCAAGCGCTATATGCACCATTACAATATGCCCGAATGGTCCGTGGGCGGCACCAGGCCTCCGCGCGGCCCCGGCCGCCGCGAAATCGGCCACGGCGCCCTCGCGGAGCGCGCGCTCGAGCCGGTGATTCCGAGCGAGGAAGAATTCCCCTATGCCATCCGCCTGGTGTCGGAGGTCATCTCTTCGAACGGCTCCACGTCGCAGGCCTCGGTTTGCGGCTCCACGCTGGCTCTGATGGACGCCGGCGTGCCCATCAAGGCTCCCGTGGCCGGCATCTCCTGCGGCCTCATCACCGAAGGCGACCGCTTCATGACTATGGTGGATATCCAGGGCCTGGAGGATTTCTACGGCGATATGGACTTCAAGGTGGCCGGCACGCACAAGGGCATCACGGCCATTCAGATGGACCTCAAGATCGACGGCCTTACGCCCGAGATCATCCGCGAAGCGTTAGCCAAAACCAAGAAGGCGCGGGATTATATCCTCGACGAAGTGATGGCCAAGGCCATCGACAAGCCGCGCGCCGAGCTTTCCAAATACGCGCCCAAGATGATCGCCACCCGCATCGAGGTGGATAAGATCCGCGAAGTCATCGGTTCGGGCGGCAAGGTCATCCAGAAGATCTGCGCCGACTGCAACTGCAAGATCGATATCGAAGAGGACGGCCGCGTGTTCATCGCCGCCGTGGATTCCGAGAACGGCGAGAAGGCCCTCAAGATCATCGAAAGCATCGCCAAGCCGCCGGTGGTGGGCACGTTCTACACCGGCAAGGTCACCCGCCTCATGACGTTCGGCGTCTTTGTGGAGATCGCCCCGGGCAAGGAAGGCCTCGTGCACATCTCGAAGCTCGACGTCAAGCACGTGGATAAGGTGGAGGACGTGGTGAAGGTCGGCGACGAGATCAAAGTAAAGCTCGAGGAGATCGACAGCCAGGGCAGGCTCAACCTTTCGCGCCGCGCCGCGCTCATCGAGCTCGACGGCATGGCGGCGGAGCCGGAAGAACCGCGCCCGCCGCGCCGCGAATTCCCCGGCCGGTTCGACCGTTCGGACCGCCCCTCGCGCCCCGGCGACCGCAGCCCGCGCCCGTTCCATCCTTCCGGCTCGAATTCGAGCCTGAATTCGGGGGACGGAGCGAATCCCATCCGGCACTATAACCGCTACGAGGACCAGAACAACAACCGGTAAAGCGAAGCCGTTCCGGCGCAAAACAGCGCTTTTCGGGTTCGGGGGTGTTGCAACATGCGCGGCCGCGCGGTTTGCAGCACCCCTTTTTCGGGCTTCGGCGGCCGGGCCGCCCCCGTCCGCTTTGGCCGCACCGGCCGCGAAAGGATTTCCCGCCATGATCTATCTCGATTACGCCGCCGATACCCCCGCGGAGGAGGCGGTGCTCCAAACCTTCTGCGAAACCGAGCGCGCTTTCCCGGCAAACCCCAATTCCCCGCACCCGCTGGGCCTGGCGGCGAAGGCGCGCCTGGATGAGGCCGCCGCCGGCATGGCGGCTCTGCTGGGCGTGCGGGAGGACGAGATCATCTACACCTCCGGCGCCACCGAATCGAACAATCTCGCCATCAAGGGCGCGGCGCAGCACTACGCCAAGTTCGGCCGGCACATCGTTTCCACCATGCTCGAGCATTCCTCGGTGGACGGCCCGCTCCAGGCGCTGCAGGCGCAGGGCTTCGAGGTGGAATACGCGCCGGCGGGCAAGGACGGGAGCGTGGACCAAAACGCGCTGCGCGGCCTGCTGCGCGAGGATACCATCCTCGTGTGCGTCTGCGCGGCGGACAGCGAGCTCGGCGTGCGGCAGGATACCGCGGCTGCGGCGGAGCTTGCGCACGCGCTGCCCCACTGCCTGCTGCATGTGGACGCCACGCAGGCCGTGGGCAAACTGCCCGTGGAAAAAGACCTGCGCGCGGCCGACCTGCTCACCTTCGCGCCGCACAAGTTCGGGGGCCTGGGCGGCAGCGGCGTGCTGCTCAAAAAACACGGCGTGCTGCTCGAGCCGCAGATAAGCGGCGGGCTTTCCACCACGCCGTTTCGCAGCGGAACGCCCCCGCTCGCGCTCATCGCCGCCGCGCAGCAGGCGCTTTCGCTCGCGCTCGCCGCGCGCGGGGAGCGCGAAAAAGCGGCAGCGGCGCTGAACCGCCGCCTGCGCGCGGCGCTGCCGCGCCCGGGCGTGGTGCTCAACAGCCCGGAAACCGCCAGCCCGTATATCCTCAATATAAGCCTGCTTTCGGCCAAAGCCGAGGCGGTGCGGGAGGAACTCGGGAAACGCGGCGTGTGCGTGGCCACGAAATCGGCCTGCTGCGCGCCGGGCACAGTGTCGCGCCCGGTGTACGCCCTCACGCGCGACCGCAGGCGCGCCCTCTCCACGCTGCGTATCAGCCTTTGGCGCCAGACCACGCCGGAGGAGATCGAGGAGTTTCTCGCGCAGTTCGACGCGTGCCTGAAAGCCGCCGCGCGGTAAAGGGAAAGGGGGAAAAGCGGATGTCCAAAGCGCAGGACGTGGAAACGAGCATCGTCAAAAAATTCCGCAAGGAGATCTGGCTGCGGTTCATCGCCGCTATAAAAGAATACCGGCTCATTCAGCCGGGGGATAAAATCGCCGTGTGCATCTCGGGCGGCAAGGATTCCATGCTCATGGCCAAGTGCATGCAGCATCTGCAAAAGTACAGCGAGTTCCCCTTCGAGGCCGAATACATGGTGATGGACCCGGGCTATAACGAGATCAACCGCGCGCTGGTGCTGGAAAACGCACAGCTGCTCGAGCTGCCCATCCACCTGTTTTCCACAAATATTTACGACGTGGTGGCGGGCGTTGAGGGCACGCCGTGCTACCTGTGCGCGCGGATGCGCCGGGGCTATTTGTACCACGAGGCGCAAAAGCTCGGCTGCAACAAGATCGCGCTCGGGCACCACTTCGACGATGTGGTGGAAACCATCCTCATGAGCATGTTCTACGGCTCCGAGGTCAAGACGATGATGCCCAAGCTCCACAGCGAGCACTTTCCGGGCATGGAGCTGATACGGCCCCTGTATATGGTACGCGAGGAGGATATCCTCGCGTGGCGGCGCTACAACGGCCTGTCGTTTATCCAGTGCGCCTGCCGCCTGACGGAAAACTGCGTGTTCGGCGGGGGCGGCGGCGATTCCAAGCGGTTCGAGATGAAGCGGCTCGTGAAGCAGCTCCGCCAGCTCGACCCGGCCATCGACCGCAATATCTTCACGAGCATCCACAACGTGAACCTCGACGCCGTCATCGGCTGGCGGCAGGGCCGCGAACGGCACAGCTTTCTGGATATGTACAGGGAAGCAGCGCCGGAACAGCCCGAAAACGGCTGAAAAACGCAGAGGTACAAAAAAGGCCGGGAGATCGGAAAATTTCCGAAATCCCGGCCCTCTTTCCGTTTTGGAATCAGATAATCAGCACCGCCTCGTGCGCGCCGCCGTCGAGCGGGATCTCCCGCGCGGAGGAGCCGTCCACCGCAAGGCCCTTTTCCTCCCCGCGGCGCACCAGAATATGCGCTTTGGTGCCGCGCCAGCAAAGCGCGGCCTCGAACCCCGGCCATTCGGCGGGCAGGCAGGGCGCAAGCGCCACGCCGCGCTCCCCGATGCGGATGCCCAGCAGCGCCTCCGCCACCGTGCGGTAATACCACCCCGCCGCGCCGGTATAAAGGCTCCAGCCGCCGCGCCCCTCGCAGGAGGGGTTCGTGTAGATATCCGCCGCCAGCGCGTAGGGCTCCAGCCGGTAGGTGCGCGCACTCTCCGGCTCCCGCGCGCGGAGCGCGGGGTTTATATACGAGAGGATGCGCAAAGCGTCCTCGGGCCGGCCGTCGGCCAGCATTCCCCACGCGGCCCACACGGCGCCGTGGGTGTACTGACCGCCGTTTTCGCGGATGCCGGGCGGGTAGGAGCGGATATAGCCCGGGTTTTGGCCGCCGCGGTCGAACGCCGGGTCGAACAGGCGCGTCAGGCGCAGGCGGTCGTCCACCAGAAGGCGCATCACGGAATCGAGCGCGCTTTTGCGCCGCGCCGCGTCGGGCAGCGCGCAGACGGCCGCGAAGCTCTGGGGCAGCAAATCGATGCGGCATTCGCTCTGCTCGCGCACGCCCAAAGGCTGGCCGTCGTCGTAAAAGCCGCGCGCGTACCATTCGCCGTTCCAGCAGTGTTCATCCACCGCCGCGCGCAGGCGCGCCCCCCCGGCCTCCCCCGCG